>CAMWXP010000110.1 GCA_947178255.1 uncultured Clostridia bacterium | reverse complement strand
CCGTTGTGACCGCGTTGTCGGCTTTCGTATTCGCCGCATTTGCCGTTGTGACCGCGTTGTCGGCTTTCGTATTCGCCGCATTTGCCGTTGTGACCGCACCGTTTGCCGTCGTCATGGCGGTTTGTGCCGTCGCAAGTGCATTATCAACAATCGCTTTAATTTTTGCATAATCGTCGACCGCTCCTATAAGTTTTGTTAATTTGACAATGTTGGTGCCCGATATTTCAAACGAATATATCGGCAATTCGTACACCTTGTTTACGTTGTCCGCGTCTGCCGCATAAACGTCGTCTTGCCGCAAAGTGATCGCCTCGAAGGTGCGGTTTACGTAAACGACAAGCGAGCAATTTTCGGTGTCGGACGGGTGCCACGTTTCGATACGGACGCACACGTAACCAACAAAGCCGTCGAAAATTTGCGGCGACAACATTTCGGGGGACGTGACTTCGTTCATACGCCCTTGCACCACAAACGCGCCCGTGTCGATTTTGATTTGCTGTCCGACGACGGTTGCGGCAAGTTCGGTGCCGTACCCCTTGTAATAGCCGTTTGCTTTGCTTTGATCAATAAAGCGCGATTTGACTTCGAGCGCGTACAAGTTCGCCGCAAAATTGAAAACGCCTTGATATGTAACGGGTTTAATCATTGTTTGCCTCCTTAACCCTTGATTATTTCGGTAAGTAGTATTTTCTTAAAACCGAGTTTGATTTTTGTTGAAAGCCCCGCCGCGTCCAACTTTGTTATTTTTTCACTTATGGGCAACGTCTTGTAAAGTTTGCCTTCGTAATAAAGGTCAACCTTCGTGTAAAGCGGGTACTAGGCAAAGTCGATCGGGTCAATGGTTTTGTTGTTGTCGATAATGATGTTGTCGACGTACCGCGAGTTTGCAAGTTCGTACACGGCGGTGAATTGTGCGTCGGCAAGGTATTCGCTTTCAAATATCTTTGTTTTGACGGGGTAAAGCCGACCTTCGATATTTCCGACCGCGTCCGACTGCACGATGTTGTTGTCCTTGTCGCGGTAATAATAACGGGTTGCAAGCGTATCGGGGCGGGGTTTGTATTTCGGGACATAACGCGGGGTGCCGTCGTCATTGTACGCGGGTTGACCGTTGTCGTCGGTCGCCTGCACGTCCGTATAAATTATGTTGCCGTCCGCGTCCGTTTCGGGCGTTTCAACGTCGTATTTTAACGTTGCAACCGCTTTATTTGTTGCCGCCGATGTCGTGGTCAACTCGTGAATAAAATCGCTTAAACCGATTGACAAGCGGCGGGAGCACTTAACGAACGTAAAAACGATTTTGCCCGCGACGATGTCAAAGCGGGTGTCGATGTTGTATTCGTAGTATTTCAAATAACACTTCAAAAATTTGTACGCGTTTGTTATTTGGTACGTGCCCTGCAACGACCCGTACGTCGGGGTCGTGTCGGTGTCGTCGTTCGGTATGATTACTTCGACGGGAATTTTGCCGACCGTTGCGTCAACGCCGCCGAATACCGCCGCCGCCACCTTGTTGTAGATCGCCGACAATCTGCCGTCAAAACTGCCTTCGGCGGTATAGTCGAGCAATATTTCGGTATCAAATAGGGTCTTAAAGTCGGCACCTTTGATTGTGCGCTTGTTTTTGTCGGGGGTGACGGTATCGGCAAAGCACGCGTATTTGTAGTTGCCCGCGTCGTCGTTTGTGACGGCGATTTTTGCGTCGTTCACGTCGACATCGGACACGCCGTCGGCGGTGTACGAGTCGTTGTCGTAAACGCGTTGCGTCAAGTCGTACGTCGCGTTGTCAACGTTTGTAATGTGCTTTATGTTTTCGTCGTATAGCGCGATATACATTGCCCGCCGCCTCCTTAATCGAATAAATAACGTTTAACCGCGAAAGATATTGCGCCCGCGTCGGTGTCCTCCATGTTGGAGCCGATAAAGTATTCACCTTGCGGCAAATACAAAAACGATTGCTTTGTCTTGTCGGTTAGTCCGTACCCGTTTGTGCTTATACCGTCGGTCGTGACGGTGATTTTTTTCGTCGTCGGCTCAATTACAATGGTTGTGCCGTCGGTGTTGTTGCAGTCGAGCGCAATTTCGGCAACGCGATCGCCTGCGGTCGTTTCGATGTAAATGTCGATGTCGTTTTCGATGTCGCCCGTAATTGTGATCGTTATGGGTGCGTCAACAAAAAACGTGTTTGTGATACGTTGCTTTTTTTTGAATACGCGCCCGACAAAACCGAAAGGAAAGCCGAGCGGGAATTTGGTTTGCGCCGCGTCCGTGTTTTTCAAAGCGAAAGACTCCTCGACGCGTTCGTACCAATATGTTTGCCGTTCAAATATAAACGGCTCGCAAAATACGCCTTCGTCGTTGCGTTCGGTCTTGCTGTTTGATTTCAAAACAACGTCGCAAAATTAGTCAGTCACGCCGTCGTTGTACTCGAATAAAAACAAGCCCGTGCCGCACATCGCCAAGAAGTTCATCAAACTTTTGTAATTCAGGTAACCGTCGGTGCCGTCGGCGTTAAAATATATTTGCAATTCGATCGGCTCAAACGACGGTGTGACGTTGACA
>CAMWXP010000109.1 GCA_947178255.1 uncultured Clostridia bacterium | reverse complement strand
CGCATATTTCATCCGCAGTTGGTCTCGCAACGACTTGTTTTTGATTTCTTCGACGGGCAACCTCGTCCAGCCGAGCGTATACATATACCTGTTAAACCGCTCGGTAGTCAGCGCTAATAATTCGTCAACGTTGGACTGCAAATCGCTTTTTAAGTCGTAATCGGGATCGAGGTATAGCGCAAACGGAATACTGCCAATCGAGCGCAAACCCAAGCTTTGGCGTGTTTTCTCCAAATACCCTGCGTATTTTTCGGCATAGCCCAACGTATACAATATATACCCGATAGACAGCGCAAGCTGGTCGGCGTTGTATTTGCAAAATGCTATTTGATTGTACGAATACGACAACGAGCTTACAAACTGTTCTACCGTTTCGTCGGGGTTCAAATAATTGCCCTCGCCGTTCCAATCGGTATCCATTTTTGCATAGTGGCAAGCGAGCGCCCGCATTCCGAACTTCGATTCGGTAGGATTCAACCGGCGGTAAGCGCTTTCGTACGACCCGAAGCCTTTTATTTCGAACTTCTGTTCCGTGTCCTCGCGCTTGCGGATAATACGGTCTTTGCCGACAGTCCAATCGTATACGTTTATAAGATCGAGCTTATCTGCGTAGTCCTCGGTATTTGTAGTCATGTGCAACAACGGATAGCCGTTTGTTATGCCGAAGTAGCGGCGCAAATATATACAGACTTCCGCATTGACTTTTTCATCACCCAACGCAGCTACTATGTACGTGGGCGTTCCGATTTCGCAAAGCTTTTGAGTGAAGCTGTCGTCGTTTATATCCGCATCGTGAAAACCTATGTCGAGCTTGCACTCACTGAAAAGTGCGGGGCACTCTTTTTTAAGCCGTGACTCAGTGGCTTTGGCGTTTTTGTCGATAACGTTAATTGTCGTTTTAACGTTTTTGCCCAAATACCCCGACCATATAATCTTTTTTAGAATTTCGTAACCGATTTTGCCGCAACCGACAAGCAAAACGTTAAGCTTGCCGTCCACCACGCCGTCATATAGCGGGTAATTGAAAATCAAATCGTTGGCGATAATCTCCTCTTCGCGGAACAGCCTGATAGTTACGTTATGCTGCGTATTGTAAAATATAATGTTCGGCATTTCGCCTGCGGAATAAATAAGCAAATCGACTTTTTCGTATGCGGCTTTTTTATTCTTATACCTGTCGTTTATCGCAAGCCCTTGTTCGATGTTGTTTTGGGCTTCCTTATCCAACAAATAATAATGCCGCTTATGTCTAAGATTATGTTTAACGTCCTTGGCACCTTGTTTGACGATAATGCCGCCCAACTCCTCTATGCGCGACGTAAGGCTTTCGTCGTAATCGTTTTCCCCGTCCAATGCGAACAAAACAAGCGCCTTACGGTGCCGCTCGCGTATCGATTTGCAAACGGCAAGCGACCGCTCGTTCACCGTTGAAAATATGTACGACTCCGCAAAAAGCGATTTTACCCAATATACAAATCGCCCGAAGCCCTTAAAGAACGACAACGTTGCGCCGGCAACGCTTATCGGGCCGATTACGTACAAAAACGTTATGTAAATGCCGTACGCTTCTGCCAATGACGATTTGTATTGCGCGATTACGCCGAGCGTTTCGTTAAGACTCGATTGCGTTATCATAACGCAAATCGTTTGGAACAGGTTCACGCCGAACGAGTATTTCCCGCTCTCTATATTGCACGGCGAAACGGCAATGAATATCGTTATAAAAAATCCCACGGACAGAGCGCGAACCGCCATGCGCAATTTATGCCTAAACACAATCGCCAAGATAACCGATACGACCAAAGCAATCAAAGACATTATTCCGCAGATAATCAAATTCATAAACTTCTTCCCTTAAAGTAGATAATCGTTTTCATGTTTGATTATAGCACACGGCTCGAAAAAAGTAAACAGCATTTTAAAAACGGCTACCGCAAAATCAATGCAGCAGCCATTTGTGTATTTTATATAAAGTTTTTTCTTTTTCAAAAGAAGTAGGTTAAAACAATTCACTAAGCGCTGTTTGTACGGCGATAGCGCCGTCGGCCGCGGCGGTGGTAAGCTGGCGCACGGTCTTAAAGCGGCAGTCGCCCGCGGCGTAAATGCCCTTTACGTTAGTGCGGCACTTTTCGTCAGCTATTATATACCCGCTCTCGTCAAGCTCGACGGGCGCGAATATAGCGTTTTCGGGCTGCTGACCTATGGACACGAACAAGCCGTCCACGTCCAGCTTCCACGGCGCGCCGTTAACGTCCATCTTGACCGCGGTAAGCTCGTCGTCGCCGATAAGCTCGGTCACTTTGGCGTTGGTGACAAACCTTATATTGTTAAGCCGCTTGGCGCGCTCGACAATAGCCTGCTCGGCGCGGAACTCGTCGCGACGGTGAACGATATACACAAGCGACGCCACACCCGCAAGATACATTGCCGCACTGAACGCGGCATTACCGCCGCCCACTACCGCGACGATCCTGTCCTTAAAGAACGCACCGTCGCACAGCGCGCAATAGCTGACGCCGCTGCCGGTAAGCCTGTCCTCGCCTTGCACTCCCAAGCGTTTATGCTCACAGCCCGCGGCAATGATGACTGCCTTGGCTTGATACTTTCCGCCGTCGGTAACAACGGTGGTGAACCCTTCTGCGGGAACGATTTGCAGCACGGCTTCACTCTTGAACTCCGCGCCTGCCTTTTCCGCTTGATCGAACAAATCGGAAGCGAACTGCGCGCCCGATATGCTGA
>CAMWXP010000108.1 GCA_947178255.1 uncultured Clostridia bacterium | reverse complement strand
CCGAAGGCAACGGAAGTACGGGCAGGTGTTCCACCCTACCGCAAATGTCTACTGTGTAAATTTTTTCCATTTGAATTTCCTTTACAGGTTAATATTAGGATTAGTCGACTTAGGATTAGTCGACCATTGTTTCTTCGGGAGTCTCGGGAGTCTTATCAGACCAAACGGCATAAAGCGTGATATTGGCATTTTCGCCGGTTACTGCTGTGGGAGTGCCGGTTCCGTCAGCATTAAGCGCCCAGCCCTCGAAGTGTTTAGTATCAGTATCACTCGGCGTGGGAAGCTCGCCATATTCAGCATCCTCGTCATACTGTCTGCTCTCGTACGTTTCGGTAGACTCGTCGTTGTTCAACTCAAAGCTGACGGTATACTGTTTTATCCATTTAGCGGTAAGCGTAATATCTGCGTTGACGGTTATTGCGCTTTCTTGCTTTACATCATCTTCCTCGCCTTCTCCGTTTATCCACCAGCCGTTAAAGCGATATCCGCTGCGCGTAGGCATAACGTTAAGATGCGTAGAGAACTGCGCGCCCTTTCCTACTGTGAACATATACATGGTTCCGTCACCTATAATGCCCTCGCCTGCGTCGAGCGTAACGACACATTCCACCTGCGTCCAGTGCGCGTGCAAAGTCTGGTTTGCTGTAAGACTTACTACCGTTGCGGAAGTAACTTCATTGCCGCCGACTGCTTCCGTAAACCAACCGTCAAACGTATAGCGGGCGCGAGTGAGCGTAGGCAGTTCGCCGTACGTGCGCGTATTGACTACCGTTATGGCTTGCGGCGCCGTAACGTCGTCAGTATGGGTGTTAAACGACAATTCGTATGTAGCAAGCGTTGTCCACTGCGCATACAACGTGATTTGAGCATTTGCTCCGGTTACCGTTGCGGTTGTTCCGTTGATTACGCTTCCGTTTTGTGTAAGCGACCAGCCGTTAAAGTTCTTGGTAGCGGTATTTTCCGGCGTGGGAAGCGTACCGTATACGGCGTTCTCGTCATACTGTCTATCGGAATACGTTTCGTCAGACTCAGCATTGTTCAAGTCAAAGCTGACCGTATACTGCTTTACCCATTGTGCGGTAAGCGTGACGTCGCCCGTAACGTTGTTTGTATTACCCGACGCGTTCCAGCCGGCAAAGCGATAACCGTTGCGCGTAGGCGTAATCAAGTTATGCAACGTGAACGAACCGCCGTACGGCACCTGTACGTCCATCGTCTTATTAGTGCCGTCAAGCGTGCCCTCGCCCGCATTGAGTGTTACAGTGTAATACTGTATGCTCCACTGCGCTGTGAGCGTGATTGTTGTTCCGTTGGTCAAATCGGAATTAACAACCGTATCGTCCGTTATTATATTGCCCGTACTATCATTCCAGCAAACAAAGCTGTAGCCTGTGCGAGTGGGCGTTGCCAATTCGCCGTACGTTTGTCCGTACGTAATTTCTTTGGTTGTGTTAATTGCGTTGCCGCCGTTTGCATTATACGCAACATTATACTTTTTGACATTCCAATGCGCGTACAGCGTGTGAGCGTCATAGCGTTCTACCGTGCTGCTCGCGGTTATTGGGGTGCCGCCTTCGCTTTCGGTATACCAACCGCCAAACGTGTAGCCTGTGCGCGTAGGCGCAGGCAACGTGCCGTAAGTACCATTGTACTTAGGATTTGTATATGTGCCTACTGACACCGTATCCTTTGTATTCGCATTAAGCGTAACGGGTACGGTATCGACTACGCGAACAGTGTACGGAATGACTACGTCAGTTGAGTGGCGATTCGAAAGGTCGCTCCAATATGTAGTTAAAGTGACAGTAATCGTAGAAAGGCTGAACGCGCTCGCAGTATTATACTTGGCCGTTATGGTAAAGCCATCACCAATATACTGTTTACCGCCGTTTTGTGCAAAATTCAAGGTTACACTGTTTTCGTTCAAGCTTGTGACCACAGGTCTATTATTGAGCTGCAACGATTTGAAATATTTGGACAATTTATCATTGCCAGGGGCCTTGATCACAATGGACGAAGCATACGAGTAAGCATTGGCATTTGCCCTACTCCATTGGGACGTAATCGTCATAGAGTCGTTTGCCGATTCGTTTTTCGCATTTTTTGCAAAGACGTTTTCCGCATTGTCGGCAGTATATTGCGCACCCGTTTGCGGTGCCTGAATTTGGACATTGAGTACAAGCTCTGTCGTCTTTTCGGCGATATGCAGCGCAAGAGTGACAGTAGCTTCCTGATTGGACGTAACCGTGCCTGCGGTGAGCCGCACGCCGTTGCCGCCGTATTGCGCAGTCAACGACTGCCCAGCTACAGTGGCCTCAGTCACATTGACTTCAAAGCCTTCATCGCATGACAAGCTGATCAATACGGTTTCGCCGGAGCCGATCGAAACTGTACTGTCGATAACGTCGGTTCCGATTTTAGCCGAAACATTTACCTGTACCGCATCCACGCGGTAAGCAGAAGTGCAGTAATATACCATGCCGTTATCAAGCGTGACAACATAGCTTACGGGAATTGCCAATACGTCGGACGAAGAACCCGCAAAGTACATATTGCAATTCTTGTCGATTGCGATTGAAGGAGCCGCCGTGCCGTTGTAGGTAATGCTTACATATTGTGCATGATCGCCGGAAGGCGTTACCTGTATGCTTGTAACATTTGCACTGTTATCAAGCGAACCGATCACATCGGACTTACCAAGCGTAAGCGTATTATAACTATTGTTGCTCCAAGCAAACGACTTGTCGGATACGGTCGGCACTGCGATGCTTATCGTCTTTGTGCCGACAACAGTAGTGCCTGCGTAAGCACCCGACGTAATA
>CAMWXP010000107.1 GCA_947178255.1 uncultured Clostridia bacterium | reverse complement strand
AATATAATCGGCAAGCTCTCTTTGAGTGAGCACCGACGTCAAGTCATATTCCTCGGTACACTCTTCGAAAAGACCTTCCTCGTTCATATCCCACAGCGCGTTGTACAGCCGCTCTGCGAGCTTGCTGTTTTTCAGCTGGGAGTAGTAGTAACCGTGCACAGTGTCCTCGGCTTCCGCAGCAGCGGTCGCGCGGCGAGGCGCCGTGATAACCGATATGGCTATGATTGCGGAAATAACCACGCTGAGCGCCGAAATCATTACCGCCAAAATGGGATTATGTACCGAACGTGTTTTCATAAAAACTCCTTTACTGAAAACTGTTATAGTATTTGCTTGCCTTGTGCATTGCTATTATAACATTAAAAGTTGTAGCTGGCGCTACTTGCGGCTACCGCCGCTGTTTTACTCCGTAAAACAACTTTTTGTTGAAATACGGCGCGAAATCACCATTGCAAGCAAGTGATTTCGCTTGTATTATAATAGATATTCGAAAATATGTCAATCGTTTCCGTGCGGCGGGCATATCGGTTTATGTCGCGCATAAACGCATTTGTCAACGGAAAAGTTTGTAAACGGCACACTGCAGATTACATACTTTTGCGCGTTTTACAAATAATTATATCAATCTAATCTATTACAAAGGCTAGTCATATGTATCGCACTCCCACACATATAGGAATAATACCCGACGGCAACAGGCGCTGGGCGACCGGAAAAGGCTTAGGCAAAGAGGACGGTTATAAATACGGCCTGCCCGCGGGACTGGAACTGCTTCGCGCCGCAAAACGCTACGGCATAAATGAGCTTACGTACTACGGCTTTACCGTGGACAACTGCAAACGCCCGAAAGCACAGGTATCGGCATTCACCGACGCATGTTGTAAGGCTGTCAATCTGATAGAAGCCGAAGGCGCGCAGGTTTATGTTGTGGGCAACACAAACTCGCCGTGCTTTCCTGCCGCGCTACTGCCCTATACCGAACGAAAAGCCGACGACAAAAACAAGCTGCGCGTAAATCTTTTGGTCAATTACGGCTGGGAATGGGACTTGAAAAACGGCTGGCCGTCGAGCGCCGTGCCGCGCATAGACCTCGTTATACGCTGGGGCGGGATGTGCAGACTGTCCGGTTTTTTGCCTATTCAAACGGTGTATTCCGATTTTTATATTGTCGACGATTTATGGCCGGACTTCAAAGAGCAACACCTAAAAGACGCCATCGACTGGTACTCCCGACAGGACGTCACGTTAGGAGGCTGACATAACCGCGTTGCTGCCACACTTATAAAATTATATTTTCTACGGCAAAATGCCGATATTCTTTAAAATCTCGCTCGACGACAGTTGTACACCGTCGTGAGCAAGCTCGTCAATGCCGAACGGCAGCGGCGAGTAGTTTTCCAGTTTAATCAATTTGTAATTGGTGCGCAGGCGTTCGGTTGCGCTTGCTATCGCTTGCCGAACCTTAGGGCGCTCTATTTGCTCGGCGCGGTTTATCACGTTTTCCAGCGTGCCGAACCTTTTTAGCAAATCCGCCGCCGTCTTAGGTCCCACCTTGTACGCGCCCTTAATGTTGTCCGACCCGTCGCCTGCCAGCGCCTTAAAGTCGGCATACCGCTCGGGGCTTATCCCGAAATGCTCGGTTACGTAATCGGGCGTGCATATTGCCGTTTTTACACCGCGGTACCTCAACACTGACACGTTGTCGGTTATCAGCTGAAAGTAATCGCTGTCAAACGACGATATGACTATTTGCATATCTTTTCCGTACGTCAACGCATAGCCCGCCATCCAGTCGTCCGTTTCGCATTCGGTCGTTTCCGCATACTTTATGCCCAGATAATCGAGCGCGGCATATATATCGGGCAGCTGAGTAAACGGACAATCCTCGTCCGACACCGTGCTGTAATCTATTCGGTTGGCCTTATACTCCGCGTCGAGCGCCGAGCGGGCGTTTTCGTGCTCACCGTCAAACAGCACCCCGATATGGGTAGGGGCGGTCATTTTGATAATTTTGAGCAGCGCGCCGACAAAGCCCACCGTCGCGTGCACTGCCTTGCCCTGCCTATTGACTATGCGCGCGGGCATGCCGTAAAACATTTGGAATAAAAGATTGCTGCCGTCAACCAAAAGAAGCTTGTTCGCGCTCATATGCAATCGCCCTCCTACCCTATTGTACCAAAAAACGACATTAAATCAAACCGTTTTCATGCCGAATACAAAACTTTTCTAATCAAATTCTAATCATCTTAATAATCGATTTCCCTTGTTTTTAATTTTTTGAGGGTGTATAATTTAATTGTAAATACCTTATACGAGGAAAAAACAATGAAACTCAAAAAACATTTGGTAGCGCTGTTGACTGTTATCGCGATTATAGCGTCAGTCGTTTGTCTAAACGCTTGCGGCGACAAAAACGATAACAACGCTGGCACAACCTATCCGGAATACACCATTATGGTGAACGCCGACAAATCGCTCAATCTCCAAATAGGCGATACCGTGGATTACAAGCAGTATTTCACCGTAACGGACAGTGGCGGCAACCAAATAGTTGTTATGAACGAAATGCTTGATTTAAGCGAGGCAGACACGACCAAGGAAGGCACGTTTACCGTCACGCTCGAAATAGGCAACGCCAGCAAGAGCATAACATTTACAGTATCCAAAAAAGACGACGGCAACGGCGGCAGCGGTGGTAACGGCGGCAGCGGCGGTAACGGTGGCAGCGGCGGTAACGGCGAGAGCGACGACATCGCGACCATACTCGCAAAATACGCCGACAGCACCAAGTGGAACTTTGCCACTGCGCTTGAAATTACCGACTCCGACGGCGGCTACAATG
>CAMWXP010000106.1 GCA_947178255.1 uncultured Clostridia bacterium | reverse complement strand
GATCTGTATAAGAGACACGGCATGAAGGTGGAAAAGCTTGCCATGTACGGCGAAAACGGCAGGGTAGGCACATTCGATTCCACTTCGGCGCGTGGCGTGGCGTGGGTGAGCGCGCCGGTGGAAAAGGGAACTGTCTGCTCGGACGTGGAGTACGAGGGCAAGACGATTAAGGGAGTGTGCGGCAGACTGCTCAAAAAACACGCTTCTGTAAAAGTCGATAGCAAGACGGGCGAAGCGACAATCAAGATAAAGGCGTTTATCGAACCGCACGGGGATAAGTTCAATTCGCTGTTTGCCACCAACAGCAGCAAGACTAACGAAGCGCTTATTGCCGGCTACAAAAAGAAAATTCAAGGCGAGGTGGAAAGCGCAATCGGCAGCTCGTTTGAGATAAACGCAGACCCTCTGTTTATCGGCAGGGAGTTTTACAGATATAGTCCGAACTACTTTAATTCCGAATACGATTACTCCTCCGTTAAGATTAAGTATGATATAGATATTGCATTGAAATAATGCTGAAAATCGTTTGACAAAATGAAAAACATTTTATATAATATGTAAGCTAACGTTAGCAAATCGGAGTTCTCGGAACGAAGGAGGTGTGAATAATGGCAGTAATCCGCGTAGGCGAAAACGAATCGCTCGACAGCGCACTCAAACGTTTTAAACGTAAGTGCCAAAAGGATAATATCCTCGGCGATATGCGCAAAAAGGAGTACTACGAAAAGCCCTCCGTTAAGCGTAAAAAGAAGAAGGAAGCAGCACGTAAACGCTTCCGTTAAGCGCGTATGCATCGCGTGATGCGGACTACGTGCGCCGCGCCGCCTTGGTTACGTAGGTGGGTCTACGCGCCCGTCGGCGGCACGTCACCAGTTGTCCGCCTGACGCGCGCCTCCGCACTTAACGTGCTTATCTACTTTGTAGAGCTACTTCGTTGTTTTGAGTGTTCCAATCTAAAAGAATTTTACTACGGTTAAGTCCGTAGCATAAATTTATTTTCGCGGTGTCAAGCTGACACCGCTTTTCTTTTATCACAATATTTTGCGTGCGGTTTTCGACGAAAAACGCAGTATGTTGCGGTGCATAAAAGTATACAAAATCGCCCATTTGCAAACTGTTGACATTTAGCTTTTTATGCGTTTTAATGGGATTACTCTCAAAAAACTTGAACGGAGTGACTCATGAAAAAACGAGATTTTATTATCATTACGCTAGTGAAAATAGGGTTTCGCACCTCGCTGAAAGGCTTCGACCAATTTTGTATGTGCTTGGATTTGTACTCGGAAGACCCGACGCGCACTATCGGCAGCATTTACGAATGTATTGCGCAAAACTTTAACTGCACTGTAAGTTCGGTGGAAAAGAATTTGCGCCGTCTCTTTATGAGCTCCAACGCCACCGCCGCCATAAGCAGACTGTTCGGGATGGACTTTTGCGACACGGGCAACAAGGAAATCGTGTCTATGTTTTCCAACTACGTATCGTTACAACGCGAATGCTATGCCAATTAGTTTAAAGCGCAAAAAAGAAGCGCCGCAATTTTGCGGCGCTTCTTTGTCGGGATATTATATCTTGTTTAGTTCGTTGCGTAGTACCTTTAACTGCCTATCGATTTCCTCGCTTGCGCAACCGCCGATTGCTTTGCGGCGGGCGATTGCGTTTTGGGGCAGAACGGCTTTCAGTATTCCGTCGTCAAACAGCGGCGAAAACTTTTTGTATTCGTCCACGGTAAGGCTTTGCAAGGTCTTGCCGTTATCTATGCAGTACAGTACGATTTTGCCGGTCACTTCGTGCGCGGCGCGGAAGGGCAGACCTTTTGCGGCAAGGTAGTCGGCGCATTCGGTCGCGCAGGAGTGTCCGCCCGCGGAAGCCGTATTCATATTTTGCCGATTGAACTCAACCGCGTTCATAAACGCAGTAAATACTTTAAGCGACAGCGACAACGTGTTCACCGCGTCGAACAGCGGTTCTTTGTCCTCTTGCATATCTTTGTTGTAGGCGAGGGGTAAGCCTTTCATTACGGTGATCATGCTCATTAGGTCGCCAACCACTCTGCCGCACTTGCCGCGCAACAGCTCGTTTACGTCGGGGTTTTTCTTTTGCGGCATAATGGACGAGCCCGTGCTGAACTCGTCGGGCAAAATCAAAAAACCGAATTCTTCGCCCGACCAGTAAACGAACTCCTCGTTTATGCGTGAAAGGTGAAGCATTGCTTGCGTTGCGCACGACAGGTATTCCACCGCGAAGTCTCGGTCGCTCACACCGTCCAGCGAGTTTTGCGTTACGCCGTCAAAGCCCAAAAACTTAGCGGTATATTCGCGATCGATGGGGAAGGTGGTGGAAGCGCATGCGCCGCTGCCAAGCGGTAAAACGTTTACGCGCTTGCGGCAGTCGATAAGCCGCTGTGCGTCGCGCAAAAACATGTTTGCGTAAGCAAGCAGGTAGTGACCGAGCGTGGTGGGCTGCGCCTTTTGCATATGGGTGTATGCGGGCATAGCTGTAGCTTTTTCTTTTTCCGCCTTATCCGCAAGGGTAGTGACAAGCGTCTTTAAAAGCCCTATTTGCTCGTCTATGCCGTCGCGCAGGTATAAGCGTATATCGGTAGCTACTTGGTCGTTGCGGCTGCGCGCGGTGTGCAGCTTTTTACCGACGTCGCCCACACGCGATACCAGCTCGTTTTCCACAAACGAGTGAATATCCTCCGCGCCGACCGGTTCGAGTTTTCCGTCGTCTATATCGGCAAGAATGGAATCAAGCGCGGCGGCGAGCGTTTCGGCTTCGTCTTTCGTTATTATTCCGCATTTACCCAGCATTGTGCAGTGCGCTATCGAGCCTCGAATATCC
>CAMWXP010000105.1 GCA_947178255.1 uncultured Clostridia bacterium | reverse complement strand
GTATGGAGAAACGCACCAAAAACGCCGTAATCACGCTTGCCGTGGGGTTGGCGCTGAATATTTTGCTTGGCGTGGCTAAGCTGGTGGCGGGCGTGCTTTCGCGCTCGACGTCGGTCACGTCCGACGCGCTTAATAATATTTCGGACGCGGCGGTGTCGCTTGTGACTGTTTTTGCCACAGCGTTGGCGGCGCGGCATGCCGATCACGATCATCCTTTCGGTCACGGCAGGTACGAGTATATAGCCACATTTGTCGTGGGCGCGGGCATACTCGCCGTCGGCGTAGAAGTGCTGTCAGGCGGCATAAAGCGTATAATCGAGCCGGTGTCGGTCGATTACGGCTTGTTGGTTATGATAACGCTGGGCGCGGCGGTGGCTGTAAAATCGTTTATGGCAGTGCTGTACTTTACACGTTCGCGCGGGTGCGTGGCAGGCAGTGATACGCTTAAAGCGGCGGCGGTCGATTCGGTGTCGGACGCGGCGGTGACCACGGTGGTGCTTTGCTGTGCTATTGCGCAAAAGTATACCGGCGCGAACATTGACGGCTACGCTTCGGTTGCGGTTGCCGTGGTAATATTGGTGTTTGCGGTAAAGATACTTAAAACTACGGTAAGCCGTTTGCTGGGCGAGCGCCCCGACTCTGCGCTCTACGACGAGGTGCGCAATATAGTTTTGTCATTCGATAAGGTTGCGTCCGTCCATGATTTAATTATCAACGATTACGGCGCGGCTACCAAAATAGCCGAGGTGGACGCCGAGTTTCCTAGCGATATGACCTTTGTCGAGGTGCACTCCGTGTGCGACGGCATAGAACGCGCGGTGTACGAAAAGACGGGAATCAGGCTGTCCGTTCACGCCGACCCCATTATGGACGGCGACGAGCGGCTTAAAGATTTGCGGCGGCGTGTGTCCGACGTGTTGGACTCGTACGGCGCGACGGCGCACGATATTTCCATAAATGACGAGAACGAGAGCGTGGAACTGGATATTCGTATGCCGCTTGCGCATTCTCCCGAAGCGGAAATCACCGCGCAGGTAAAGGCGAGTATAGCAACGGTTTTGCCGTATACGGTAAACATTAACGTCGATTACATTTAGAGGTGTTATTATCGGCACTAACGGAAAAAAGGTGATAATAGGTATGTCGGGCGGTGTTGACTCGGCTGTCGCGGCATACTTGCTTAAACGCGACGGTTACGAAGTTACCGGACTGTTTATGCATAATTGGGAGGAGGACGGGCAGTGTCCTGCCGCCGATGATTGGCGTGACGTTCAAGCCGTTTGCGAGCGGCTTTCGATAGACTGCTATTCGGTCAACTTTGCGCACGAGTACATGGACGGCGTGTTCGATTACTTTTTGCGCGAGTACCGCGCGTACCGCACGCCCAATCCCGACGTGCTGTGCAACCGCGTGGTCAAGTTCGGCGCGTTCCGCGACTACTGCGCGCAGATAGGCGCCGCTATGATTGCTACGGGGCATTACTGCAAGCGCGACGGCGACAGGCTGATGAAAGCTGCGGATGGCAACAAGGACCAAACGTACTTTTTGAACCAAGTAAAAACCGAACAGTTGAGCAACGTGCTGTTTCCGCTCGGCGACCTAATTAAGCCGCAGGTGCGGGAGATTGCCGAAAAGCTAAACCTATCCGTCGCCAAAAAGAAGGACAGCACGGGCATATGCTTTATAGGCGAGCGCAAGTTTAAAAAGTTTTTGGCGGAGTATCTGCCCGCGCAGCAAGGCGACATTGTAGATACGCAGGGCAACACCGTAGGCAAGCACGACGGGCTTATGTACTACACGCTCGGGCAAAGGCGCGGCTTAGGGGTTGGCGGCGTTAAGGGCGAAAGCGGCAGATGGTTTGTACTGGACAAGGACGTAAAGAACAACCGCCTTATAGTGTCGTGCGGGGACGAGAGCGGGCTTATGTCACGCACGCTGTTCGGTTCTGGCTTTAATATTATAGGGCAGTTCGATATGCCTAAAACGCTTAGATGTACGGCAAAGACGCGCTACCGTCAGCCAGACCAAAGCGGCACTCTTACTATGCTTGACGGCGACAAGTTCCGTATAGATTTTGACGAGCCGCAGCGCGCCGTAACCGCAGGTCAGTACGCCGTGGTGTACGTAGGCGATAGATGCTTGGGCGGCGGAGTAATAGAGAGTACGGAAAAGTAATATTATGCCTTTACAAAAGACATAATTGATGATAGAATAAGGTTGAGACTCTTCACTACGTTCAGAGTGACAAAAAATGTAGGAGATAATATGACTATTAAAGAATTATTTACTAATCCCGATTACATGCTATACGCAATAACGATGTGCTTGTTTTTGCCCGTGTTTTTGATCAGCGTTATCGCGTCTATTCGGGTGAACACAGTGTTTGCAAAGTACAACGGAATACAAAGCTCGTCGGGAATATCGGCGCAGGGGTACGTGCGCAACTTTTTGGAAAGTCAGGGTGTGGGCGGCATTAAGCTTGCCGCTGTGCGCGGAAACCTTACCGACAACTTTAACCCCACCAACAACACTATATCGCTGTCCGACAGCGTGCGTAATTCCTCGGCAATCGGCGCGATAGGCGTTGCTTGCCACGAGGCGGGGCACGCCGTACAGCACGCAAAAAAGTACTTCTTTTCGGCGGCGCGGTTAAAGCTTGTACCCATAGTCAACTTTGCAAGCACTATGATGTGGCCTATATTCATTGTCGGTTATATCCTCGGCTTTGCGTCAAGCTACGGCAAAATAGGCGAGATACTGCTTATTGTCGGCTTGGTCGTTATGGGGCTGTCGCTGTTGTTTTCGCTGGTTACGCTGCCGACCGAGTTCGACGCAAGCCGCAGAGC
>CAMWXP010000104.1 GCA_947178255.1 uncultured Clostridia bacterium | reverse complement strand
CTATAAGGTATTGCTGTTGCATAAAAGTTTGGTCAATATCCCCATCATTTCGACCGAAGCGGAGAAATCTAGGCGAACCGCCGCATATAAGTAAAGCAATTACCATTGCAATAATTCCGCATTCCGAATTCATAATTCCGAATTTATTTTATATTATACATTTTTCTGAGCGCGTACAGCTTTAACCGCCACGGCAGCATATTGTATGCAAACAGCATAAGCTTGTTTTTTGTGCCCACCGTCACTTTTGGCGGCGGGTTCTTTTTGTCGATTACGGCGGCTATGCGCTTTGCCACGTACTCGGCGGAATAGCCGGTCTGTTCCATTTTTATCAGCGCGTCGGACGCGGCTTTAAGGTTGGCGTTGTACTCGCCGCAATCGGAATATATTTTTCGCTTAAACGAAAACTCTGTCTGCGTGGCGGGTACGGCGACCGCCGTGCACTTTATTTTTGGATTTTCCGTGCGCACCGCCGCCGCAAGCGCGAACAGTCCTGCCTTTGTCGCCGAGTAAAACCCGTCGAATGGTATTGGCGCAATACCGCCCGACGACGACAGCAACACCACGTGCGGATTGTCGCTTTCGGTAAGCTTTGGCATTGCCGCCTTTATGCACTCGGTCGCGCCTATTATATTAACGTCAAACATATGCTTTACGTCGCTGTTTTTGGCGTACTCCGTTGGCGCGGCAAGCGACTCGGCGGCGCAGTATATCAGTGCGTCGATTTGTTCCACCGCGTTGACTGCTGCGTGCAGCTCGAATATATCGGCCACGTCCGCCGTTATATTTGTTACGCCGGTAACCGCGCACGGCGTGCGGGATATATTTGTTATTTGCGTTTGCTCGCTCAAAAGGTTTTGCGCTACCGCCAGCCCTATGCCCGACGATCCGCCTACGATTACAATGCTTTTCATATGGGTAGTATGCGCAACATTTAATTGGGAATTCGGAATTATGAATTCGGAATTAAAAAGGTGCAAATGAATTTTAGAAAAGATTGCGATAGTGGCGTATAATATTTTTTAACGACACGATATTATTCGGGTGTAACAAAAAACAAATCAATACGCACATACGCGCCTGTCAAGTTTTCTTGTTACTTCTTTTTCAAAAGAAGTAAGAAAAATGTTGATTTTAATGCCTTTCGGTGTTATACTATATATATCTAAATAATTAGATTTCCCAGGAGAAAGTATGAACAAAGAATACGTTTACGAGGACGAGCAGGAGACCGAGGGCATAACCTTTAAAAAGATAGGTAAATTTTTTCAAAAGGGTTGGTTGCGTATGGTCGTGTATCTTGTTATCGCGGCGTTGTTGGTAACGGTAATAGCGGTGCCTATCAAGGTGTACGCCAAGTCCGAGCCGATAGCGCAAACCTCTATCGAATACATTTACGAGGGGATAGACGACGGGGAAGCTCCCGACGGTAAACCGCTTAATACGGACAACATAATCAGCACCACCGTGCTTGCGAATGCCGTAAAGGAAGCTAACCTTCAAAATACAGTAAAAGACATATCCTTGCTGCGTGGCGCCATGCGTGTGGAGGCCGTGCTTACCGAAGAATATGTTCGGCTTACGGAAGCTGCCGCAAACGGCGATCAGGCCGCGGCCAATACGCTTCGCACTTACACTATGCGCCCCACGCGCTTCAATATTATAATATCCGATCCCGCCGGTAAATTGGACTTGTCCGACGACCAAGCCAAGCTGCTGCTCAACAAGATTGTCGCTTGCTACTACAAGGATTTTCAAAAGCGCTATTCTTTGACGAGCATGTTTGCGGAAAACACATACAAGCTGTCTCAAAACGACAATATGGAATTTACCGACATTTACGATACCTATTTGCAGTCGCTGGACTCGGTCAATGCGGTATTGCAGCAGATGTCGGAGACTGGCGCCGGCTTTGTATCCACCGAAAACAACACGACGTTTACTCAGCTGTTAAGCGACCTGAACATTTTGCGCAACAATTACAGCCTTTTCAATGCGTATATACTTTCCAACAACGTATGGCGCAACAAGACCACGGCGCGCAGCGCGCTTTTGTCCAAGCAGACCGAAATACAAAACCGTCTTGATGCGCTTGACGGCGAAAACGGTTCTATCCAAAGACTGAAAGCGCAAATTGCTACCATCAATCCGACGACGACGTCTACCGACACGAGTGGCGTGCATACCGAAAAGACCGAGTATCCCGAAATTTACGAAACACTGCATCTGCGTTTGGACGAGGCCAACCGTCAAGTAGAGGAATATACCATTCAGCTCAAAAACATAGAAACGCGCCTTGAAAAGTTGCAGGTCGAAGCGGAAACCGACGAGGCCGCCATTAGCAAAGCTATGGACAATTTGAGCGCATTGGAAAATCAGACAGCCGCGTTTATAAAAAAGGTGAACGCAACCATTACAGATTACTACGACACCACTTTGTCGTCATCGGTCAGTCAGGTGCAGCCGCCTGTTGTTACGCGCAGGAGTATCGACTTTAATATACTTGTCGTGTACGCCGTCGCGCTTATTGTAGCGCTGCTTGCCGCAGGCGTCGTTACCGTCATAAAAATGATGAAGTCTTCGGCGAAAACTGCGGAAGAGGTCGCGCCCGCCGATGACGGAAAGACCGACAAGTAATACACCGCGCAATTTTTCCGCATACAGATATTAAGAGGTTTAATATGAGTAATTGGTTGAAATCGGCTATATTTTACGAAATTTATCCAAATTCGTACATGGACTCCAACGGCGACGGCTACGGCGATTTTAAAGGTATAACTAGCAAGCTCGATTACATTAAGGAGCTGGGCGCCAACGCTATTTGGCTCAATCCGCATTACGATTCGCCGTTTATGGACGGCGGCTACGACGTGCGCGATTACTTTA
>CAMWXP010000103.1 GCA_947178255.1 uncultured Clostridia bacterium | reverse complement strand
GCATAGACTGAAATATAAAACGCCTTAGGAGGACTTATGAAAAAACTCACCGCAATCCTTACCGCGCTAATGCTGATGGTTTGCCCGCTCGCCCTTGTAGGCTGCAAGGACGACGGCAAAACCACCGTCAAGCTGTGCGAGGTAACACACTCCATCTTCTACGCTCCGTTGTACATAGCAATAAACAACGGCTACTTTGACGACGAGGGTATCGACCTCAAACTGAGCAACGGCGGCGGCGCCGACAAGGTTATGACCGCAGTCATTTCCGGCTCTGCCGACATCGGACTTATGGGTCCCGAAGCTACCATTTACTGCCACGTAGAGGGTCAGCGCGACTACCCCGTAATATTCGGTCAGCTCACACGCTGCGACGGATCGTTCCTTGTAGGGCGCAATCCAGAACCCGACTTCGACTGGAAAAACCTCGAAGGCAAGCACATTCTTGCAGGACGCCCCGGCGGCGTTCCCGCAATGACGCTGCAATGGGTGCTCAACCAAAACGGCGTAAACACCGACACGCCCAACTTTGACACATCGGTCGCGTTCGACGCTATGGTCGGCACGTTCGACACCGACAAATCCGTCGACTACACCACTATGTTCGAACCTACCGCGTCCGAATTCGTCGCACTCGGCAAGGGCTATATAGTAGCGTCCGTAGGCAAGGATTCGGGCGAAGTTCCGTACACCGCGTTCTCGGCGCAAAAATCTTGGCTCAACAAGAACAACAACACAGCCAAAGCGTTCCTGCGCGCGGTGCTCCGCGGCTATCAATATATGACCGACAACACGCCCGAAACGGTGGCAAAATCGCTTGTTAAATCCTTCCCCGGCACGAGCGAAGAGTCCGCCGCCGCAGCCGTCAAAAGCTATCTTGCAATCGACGCTTGGTCGCACACGCCCGTAATGGCGGAATCGGCGTTCAATCGTCTTCAAGACATTATGGAGAACGCAGGCACGCTCAGTAGCCGCGCCGACTACAACCTTGCCGTAGACAACACCATTGCCAACCAGCTTGTCGACGAGCTGAAAATATAGCACACAGGTGAACCGCCATGGCTTTACTTGATATCAATCACGTAGATATAATCTATCAGACAGAAAAGAGCGAAACCGAGGCGGTACGCGACCTGTCCCTATCGATCGACGAGGGCGAGTTTATCGCCCTTGTCGGACCGTCGGGGTGCGGAAAAACGACACTGCTTTCCATGATAGCCGGACTGATGCAACCCACCGACGGCACAATCACCATAGACGGTCAGCCCGTCGTGGCGAGTGCGGGCAACGTCGGATACATGCTGCAACGCGACAACCTATTTGAGTGGCGCACTATCGAGCAAAACGTAATGCTCGGACTGTCCGTACAAAAAAAGCTTACTCCAGAAGCAAGAGATTACGCAATAAGCATGCTCGACAAGTACGGACTGGGCGAATTTAAGTCCGCCTACCCCACCGAGCTTTCGGGCGGTATGCGTCAGCGCGCGGCGCTCATTCGCACGCTCGCGTTCAAGCCGCGACTGCTGCTTTTGGACGAACCGTTCTCAGCCGTCGACTTTCAAACGCGAATGACGGTGTGCGACGACGTCCACGCAATAATCAAAAACGAAAACAAAACCGCGCTTCTTGTAACCCACGACATTTCCGAAGCGGTGTCCATGGCGGACAGGATTGTCGTGCTGACAAAGCGCCCCGCAACCGTCAAGACGGTGTTTACCATAGATATAGACGCGCCCACGCCGCTCAAGCGCCGCGAAAGCCCTAAATTCTCATACTGGTTCGACCGCGTATGGAAGGAGGTATCGCTATGACGGACGAAAAGACTACTAACCGCATTACCGGCAAACAAGTGCTGTTGGACGCCGTTACGCTGGCAAAGGACGCAGGCGTATTCATTTACGACCTCGGCAAAACCGTGATTGTCAAAATAAAAAGCATCGTCGTAACCGCCGACAAGCAAAAAACGGACGAAAAAGCGGACGACAACGTCAAGCACGACTAACGCTTTAAGGAGCCTAACATGAAGATAAAAAACCGTTTACCCTGCCTTATGCCGCGAGTCAAGACCCCGCGCCAAAAGTATTTAGCCAAACGCCGAAACGATAAAATAACCACAATATTATTGCAAATAGGATTGTTGGTTGCCGTAATCGGTATTTGGGAGTTGGCGGCAAAGTTAGACTGGATAGATCCGTTTATAACCTCTTGCCCGTCGCGCATAGTTGCGGTACTTGGTACGATCGACACTGACGAGCTGTTTGTGCATATCGCCTATACTCTGATAGAATGTATAGTCGGCTTTATTGCAGCAAGCACGCTGGGCATACTGATAGCAGTGCTGCTGTGGCGGTTTGTCAAACTGCGCAGAGTGCTAGAACCGTATATCGTAGTGCTCAACGCCCTGCCCAAAATCGCACTCGGCCCGATTATAATCATATGGGTTGGAGCAGGCGCGCAAGCGATAATCGTAATGACAATACTCATATGCATAATAGTCACTGTAATAAGCGTGCTCAGCGCGTTTATGGCGGTGGACGAAGGCAAGATATTTTTAATGCGGTCTATGGGCGCGACGCGGCTTCAAATACTGTTTAAGCTGATACTGCCCGCCAACGTCCCAGCGCTCGTTAATATGCTGAAAATAAACGTTGGCTTGGCGTGGGTCGGCACCATTATGGGCGAATACCTTGTGTCGACGGCGGGACTTGGGTATCTGATTATCTACGGCAGCCAAGTGTTCAAAATGGACCTCGTTATGGCAAGCACGGTTATACTGTGCATACTCGCAACCGTAATGTACCTCGCCGTCGCAGGCGTGGAAAAGCTTACCAAAAAGAAATATAAAATCGATTAAAATCAAACAATTACAAAAATCCCTCGAACAAATTGTTCGAGGGCTTTTAACTGCCAATTCAAGTAAGATAAATTGAAATTTATCGTTACTTTCGATAAACT
>CAMWXP010000102.1 GCA_947178255.1 uncultured Clostridia bacterium | reverse complement strand
GTACGGTATAAATTTAAAAAACAGTCGATAAATCGTTGACATTTAATAATACGTATGCTAATATTAAAACCGTCAAAATTATTAAGTTTTCAGGAGAAAATTATGCTGGCAGAACAGATACTTGCAATAAACGCCACAACGCGTAAACTTTGTAAGAACAGTGAAAACGGCGCGGTTATTTCCCAAAAAATGCGCTTCCTCTATTTGGTGCGCAACGACGTATTAGCCCCCAAAGCGCTCGTAAACGAGCTTTGCATCGCAAAACCCAACCTTACCATTCTTGCACGCACCATGGTTGCCGAAGGCCTTATCGAAAAGCTTCGCTCGGACGACGATATGCGTTCCGTACATTACAAAATAACCCAAAAAGGACAAGAAGAACTTAACCGCATGATTGCTGCTCTCGACCAATCGGTTGCCAAACAGCTTAACCTCGACGATAACGATATGCAAAAGGGCGAAGAGTTATTGCTTGCGGCCATCAACTTCCTTAACGGCGTAGAATAATAACATTATCTTTTCCCCTTTTACTCGTTCCACGTATACTGATTAAAGCGCCGTTATGCATTATTGCCGCGGCGCTTAGTTATTTAAAAGCCTTTTGACGATTGCACTAACCGAGTGCGTTCGGCATAAAATAGCGGTATATGAAATCTTTATCCGCTTTTGCCGCAATAAAACGCGACCTTAACGCCGTCATGCTCCACGACCCTGCCACCAAGTCCAAGCCGGAAGCGGCGCTGTGTTCGAGCGGATTCCACGCACTGGTCCTATACAGACTGTTCCACTTTTTTTACATTCACAGGTACTTCGTAACCGCGCGCATCCTTTCCGCTCTTACGCGGCTGCTTACGGGCATAGAAATACACCCGGGTGCAGTTATAGGCAGCGGAGTGTTTATAGACCACGGCACCGGCGTGGTTATCGGCGAAACGGCCGTCGTAGGCGACAACGTGGTTATTTACCAAGGCGTTACGCTGGGCGGCACCGGCAAGGACAAGGGCAAGCGCCACCCCACAGTGCAAGACGACGTTATCATCAGTGCCGGAGCAAAGGTGCTTGGCCCGTTCACCGTCGGTCACGGCGCAAAAATCGGCGCGGGCGCCGTCGTTTTGCGGGAGGTTCCGCCAAACGCCACGGTAGTGGGAGTGCCCGCACGCATAGTCAAGCTAAACGGACAGCGCGTCGACAGCCAAACAACCGACGACACTGCGGCGCTTACAAGCCGCATAGATTTACTGGAAAACAAAATAGCACAAATTCAAGCCGAGTTAAATCGGAGCAACGGAGAATAATATTGTTATGGACAAACTGAAATTTTACAACACGCTTACGCGCAAAAAAGAGGAACTGTCTCCCCTGTCTCCACCCGTCGTAACCACATATTCCTGCGGCCCGACGGTGTATAATTACGCGCATATAGGCAACCTGCGCACGTACGTATTTATGGACGAGCTGCGCCGCACGCTGAAATATGCTGGCTATACCACCAAATCGGTAATGAACATAACCGACGTAGGACACTTAACGTCCGACGGCGACGACGGCGAGGACAAAATGCAGACCGCCGCAAAAAAGCAAAACAAATCGCCCGAGGAAATTGCGGAATTCTATTCCAAGGTGTTCTTTAAAGACCTCGATCGCCTGCATATTCTTTTGCCCGAAATAATAGCCAAAGCTACCGACAACATTGCCGAAATGATTGAATTTGTCAAGGGTTTGTGCGACAAGGGCTACGGCTACGAAACGGACGACGGCATTTACTTCGATATTTCCAAGTTCGACGGCTACGGCAAGCTTTCCCGCTGCAACATAGAGGACGCTTTGGCAGGCGCGCGCGTCGCAGTTAATACGCAAAAACGCCACCCCGCAGACTTCGCGCTTTGGAAAAAAGCCGAAAAGAACCACATCATGCAATGGCCGTCGCCTTGGGGCATGGGATATCCCGGCTGGCATATAGAGTGCTCGACTATGAGCAAAAAGTTCCTCGGCGAGCGGTTTGATATACACACCGGCGGCGTCGATCATATTCCCATTCACCACGAAAATGAGATTGCGCAAAGCGAGGCGCTGGAAGGTCACAAGGTCGTGAACCTGTGGATGCACGGCGAGTTCATGCTTGTCGACGGCGGCAAGATGAGCAAGTCGCTCGGCAACGTTTACACCATTGACGACCTTATTTCCAAGGGCTACTCCCCGCTCGCCTTCCGTTACTTCTGCTTGAACACCCACTACCGCAACAAGCTGAACTTTACATTTGACGGACTTAACGGCGCAGCCACAGCGTACAACCGTCTGCGCTCGACTATTTCCGCTTGCAAATCGGCACCAAAAGCCGACGCCGAAACGGCGCAAAAAGTACAAACGCAAAAGGCCGCAGTTATCGCCGCCGTATACGACGACCTTAACTTCCCGCTCGCGCTCGGTGAGCTGTGGACAATGGCAAGATATTCGTGCCGCGAGGTATACGACGCGGCTGTCGAGCTGAATGATATTTTCGCGCTCGATTTGCACTTACCCCAAGAGCAAGTACAGCAGGATATTCCCGACGAGGTCAAACAGCTTGCCGACAAGCGCTTTGCCGCACGCAAAGCCAAAGACTGGGCAACCTCCGACGCATTGCGCGCCGAACTGGACGCACTCGGCTATACCGTACTCGACGGCAAAGACGGATACGAATTAAGAATTAAGAATTAAGAATTAAGAATGCAGAATTAATTCGGAATTATGAATTCGGAATTCGGAATTATCATGAAAAGTGCATTTTCTATCTAATAATACTTCACCCGCACAGTTACAGACTGTGTGGGTGTTTTTTTGCTACTTATTCATCCCATTTATTACAAACAAAAAAAGCGAAGGTACTTATTGTACTTTCGCTTTTTGATTAACTGTATTAATGATTATTTCTTTTTAGCCGTGGGACGCTTTACCGCCGTGGTCTTTTTGGCGGGAGCTGCCTTTTTG
>CAMWXP010000101.1 GCA_947178255.1 uncultured Clostridia bacterium | reverse complement strand
GAGGCGGTGATATATGCATGGCAAAGAAACACGATTGGGGCGCATTGCGTAACGAGTTTATAACTGGTGAATACGCCTCACTTGCGGCGTTTGCTAAATATAAAAATATATCTTATAAAACACTCTATGATAAAGCTAATAAAGAAAGTTGGTTAAAGAAGAAAGAAGAAGTTAAAGAGGAAATACTACGGAAGAGTAAAGACGCGCTTATAAACGATAGTAAAGTAAAGAGTATAGTAGTAAATAAGCGGCATATGGAAATTGCCGACAACTTCCTGTCACTGATTGAGAAAGAGATTACGAGACAAGTCAAGTGTAAGAACATAAACGCTTTTGTGCTTGAAAAGCTCGTAGCCTCGTTTGAGAAGTGTCAGAAGATACACCGTATCGCACTTGGTATGGACAAGGACGGCGCGGGCAATCAAGAGGACCGTGTGGCAAGTTTATTTGAGCAACTGAAAGAGGTGTTTACTGATGAATCAAGCTGCACTGAATAAGCTATACAGCCCGAAGCAACAAGAGGTACTGCGCTTTTATTTCACACACACCGACTACTCAATTCTGATAAATGACGGAGCTGTCCGTTCGGGTAAAACGATTGTCGACAACGATATCTTCCTCGCAGAGTTGCAACGCATAAACTCACACGCCAAGCGGCATAGGATTGTAGATCCGTTGTACATACTTGCAGGCGCGGATTTGGGCGCGATTAAGAGAAACGTCCTCAACCCGATGACACAACGGTATGGCTTTGATTTCAAGCTCGACAAGTTTAACATGTTTAAGCTGTTCGGCGTTGTTGTGTGGTGCGTAGGTCACGATGACTTAGGTCGGTTGAAGTCTATCACGGGTATGACCGCATACGGCGCGTATATCAACGAAGGCTCGCTTGCCAATCGAGATGTATTTGACGAAATTACAAAGCGTTGCTCGGCAGACCACGAGTTCGATGCTCATATCATCGTGGACAGCAACCCGGGCGGCCCGCAACATTGGTTGAAAACGGACTATATCGACAAAGAGCTTGAAAGCGATGGAAGAATAAAGCGATTTCACTGGTCGCTGTACGACAATCCGTTCTTGTCGGAGACTTATAAAACAAACCTGATAAAGACCACGCCAAGCGGCGTGTTTTTTAATAGGAAAATCGATGGACTGTGGGCGGTTGCCGAGGGCATTGTCTATCAAGACATGTCTGCAGAGAACTATATCGACAAATTGCCCGAAATATCCAACTACTTTGTCGGTATGGACTGGGGCTACGAGCATTACGGCAGTCTTACTTTGTGGGGAGAAACGGCGGCGGATGATAACATAGTCGTGCTTATCAAGGAAAGAACTGCTAAGCATAAGGGCATAGACTTTTGGAAAGCGGAAGCAGAGTCCATTCTGAAACGGTATGGCTTCGGCATTCCGTTCTACTGCGACAGCGCGCGTCCAGACAACATAGCGGAGTTTAGGAGTGTCGGGTGTTGGTGTCCGCCGATAGATAAATCGATTGAGAAAGGCATTGAGTGTGTAGCCGAGAGGAAAAAGGCGCGCACTCTTTTAATTTATAGACCGGGCATTGAGCTGTACGACAAGCAACAAGCCGAGTATGTTTGGGATGAGAAAACAGGCTTGCCCGTCAAGGTCGATGATGACGTTATGGATAGCGAGCGATACGCGGTATATAACAACGATAAACGAAAAGGGAGAGTAAAATAAATATGCTTTACGATATGAATTGGCTTGCTTCGGGCAAGTCCTTTCCGCCTAAGAGCGAAATTGAACGCTTGGCGGACTACCGCGACCACAGGGCTATGTTCAAGGGCGACCTTGATACGGTATTTGAAGCGTATAAGAGGAGACTGCGGCAAATAGCGGAAAAATTTGCTGTGTTGGGTTATACGCTTAATGACGAGGAATTTAGTATCGACCTCAATTACTTTCAGCTTAGTAGCACCAAGACAATGGACCTAATGGCGGGCGATCCGCCCACGGTGAATGGGGCTGATGGCGTGGACGATATAAAAACACACTCTAAGTTTTCGAAGAAACTGCGCTCGGCAATATGTGACTTGTCACGTTATGGTGACGGTCTTATTCGCGTTTACAAGGATAAGAAGGGTAAAGGCAACTGTACTGTGATATCGCCCGAAATGTGGTTTCCAATTGTGGACGAAGAAACCAACGAGATAATGTTGCACTGCCTCTGTTGGGTGAAAAAGGAAGAAACGATATTCGGACGTTCTAAGGCGTATCTTAACGTGCAAATCCACGAACAAGGAAAGTATACTCGCCGCCGTTTCGAGTTGAAAGACGGACAGCCCGCAAATCAAGCACATCTACCGAACGGACGAAATATCATTTACGATAGTTACAAAATCGGCGCGGAGTTGCCTGTTGAGGGCAAACAAATCGAGAATACAGGACTTGACGATTTCGCAATCGTGCCGTTTCAAAACTTCGTGCCGAGCGATAGCGTATACGGCATATCCGATTACGACATTTACGTGTCAATAATTGCCGAGCTTCAAGTGCGTTATGCTATTGAGGATTTCGTGCTTGACAAGCACAGCGCGCCAACACCTTACGGACCTTCGGGCGCAGTCAAGCAAAACAAAGATGGTAGTTGGTCGTTTGCGGCGGGCGAATTCGTAGAAGTTCACGAGGGCGAACAGCCGCCCGGATATATGACGTGGGACGCGAGCTTCCAAGCCAACCACACGCAGATTGAGAAGTTGGAAAAGCACCTGTTCAGCCTTTCGCAAATGGGCGCGGTGCTTGATGACGATGCATTCGGAGCTTCACAAGGCTTTGAAGCACTCGAAGTGCGAATGACAAACGCAAAGCTCAGAACGCGGCGTATGACGGATGACTTAACGGATTCCGTCAAAAAAGTTATTGCGCTTATGTCGCAGATTGGATATCCGCGCATTGACGAAAGTAAGTTGACGGTGCAATGGAACGACGGCTTGCCCACAAACGAGTACAGAGAGACGGAAATCGCCAACCGCAAGTCCTCATTGTTTACGCGAAAGAGATTGCTCAAAGACCACTTCGGATTTAGCGATAAGGACGCGGACGAAGAGGTTAAGGC
>CAMWXP010000100.1 GCA_947178255.1 uncultured Clostridia bacterium | reverse complement strand
TATTTCGCATGACGGCGATTACGCCGTGGCGGTTGTCGAGCTGTTGCCGAAGGGGGATAGGAAATGAAAAACGTTCTAAGCGCGGCGCAGGTGCGAGCTGCGGAGGAAAAAGCAAAACAAAACGGCGTAGGCGAAACGTTTTTGCGCTTTTCGGCGTCGCTGGCCGTGGCGGATATAATTGCCGAACATGTAAAAGGTAAAACGGAAAATTCCATTGCGGTGTTTTGCGGTAGCGGCGGCAACGGCTGCGACGGTTTGCTTGCCGCGTTAAGACTGCGCACAATAGGTCACAACGTAACGGCGTACACCGTGTTCGATATATCTAAGTACGACGCCCAAACTTTGGCGTACGTAAAAAGCGGCGGCTTAAAGGTCGAGCCCGCAACCAGCTACAACGGCAATGCAAATATTATAGCGGACGCTGTTTTCGGCATAGGATTAAACAAGCCGATTACGGGCGAGGTTGCCGACCTTATAAACAAGCTTAACGTGCAGACAAACGCATTTAAAATCGCTTTGGACGTGCCGTCGGGGCTTAATTGCGACAGCGGCGAGGTTATGGGTACGTGCTTTAAGGCAGACGAAACGGTAACCTTTTCGTGCTACAAGCCCGGTATGCTGTTCGGCAACGGTAGGAACATGTGCGGCAAGATTATCGTAAAGGACGTGTTTGCCACCGAGTCGGATATGCACGTATACGAGGACGGCGATTTTCCCGCATACGTAAGGGAGAACACCGCGCACAAAGGCACGGCGGGCAAGGTGTATATTATAGGCGGTTGCGGGTCTATGGTTGGCGCGCCCATTATGGCGGGCGCCGCGGCGCACACCGCGTACCTTAACGGCGCGGGCACGGTTACGGTATGCGTGCCGAGCGTTCACCGCGCGGCAATGTCGGCGCGTGCCACTATGTCTATTATGAAGTTTATGCCCGACACGCTCGACGGATTTATCAAGTTCGACAAAAAGGAGTTGGACGAGATAGTTCGAAATGCCTCGGCTATTTGTATAGGCATGGGCATGGGTGCCAATCCTGAATTGCGCGATATCGTCAAGTACGTTTGCGACAACTACGACAAGGCGGTGGTGATCGACGCCGACGCCATAAACGCAATCAAGGGCGATTACGACTTTATCAAGTCGGCTAAGGCTAAGGTCATACTCACGCCGCACGTAGGCGAGTTCAAGCGGCTTACGGGTTTGGAAGCGACTGTGGAAAACGCCAAGGCTATTGCCACACAGCTTAATGCCGTGCTTGTGCTTAAATCTGCAACTACTATCATCACCGACGGAAAAGAAGTGCGGCTCAATATTGCGGGTACGCCGGCAATGGCAAAGGGCGGTATGGGCGATATGCTTAGTGGTTGTATTACCGCGCTTACGTGCGCTTACAGCCCGATTGACGCGGCCACGGTTGCGTGCTACCGCAACGGCTTGGGCGCAGAGCGCGCCGTCAGCTCGTACGCGCAAATGATGCTTACGGCGAGCGACGTTCTCAATTTTGCGGAGTATAAGGAATAAAATACAATTTATATTTGGTAAGTCTTGCAATCAGTGTAAAATCATGATATATTAATAATATGGCTGCAAATTAGTTTTGGTGAGTACATAATGGTATCGGAAAATTGCAAAAAGTGCGGAGCGCGTTTGGACAAGGGTTTTTATCTCTGTCCGAATTGCGGTGCAAAAAGACCTGACGAGGAATTGTTGAGCAGTCCGAATATGGCGTATAACGCCGACGATTCGGACGCAGCCCGGCGGTTTTATAACGGTATTTTAAAGCGCGACCGAAAAAACGCCCAAGCTTATTGGGGATTGTTTTTGTTGGATATGGGCGCAAAAGACGGCATTCTAAACAAAGGCCCGATGAAATTTTGCGTTTCCGCCGATAGCTATTTGGTTATGAATTTGACCGAAGAGCTTTATACGAGTATAGTTTTAAACCCCAACTATTTGCGGGCTGCGAGCCTTGCCGACGGTGAGCTTAAAAGGAACATTAACGAGTTTTCGGAATGGCTGGAAGAACGCCGCGGCGAGCTCGAAAAGGAACGTACCGACCCCAAATTCAAAGCGCGAACAGATGGGTTAAGGGATTATTTCGCGCCGTCATCCATAACTAAGGATGAACAAAAACACGATGTCGAAGATGACCCTAAATCGGATATACCGACTATGGGTTTAGACATGGGCACATTGTTTCTTCAATATTTAAAAGATACTAGACCGTCCGGCGAGAGTTCTACCGATCAAGTAGCGCCGCCTACGCCTACGCCAACTCCCGAGAAAGAAAGTGCGTCGTTCGACCCTTATGCCGCCGCTTACGAAACGCATAAAAAATCATCTAACGCCAAATCGAACGGGGCAAAAACAATGCCCAAAAAGACGCCGCCCGTAAAACCCAAAAGCGGCACGAAATCAAAGACAACGGCAAAATCTACTTCGTCCGCCTCACGAAAACCGGTAATTTTTGCCGGCGATATAGTGTTAACGGTTGTGTGCTGTATTCCGATTATTCTCGAATTGCTGTTGGTCTTGCTTATCCCGCACATCAGCTTTCTTGCCAAAATCGACGGTGTGGCAAAGTGGGGCTGGAACGCCCTGTCCGTGCCGATGAAGGTATCGTTTATAAGCGTAATCGTCTGTGGATTTTTGGTGCAGACGCTCGGGCTTTGGGATAAGCTGAACAAGCCGCTCGGCGCTGTTACACAGATTATAACGTTTGGGTTGTTTGTGCTGGCCGTCTTTGCCGCGCACAACAATGTCGCGTCGGCATATACGCAGTGGGGTATGGCGCTGATGGTGCCTATATCGCTGCTTGTAACTACGTTCAGGTACGTTACGTACGACGGCTTCGGTTTCCTCGACGACTTTAACTTTTGGTTCTATTTGCCCATTGCGTTGGAGATTGTCGAATACCTGCTGTTCTTTTTGGTATTCCCGCTTATGTTCGGCGTGTCGGCGTCGCTCTGGACGTTTATCGCGCTTACCGTCACCACTGTTGCCGCAATAGCCGTTTCGTCGTTCTGGGAGGATTTCCGTTGGGCGGCGATGGGCATAAACCTTGGCGTTGTCGTGCTGCTGTGCGTTATATTCTGGTTGGGTAGGCTGTGGAATAGCGAATGGCTGTGGAACGGCGGCATTATTACCGTGG
>CAMWXP010000099.1 GCA_947178255.1 uncultured Clostridia bacterium | reverse complement strand
GAAAAATTTTCGAAAGTTACCTGAACCTATTAAACAATCTATATCCAATATAGTAAACTTAATTCCAGAAATACAAAACTAGAAATCATTTTTAATTGTATATACTAATACTTTTATCGCTTTAAAAAGTATTAGACATAATAATCTAGATGTGTTAATACTCATTCAATACTTTAGTGTTCTAATATTTTTACCATGTATATATCATCAAAGTCTATACGTTCATCACCTACCGTAATACACTTAAACGTATAATCGAGCTTTGCCACTGTACCTATAACTTTTAATTCATGATAGGCATTAAAGTAAAGCACTTCTACTTTATCACCTTTTCTGATTTTCTTTAATTGCCTGCTTATCTGTTCTATTGTTTCTTCTGCCAATTCACGCTTTTCCACTCGCAAATGCTTCTCTTCCCGTTGTCGTAGCGCGTCTTGTAATCCCTTCATAGCATCGAATGGCATAAATTGTTTAGCTCGTTCACCTTGAGTCATCTCCGGCTCTATGACCTCCAATAAAAGTGTTGCGCTCTCGTTGTGTAGCACAGTCCAAGTAATTAGTACCCGTAAGTATAGCGTTCTTGCCGTATTTTTTCTTTACACCAAGAACAGCGCGTTGCCCGCTCTTTTCCTTTTCAACTTTTATCATATCCGTAAACAAATCATAGCTCTCATAGGCCTCGTCAACAATATTCTCAAAGTCTATTGACAATCTACGAATAGGTGTTGTTCTGTCTGTCGTACTGTCAAAAATTTCTAGTACAGCAGGGCCAATAATGGAATTAAGTGCAGTATTTACGCCTAACTTCTTTGCCCCGCGCGTACTTGGAATTTCGCTGCGCGAATAATTAACACCTATACAAACCATATTTGAAACTACGTTACGTTTCATTAACTCATATGCACCGTGTAGCGCCATTTCCTCCATTACTACCTTTGCTTCTGAAAACGAATAGTCGCGCGGCAAGATTTGTGAAAAAGAAACTGAATGCGATTTACTTCTATATGCCTTTATGTCAGCAATAGTACAACTCTCTCTCCCATACGCATGATCAATAAGCAATTCAGCATTGATTCCAAACTCTTTATAAAGCAAGTCTACCGGTGCGCGCGCAACTCCGCGCATATCATATATGGCAAACCGTGAAAGCCGTTTTGCTGTTCCTTCGGCTATTTGCCAAAAATCCGTAATCGGTCGATGGTCCCACAATGTTTCCTTAAAGACATCCTCGGTTAAGTAGCCAATGTGAGATTTGTTTTTCTTTGCTGTTATATCCAACGCCACCTTCGCCAAAAACAAGTTAGTACCTATCCCCGCCGTGGACGGTATGCGCTTGACTTTTGCTATCTCAGCTATGAGCTTTTTGGCAAAATCCATTTTCTCTAATTTGTATAGCTTTAAGTAATCGGTTGCATCTATAAATGCTTCGTCTATTGAATATACATGTATATCTTGCGTCGAAATATAATCAAGGTAAATGTCATAAATATCGGCAGCGTAATCTATATATAGCTGCATACGCGGTGGCGCTATTTCGTACTTGATCTCTTTTGGTATTTCCGAAAGTCTGCATCGATTGCGAACTCCCTGCGCTTTTAGCTTAGGTGTGATAGCAAGACATAATGCATTTTTTCCGCGTGAAACATCGGCTACAACCAAATTCGTATCAAATGGATTGAGTCCGCGCTCCGCACATTCTACCGAAGCGTAGAACGTTTTCATATCTATGCAAAAATATGTTCTTACCTTTTTTTCCATATTTGACTAAATATCTTTTATGATTTTTACTGCTACACCTTGTATTTCACATCCACTAACAATTATGTCTTGCATTTCGTGATTTTCAGGATGAAGAATGATCCGACGGTGAGCTGTATCGAAATGTATTCTTTTCAGCGTGTTTTCATTATCTACCAATGCTACAACTATATCTCCGTCATTAGCTTCGGTTGTTTTGCGAACAAGCACCAAGTCACCATCGTCTATACCAGCTTCTATCATCGAGTCGCCATTCGCTTTAAGAAAGAAAAACTCACCTTTTTCGATTAGGTCAATAGGTAGATGAATATACGATTCAACGTTTTCTTCTGTCATGAAAGGTATGCCACACGATATACTACCAAGCATAGGCACACTTATCGTCTTAAACTTCGTTTTAGACATTTGAGGCGCAACTATCCGCCCATCGTAGCATTCAAGCATTCCCATGTCTATCATATCCCGCAAATATCGCGCTACCGTATTATGGCTCATTGATACCTTTTGAGCCAACTCACGCGTACTCGGAGTAATGCCGTGCTTAGAATAGTATTCGTCTATCTCGGCAAGTATATTCTGCATTAAAGCTGTATCTTTCGTTCGCATTTGCTACTCCAATAATTTCTATATGTTACAGTTGTAACATATAGAAATTATACAGCTTATAATACATATTGTCAAGGCTATTATCTAAAATAAACACCTGAAATTATAAAAAGTTGAAATCTATACAAACTATGTTAACCGTACAATTGTTGCCGCATAAAATAGCAATACAAAAGGCTTACCCGAAATCGGAGTAAGCCTTTTCTACTATATATTGTGTTAAATATTGTTTTAAACCACTATTACTTGGACCGTGGATGTAATATATTCGCCTGCGCAGCTGCAAGGCGTGCGATGGGCACGCGGTACGGCGAGCAAGACACGTAGTCCAAGCCGATTTGGTGGCAGAACTCGATGGACGAAGGATCTCCGCCGTGTTCGCCGCAAATGCCGCAGTGAAGCGTTTTGCGCTGGCCCTTGCCGAGCTTAACGGCAGTTTCCATAAGCTTGCCTACGCCTACGGTGTCGAGCTTAGCAAACGGGTCGAACTCGTAAATCTTGTTGGCGTAGTAGCTGGGAAGGAACTTGCCCGCGTCGTCACGGCTGAAGCCGAACGTCATCTGGGTAAGGTCGTTGGTGCCGAAGCAGAAGAACTCGGCTTCCTTAGCGATTTCATCGGCGGTAAGAGCCGCACGCGGAATCTCGATCATCGTGCCGACCTCGTATTTGAGGTTGACGCCCGAAGCCTTGATTACGGCGTCGGCGGTCTCGACAACCGTCTTTTTGACAAACGCCATTTCCTTGACTTCGCCGGTAAGCGGGATCATGATTTCGGGAACAACATTCCAGTTCTTATGACGCTTTTGCACCGCGATAGCCGCTTTGATAACCGCTTTGGTCTGCATAACGGCAATTTCGGGATACGTAACAGTAAGACGG
>CAMWXP010000098.1 GCA_947178255.1 uncultured Clostridia bacterium | reverse complement strand
GTGCCGTTCCATTACCGACTGCACGCCCGCGCCGTAGCATTTTTCCAGCGTCGTGCCCTGCTGAATGACGCACTCGTACGCGCCCAGCCGCATTGTGCCGCCCGTGTTTTCGCACCCTATTTGATCTTCCATAATGTCTATAACCTTGTGCGGCGACGCGGGATCGAACTCGCGCGAATTGGCGTCCGCAAGTCCGAGAACGTTGCGCGCGTACTCTATAACCGCAATCTGCATACCCAAGCAAATACCGAAGTAAGGCTTGTTGTTCTCGCGACAGTATTTGGCAGCCGTTATCATTCCTTCTATGCCGCGGTCGCCGAAGCCGCCGGGAACGATTATGCCGTCCGCGCCGTCAAGATAATCGGCTACCGTCGTGTCGGTAAGCTTTTCTGCGTCCACCCATTTCAGGTCGATTTTGACGCCGTTGTGTATTCCGGCGTGAGTGAGCGCCTCCGCAACGGACAAATACGCATCGTACATTTGCACGTACTTGCCGACGAGCATAATAGTAACAGAACCGTTGCGCGACTTTGCCATCTCTACCATGGCACGCCATTCGTCAAGCTGCGGCGCACCTAACGGCAAATCCAGCTCGCGCGTTACTATATCGCCTATGCCGCTGTCGAGCAGCTGCAACGGCACTTCGTAAAGTAAATCGGCGTCTCGGTTTTCTATTACGCAATCGGGCTCGACGTTGCAAGACAGCGCAAGCTTTTCTTTTAGTTTTTGGTCTATCGGCTTGCTGGTGCGCAGCACTACGATATTGGGTGAAATACCGAGCGAGCGCAGAGTTTTGACAGAGTGTTGCGTGGGCTTGGTTTTGACCTCGCCGCTGGAAGTAATGGTGGGCGCAAGCGTTACGTGAACAAACAAGCAGTTCTCTCTGCCGACGTCGTTGCTCACCTGACGAATAGCCTCGATAAACGGCAGACTTTCTATATCGCCCACAGTGCCGCCGATTTCGGTTATAACGACATCTGCGTCAATCTTTTTACCCACCGAATAGATAAACTTTTTTATTTGGTTGGTTACGTGAGGAATGACCTGAACGGTTTCGCCGTTGTACACTCCGTCGCGCTCGTTTTGCAGCACCGTGCTGTATACCTTGCCCGTGGTGAGGTTGGAAAACTTGTTAAGGTTTTCGTCGATAAACCGCTCGTAATGTCCGAGGTCGAGGTCGGTTTCCGCGCCGTCCTCCGTTACGAACACCTCGCCGTGCTGAAACGGACTCATCGTGCCGGGGTCGACGTTAATATAAGGGTCGAGCTTTTGCGCAATCACCTTTAAGCCTTTGGATTTTAGTATCAATCCAAGGCTTGCCGCCGTTATGCCCTTTCCCAGTCCGGACACCACACCGCCCGTGACAAAAATATACTTTTCCATTGCTTTCTCCGATTGTGATTATGATATCCTATTACGCGTAAGTTGTCAACAGTTGCGCTAAATTATAATCTGACCGTGCCGCGGAAAACCTCGCAAGCCTCACCCGTCAAGTACACCGCTTCGTCGGTGTAGCGGATTATCAGCTCGCCGCCGGGCAGGCGCACCGATATATCGGTATCCTTGTCGCACTTGCCGTTAAGGACTGCCGCAACCGCCGCCGCGCACGCGCCGCTGCCGCACGCCATTGTTTCGCCCGTGCCGCGCTCGTATACGCGAAGTTTAAGGTGCGTCCTGTCTATAACCTGCATAAATCCTACGTTGACGCCCTCGGGGAACAGCGATGCGTTTTGCCCTATCGCTATGCCTATGCCCTCTACATCCGTATTTTGCACATCGGGAACGATAAGCGTGCAATGCGGATTACCCATGGACGTACATGTAATGTTGAACTTGCCAAGCGGCGTTTCGATTTCCCTGTCGATAATCTTGTCGCCTTGTAAGCGCACGGGCACGGACTTGGGATTTAGCTTAACCGCACCCATATCGACCTTGACCGAATTGACCTTGCCGTCGCGTGCGAACAGCTTTAACTTTTTAACGCCCGACAGCGTGTCTACGGTAATGTCCAGCTTGTCGGTCTTGCCGTTGTCGTAAAGATACTTGCCCACGCAGCGTATGCCGTTGCCACACATTTTGCCCTCGGAGCCGTCGGAGTTGAACATGCGCATTGTGGCGTCGCATGTGTCGGACGGATAGATGAATATAACGCCGTCGCCGCCCACGCTGAAATGCCTGTCCGAAAGATTGACTGCAACCGATTCCATATTGCTTATGGGCTTTGTCAAGCAGTCCACGTAAATATAATCGTTGCCGCAGCCGTGCATCTTGACAAAGTTGAGCCGCTGGCGCTCGGTGCGCATATCGTTTATATCCACAAGCTCGGTGTTGTACTGGCTGTAACGGCTCTTTAACGCGCGCGCCAAGGCGTTTGCAGTGTCGATAGCCGTAAGGCAAGGTATGCCGCGCGTAACAGATCTGCGACGTAAACGCACGTCGTCATGCGTGGGAATACGCCCGCGCGTCGACGTTGACACAAGATAGTCTATCTTGCCCGAATTGAGCATTGACATCGTGTTTTCGCGCGGCGCTTCGCTAAGCTTGTCCACTACCGTCACGTTCATTCCCGAACGGCGTATAACCTCGGCAGTGCCCGCAGTGGCGTACAAATCAAAACCCAGCTCGTAATAGTTTTTGGCGACGCCCACTATTTCCGCCTTGTCGGAATCGCGCACCGTCATAAGTATGCCGCCACGCCGCTTCATCTTGTAGTTTGCCGCCACAAGCCCTTTGTAAAGCGCCTCGTCCAGCGTTTTGCCTATGCCCAACACCTCACCCGTCGATTTCATTTCGGGACCCAAATGCGTGTCGAGATCGGTCAGCTTTTCAAACGAGAATATGGGCACCTTGACGGCAACGTACGGCGCGGACGGATACAGTCCGGTGCCATAGCCAAGCTTTTTGAGCTTTTTGCCCACCATACATTGCGTGGCAAGCTTTATCATAGGCACGCCCGTAACCTTGGATATGTACGGTATGGTGCGCGACGAGCGCGGATTGACCTCTATTACGTAAATCTTGCCGTTGCTTATTATGTACTGAATATTGACAAGCCCTTTGGTATTGAGCGCCGTTGCAAGCTTGCGCGTGTAGTCGATAATTTCTTCCTTGTTCTTGTCCGATATGTTTTGCGACGGGTACACGGCTATCGAATCGCCACTGTGTATGCCCGCGCGCTCTATGTGCTCCATTATGCCCGGGATAAGTATATCCTCGCCGTCGCAAATGGCGTCCACCTCGATTTCGGTGCCCATAACGTACTTGTCGATAAGCACTATGTTGTCGGGATTGCCGTCGAGGATTATTTTCATGTATTCCTTTACGTCGTCGTCCGAAAAAGCTATTATCATGTTCTGCCCGCCCAAAACGTACGACGGACG
>CAMWXP010000097.1 GCA_947178255.1 uncultured Clostridia bacterium | reverse complement strand
TACTCGCTTTCGCCGTACACGCCCGAGGAAGTCGTGTCGCGCAACTTTATGATAGACGAGCACCCCGACCTTGTAATCAACATTGTGGACGCCACCAACCTCGAACGCAATCTGTACTTGACAACACAGGTGCTGGAAGCGGACGTGCCCGTAATGGTCGCACTCAACATGATGGACATGGTGGAAAAGTCGGGCGATAGGATTGACGTATCCGTTTTGGAGCAAAACTTGGGCGTGCCCGTAATGCCGATAAGCGCGTTAAAGGGTACGGGCGTGGACAAGATGATGGAGCGCGCAATATCCGACTGCAAGCCTCGCAAGGGCGTTACCGTAATAAGTGACGCGCTCAAAGCCGAGGTTGCCGCTACGCTCGATTTTTACGAGTCCGCCGAAGTATCGTCGCCGCTGTTCCACGCCGTGAAGCTGCTGGAAAACGACGAGATAGAATTGGAGCGTAAGGGCGCCAAGGAATTGCTGGAAAAAATATCGTCCGACAAGGACTTGGAAGCCGCAGTCGTGGACGAGCGTTACAAGCATATCGTGACCCGCCTTGCCGTCGCCAAGGTCAAGGGCAAGCGCGACAATATGACTAAGTCGGACAAGATAGACAAGGTGCTTACGCACAGGGTGTGGGCGTTGCCTATTTTCGCAGTCATACTCTTTGCCATATTCCACGTGACGTTCTCCGAAGACTTTTTGTACATAGGCGCTTGGGCCGGTTTGGGCGAGGGCTTGCCCGCGCTTTCCGACCTCGGACTTTCGGAAGGCATGGAAACCTTTGTCGGCATATTCTACGACGGCGCGGTATTCTCTCCGGGTGTGATATTGCAAAAAGCGTTTGAAGCGTTGTTCGACTTGATTACCGACGGCATTGGCGGCGCGATAACTACCGAGTGGCTGTCGGGCTTAGTCGCAGAAGGCGTTTTAGGCGGACTGTTTGCAGTACTCGGCTTTTTGCCGCAAATCCTTATGCTGTTTATGTGGTTCTCTATTTTGGAGGACAGCGGATATATGGCGCGTGTTGCGTTCGTGCTGGACAGAATTTTCCGTCGGTTTGGGCTTTCGGGCAGATCGTTCATGCCGATGATAATGGGCTTCGGGTGCAGCGTTCCGGCAATGATAAACACGCGTACGCTCGCCGACGAAAACGAGCGCACCGCGACGATAAGGGTTATACCTTTCTTTTCGTGCGGAGCAAAGCTGCCCATACTTTCCGCGATAGCGGGCGGCATTTGCACATTCTTCGGTGTTGGCAATGCCGATTTAATCACTTACGGCATGTACGCGCTGGGCGTTTGCGCCGCTGTAGTATGCGTGCTGCTTATGCGCAACACCACAATGAAAGGTGATATCCCGCCCTTCATTATGGAGCTGCCCGCATACCACCGTCCGCAGTTCAAAAATTTGATGCTGCATCTGTGGGACAAAACAAAGCACTTTGTCAAAAAGGCGTTCACGATAATCTTCGCCTCAACCGTAATTATTTGGTTGTTCTCGCACCTTAACTGGTCTTGGCACTATCTTCCCGACGAGCAAATGAACGATTCCATATTGGCATCGATCGGCAAGTTTATACAGCCGATATTCACTCCGCTCGGCTTCGGTTCGCAGTTAAACGTATACGGCTGGGTGTTCGCGGTTGCGGCGCTCACAGGACTTATCGCCAAGGAAAATGTTATCGCTACGTTCGGCACGTTGGGCGCTTGTTTGATAGCTATGGGCGCAAACGTCGGCGGCGTTACGGGCGCCGAACTGCTCGGCGACGAGGAGGGTATCTTGTCGTCCGTCGCTATGATAACGGCAACCGGAATATCCATACCGGCGCTTATATCCTTTATCGCGTTCAATATGCTTACAATCCCGTGCTTTGCGGCATGCGCCACGGCAAAGGGCGAGCTTAAAAAAGGCACGTTCAAGTGGACGTTGTTGTTCTGGGTGGCGTCCAGCTACGTAACAAGCGCGGCTGTGTACACCATCGGCGCGTGGTGGTGGACGTTGTTCATTTGGCTGGCGGCTGTCGCCGGAGTCGTAACGCTTATCGTGCTTAACAACAAAGGCAAGCTGAAATTGCGCAAACGCAAAAATGCGCAAGCGGAGAGTGTGTAATGAACGCAGCGGAAATAATACTGCTTGTAGTTATGTGCGTGGCGTTTGTTGCCGCGCTCGGTGTAATCATTTACAACTTGGTCAAAGGCAAATCGTGTTGCGGCGATTGCGACGGCTGTTCGGGCTGTCATAAAAGCAAAGCTAAAACAAGCGAAAGCAAGTGCGACGGGCATTGTCCGCACTGCGCGGCGTGCGCGGGTAAAACCGAAACCGCCGAAACCGAAAAATAGACCAATCCAAAGTAGCGGTCGGGCGTGCGTAAAATTCTTTTACACTCGCCCGATTTGTTTACTTAAACTATTGACAAAAATTAAAAATTATTGTATTATACTTTTACAAGTTTTAAAATCTGCCGCCTCAGCGAATGGTTCCTTTTGTTGCCCGTCATGTTTTGAAAGTTGAATACTAAAAGGAGTACCATTATGACCGACAAGATGTTGACTTGCAGGGATTGCGGCAAAGAGTTTGTTTTCACCGCGGGTGAGCAAGAGTTCTATGCCGAAAAGGGTTTTGAGCATGAGCCGACCCGTTGCCCCGAATGCCGCAAGGCAAACAAGGCAAAGCGCGCCGCTATGCGCCACAACCGCAGACAAGACTAATTTGTATGTTTACTTAGAAGCCTATCGTTTTGATAGGCTTCTATTTTGATTAAAAATACTTGAAAATATGATATGGGTGTGATATAATACTTGCACAAGGTAGGGTATAACATGAAAGGCAAGCTGCTTATAATATTCAAATCCAATCACGGCTACACAAGGCGGTACGTGGAAATACTGGGCAATGCGCTCGGTTGCGACGCCGTGCCTGCGGACAAGTTTCGCGGCGATATGCTTACAGGCTATGACAAGATACTGTTTATCGGGTCGGTGCGCAGCAGTCGCATAAACGGCTTTAACAAGATAGCCGATTACTTGGATATCGTCTACAAAAAACTTGTTGTGTGCGGCGTGGGAATGCTTCCGCAAAACGAGGAAAGAGCCGACCGTATAAAGGAAGCCACTGTGTCCGTGGCGTACGAAAAGTTTATACCCGTGTTTTACACACAGGGCGGCTTCGACATGGCGGAGCTGTCGCGCACCGAACGCATGGGCATTAATATGATGATACGCCAAATAAAAACGGCCAGCCTTATCAGCGAGGACGAAACGTTTATACTAAACGCAGCGGTCACGCCGTTGGACGAGGTTAAGCAGTCGAATATACAACCGCTTATAGACTACCTCGACGGCAAGACTGTGGACGAAAAGCTATACAGCCCGCCCGAAATAACCGACGAGCAAGAGGAAAAGCAGTTCTTCGAGGAAA
>CAMWXP010000096.1 GCA_947178255.1 uncultured Clostridia bacterium | reverse complement strand
AAATTGCGACCATGTGTATTTTAACATAAGTTGCAACATAAATCAATAGATTTGGTAAAAATTTTTTATTATCATAAATTTTGCCTAAAACACCGCAAAACCAAAACAAACATTTGCGGCCGATTTTTACCGCACTCTTAATACTAAATTCTCGATTGCACAATCACACGAACGCGCGGAAAATCATATTTAACTTGTATGAGAATTCATTTTGTGGGAATATCGGGCGTGTCCATGCAAGCGCTGTCGGTAGCGGCGGCGGCGCGCGGGCATATTGTTACCGGCTCGGACAATTCGCTCGGCGGGCACGACCCCAAAAACGTGGAGGGCGTAGACCTTGTGGTGTACACATGCGCCGTGCCGCAGTCCAACTGCGAGCTTGTGCGCGCAAAGGAGCTTAAAATCCCGATGATAGAGCGCGCCACGTACCTGGGCGAGCTTGCGGCAACCTACGGCAAGGTTGTAGCGATCGCCGGCTGTCACGGCAAAAGCACGACCACGGCAATGACGGGCGCGGCGTTCGGCGGACACTCGCCCACCGTTCACGTCGGCGTGGCAAACGGCTCGACCGTCGGGTCGGACAGGTTTTTCATAACCGAGGCATGCGAGTACAAAGCCAACTTTTTGCACCTTTCGCCCGACGTAGGAGTGGTGCTCAACGTAGAATACGACCACCCCGATTACTACAAAAACGAAGCGCAGCTGATTGACGCGTACAGACATTTTTGCGCCAAAAGCAAAGTGGTAATAGTAAACGGCGACGACGATATTTGTATGTCGCTGTGCAAAAATCCGATAACGTTCGGTACCGGCGAGCGCTGCCACTACCGCGCCGTGGATATTAAAAACGAAAACGGCTACCGCACGTTTAGGCTGGTCGGCAAAAAGCAAGCGTTTGTGCGGCTTTCTATCGCCGGCGAGCACAACGTGTACAACGCCTTGGCATGCCTTGCCGCCGCCGACGCGTGCGGCATAAAGCTTGCCGAAGCCCTGCCTAGGATAGCAAAGTTTACGGGCATACCGCGTAGGTTCGAGCGAAAAGGCATAGCGTTCGGCAAATCGATATTTACCGACTACGCCCACCACCCCGCCGAAATCGCAGCGACGATAAACACGGCAAAGGAAATATTTCCGTCGGTGACGGTGGTGTTTCAACCGCACACGTATTCGCGCACGCAAAGCCTTATGGACGACTTTGCTGCCGCGTTAAGTAAGGCGGACACCGTTATACTCGCGCCCATATTCGCCGCACGCGAAGCGCCTATTGCGGGCGTAACGTCGCACGCGCTGTGCCGCAAGATTGTGGAAATCAAAGAAAAAGCGTACTGCTTCGATACGTTCGCGGAAATAGTGGAACATACCAAAACAGTACGCGATAAAGCGGTTATATTTATGGGCGCGGGCGACATCAACACCGTCGCCGACAAATTCATCCAAGCGGACACCGATATGCCGCAATAGCGAAAAGCAATCTTATATCCGCATTCCGAAATCGGTATACAGCATAAACGCCGCGACGGCAACGATGATTGCGGCAAATATTACGGCCAAAATAACGTTGCGTTTAAGCGTAAATTCGAGTCCCGCGCAAAACACGGTAGCAAGTGTGAGGTACGTCCTCCAATGCCCCAGCGTAACAGCCTTGTCGCCCAAAAAGTTGATGGGCAAAGCGTTGTTGAGATAAATGACAAACATAACAATAACAGTAGCTATGCCGAACAGCCCCGTAAACACGTTTATAAACTTATTCAAAAATCTACCGACTATCATAGCGTTTTCTCCTTTCTATCATAGTATAAAGTATATAATGCAAAAATAATTTTGTCAACGCCGAATACGCGCATACGGCAAGTTTTAATGCAATTCTAATCTGCCTTTAATCTTCATCCCGCTTTTTTCGCCGCGCCTTGAAAAATTGTTGTATGGGTTGTAAGCATTCGGCTTCCAGCACGCCACCGACTATTTCCGCGCGGTGATTGAGCTTTTCGTTTTGCGCGACGTTGAGCGCCGTGCCGCACGCGCCGAAGCGCAAATCGTACGCGCCGAATACAACCTTTTTTATGCGCGAATACACAACCGCGCCCGCGCACATAACGCACGGCTCCAATGTCACGTAAAGCTCGCAGTCGGACAGGTTCCATCTGCCCAAACGCTTAGCCGCGTCGCGTATAGCCACAACCTCGGCGTGCGCCGTCGGGTCGTTGTCGGTGTTGCGCCCGTTCACGCCGCTGCCTATAACCTCGTCGCCCAAAACGACTACGGCGGCGACAGGCACTTCCTCTACCGGACAAGTTTTAAGCACCTCCAAAGCGACGCGCATAAACTTTATATCGCGCTCGGTATATTCAAGTGCTGTATTCTCATTGGTTTGTTCACACATATTACTCTCCGTAAAGGTAGTCTAATATAAAGTTAGGCAAGTCGGCGTTTGCCTGTATATCGTCCTCGTAATCGGACGGGTCGAAGGGATGATTGCCGCGCTTAATAAGCTCTATCGTCACTGCGGGAATACCCAGCTTTTGCACGCAAAAGTCCTTGTACCCGCCAGCCGAATCGAGCTCGCCGTCAACCTTTTTTACGCCTATATGCTTTGCGACAGCCGCAGCGAACGCGTTATCTCTTTGCCGCCGCGCTTGGTCTTGAAAGAACTGCCAGTACAGCTCCCCGCCCATACAGTGATAACTCACCGTAGCGGCGGGCATTACTGACAAGGTGAATTCGGCAAGCGCTTTGGTTTCGGGCGCAGAATGCGGATATTTGCCTACGTAACCGTGCGCGGCGGGCGCAGTAGTAGACTGCTGTGCACCCGTGCCGAAGTTAGCGTCGAAGTTGCAGTTAAGATCCACGCCGTCGGCGTTCGCCTTCCAAGACTTGCGCATATGCGCATTTGTGCGCAAAAACGGATGAGAGAATGTATTGCCGCTTTCAAAGAACGCCGCCCCGTCTGGATTGACCAGCGGGATAAAGTACACCCCTCCTCGCCCATAACGGAAATCATGCAGCTGCCGCAACACAACAAGCGCCGTGTAACACTCCCGCGCGTGAATAGCCGCTGTAATGATTAATTGTTTACCGCCGTACTCGCCGCGGTGCGCGCACCAAATGTCGTTGCCGCAAACGCTTTTGCCGATAGAAGTCACGTCCGCGCCGCTTTGCTTTAACTCCCGTTCAACCATTTCTATAATATCCATAGTATAGTATATGAACGGGCGCTAAATAAAACTATTAATTATATCCTTATTTTACATATTCACTATTCACTTTTACCTATTACTTTATTTATGGTACGGCACGCCTTTGATTATTGTTGACGCTCTGTACAGCTGTTCGTACAATAGCAGTCGCGCCAGCTGGTGCGTATACGTCACCCGCCCGAACGATATTCGCCGTTTTGCAGTCGAACGCACGCGCTCATCCACGCCCTCGGCGCCGCCTATAACAAAAACTATTTCGTCGCGGCGTTCGTGTTCCTTTTTGAGCATATCGGCAAACTCCACGGAAT
>CAMWXP010000095.1 GCA_947178255.1 uncultured Clostridia bacterium | reverse complement strand
ATGCATAGATGATACCCCCCCCCGTGGGCAAATGTCAATATGTTTTATAAATAATGATAATAATTAAGTGGTGTTCACTTTTCATTATAACAACAATACAATAAAAAATATATTATGTTAACAAAAAAAAACCAAAAGAAAATATAAACCCAAATACTAGTAGTAGATAACTAAAACTTAGTTTAAAACAAAATAGCGCTATTGAATTGACAACGCGCTACAAAAGAATTATAATGTGTTTGATATTGGGGTATCGCCAAGCGGTAAGGCAACGGATTCTGACTCCGTCACTCGCAGGTTCGAATCCTGCTACCCTAGCCATTTTTGAGTGCATTATGTTATCATAATGCACTCTTTTTGTTATATTTTCATAGGCATAAGCGAAAATTTAACTTTGATTTTTCGCTCTAAATAGTCATTTTTATATCATCTTTATGCTATAAAAACACGATTTGGCTCGGATTTGGTTTTTTGAAAATATCAACACGACTGCCGCTCGGCAAAGAAAAAACCTAATTCTATACAGTTGTGTTTTGCGCCTGCGCCGTTGCCGCGCGGAGCGACTTATTGTACTTGCTGTTAGGAAAATAGTTCTCGGGGCGCGGGTGCGAATCGTAGTTAGGCTCGGGGAAATCCCATTGCTGATAGTCCACGAGCAAGGATTGTTTTAACTGAAACTCTTTGGAGTAGTCGGTGTAACCGCGATCCACTACCGATGAGCCTATGCCCTTTTCTTGGCTGTGTCCGTCCCACATCATTACAAGTTCGAGGTTCACACCGCTTTCCTTGCAACGGGTAATAAACGTGTACCGTAGTTCGTGCGCGTGATGATTGGGGAACACCTGATGCAGCCTAGACGTTATTCGACCGAGCGGACAGTTCTTTGCCGTTTCGAAATTGATATATGGCATAACGCGGCGTAGCATTGGCGTGATAGGTATTAAGCGTACTTCCTCGTTTTTACCCATGCGCGTTTTACTGGTTACCGTCCTTATCCATTTGTCATCGATTATCTCCATACGGGCAAGTTCGCTGCGGCGCATACCGGTATACAGTAACACAAGAAACGCGTGGCTTGTTTCGTAGTCCAAGTGGGTTATGCAGTAATCGACAAGTTCGCGCTCTTCCTCGTAGGTAAAGGCGTGTCCGTGTTTAGCGGCAAAGCGCGGTACTATTACTTTACGCATTGGCGAGGGGATGCCCAAGTCGTCCTCGATGAGGTCAAATATACAACGGAGCGTTAAATGCATTTTGTGCGCCGTGCGTAGTTTGTTCTGGTCAACGTACTCTTCGAATAAGTAATTTTGCAGTTCGTCTCGGGTAAAACTTGCGGCTTTGCGGTCGGCAAATTTTAGAAACAGTACGTTATCTACTTGACGGTCGTATTCCTTGTAGGTGGACGGTTTGGTTGTACGCTTTTTGATTGCCAGCCACTTGTAGGCGTATTCCATAAAGGTGGGCGAATTGTCGGGCGTAATCATTGCGTCGTCGAGTTTTTGCTGCTCTAGGGCTTCGTCGAACGCTTTGATGAATTGTTTTTTGAGTTCTTTTTGCGAGTGCGCGCGGATATCCAATTCGATGCCTTTGCGCTTCATACGCGCTTGGTATGCTCCGCTGGGGAGCTGACGGTAATGGATTATTACATCGTGCACCGCAAACATATATTTGTTTTTGTTTGTTGTTGACATATCTAATATCTCCTTTTGTGTGATTTTAAATTTGCCAACATTTACTGCTTTGTGGGTTCTGTTACTTTCTCTTTTTAATAGCTTTTGATAAATGTCCAGCTGTTGCTGCTGCGCTTGTATTATTGCGTGTAAGGCGGCTACGTCAACGCCGGACGGTGTTTTGTGTTGCGTGTTGTGTTTATTTTGTTCATGTTTCAAATCTCCTTATATACTTTATTTTTGTGCGGATTATATAGTTTATTTTCCGATGGTCAATTGCTTTTATTGCCACAGCCATAGACCGTAAGTCTATGGTAATCACAAATGTCTCCTTTGGGTATTTCCGCAAGATAACACGCAGCTGTTGGTAACTAAGTCCGTGCTGTTTGGGTAATTACTGTTAGTTACCGGTACGCGCCAAGCAAGGCGTACTACTCAGCTGTGGCTCGGGAGTGGCTTGTCGACGGCGCATCGTCGTTCGGCACGTCAAGTCCGTTTTGCGGATTGCTAATCTTTCTTTTTAAAACTTTCGAGTTCGCTATCAAAGAAATCGTCGTAGCCATCCATTATTTTGGCTAGACCTAAGTTGTGTTCGGCTGCGTCGTCTAACAACGCTTTGTAGCCGGCTTCTATCAGTTCCACTTTGGTGTAACCGTATTTTTTAAGAAACTCGTTAATCTGTTCTGCTTGCTCTCGGGGAACGCTTGTGCCCCATATCATGTTTTTCGCTTTTCTCTCTTCCTTATGAGCTTCTTCGTATCTCTTGTCCTTCGCTGATCTACTCTTTACCATTGCAACACTCCTTAATTTGTATTGTCGTATCTATACGACACTTGTATTATATCACCTATTTGCGACGGAGTCAAGAGGCCTTTGCAAATTTGCCATCACTGCGGCTTGCAATTTTTTTGACTTATCCTTGATTGAACTCGAATTTATAAACTAACTATTTTAAACTACATATTTCTTTGTTGATTCCTCCTTTTATTTGATATTTTTTCAAAAGCGGGTTTCCCGCTTGTTGCAAGTCGAAAATGACATTCGTATAACACTGTGGCATTTTCCTTATCCTGCTTACCATTTTTTCGAAAAGTGCGTCAGTACGGGCTGTCGTCGAAATACAGTTCGTCGTACTGATCGTCCTCGTATCTGCCGAAGCGTTGTTGCTGTTGAGCGTTAGTATTCTTTATCAAAGAGAAACTTTCGCCCCGCTTTGCGCCGTAACGCTTGGATAACTGCATGTAAAACTCTTCTTGCAAATCCGAATACGACGTTAGTCCGCCACGACATTTCCAAAACTGACTGTGCGACAATCGCGGATTGTTTTCGTCCTTGCGCGGCAGATACAACGGAAAGCCGTATTGTTCGTCGCGCAATTGTAATTTTGAGCCCTTTTCGCTTTTTCTGTCCGACATTATTTTTACTTGCCACCTCTCGGTTATGGGCAAATAATAAACGAACAGGTTGCGCCTATTCGGCTCTGTTACCACCACTGCGCAGATAATGTTTTTGTCCGTATGCAAGTAGCCTATTTTGTCAACAGCAAACTTGTAACAATTACGGAAGTACATCGCTATCTCGTCCTTATCGGGAAACAACGACCAAAACTCATGGTTGCCGCCAAACTGCAAGCATTCAAGCACGACATTCTTGCCTCTATAATTTAGTTGCGCGTTCAGCCTTGTCATTACGTCTTGCCAAGCCTGTTCGGTTGGCTTGTCCATACGTTTGATATACTTGACGTTAAACTGCTCTTCGGCACTTTGCAAGTATTCGTCCACCACACCAAACTCATTCCGCTTGTGGGTTATTACCGATATTGTCGCATGTTCGTCACGCACAACACCAGCCTTCCACTCGCGCAGCACATACTTGTTTTTGTAATACTTGTATTCGTAAATCTTTCTCACCTCCTTTTGTAATATTTTTTGTAGTTGAATTTTCTAAACACTATCACAACCGTAACCTTAATT
>CAMWXP010000094.1 GCA_947178255.1 uncultured Clostridia bacterium | reverse complement strand
TACAGCCCGCCCGAAATAACCGACGAGCAAGAGGAAAAGCAGTTCTTCGAGGAAATGGAAAACGCATCCAAAGCACCCGAAAACAAAGCTCGCGCTTTAAAGAAAAAGCTCAAAAAGTAAATAGTATCAATAAACAAATCACCACACTATATTTTGTAAATGAAATATAGTGTGGATTTTTTTATATGCAAGTAAGCGAGTGATATTGTTTGCAAAGCAAACAGTGATATTTTGCTATCGCAAAGTGATATTATATTTGCCGTAACTTCGCGTTAGCGAAATATAACGCTTTGCATATCACTTGCCGCATTTGCGGCAAATATAACTGCGGCGTATGCGTAAATCGCATACACCGCAAATCGGGCGGCTTTTTGCTTTGAAAAAATTTTATAAAATTTTGGCGAAAACGTATATAAAATATTTGACATATATACGCGTTTACTATATAATGCATTCGGTTTACTAAATGTAAACAATTTGTTTAAGTAAACCAAACCGACTAAACATTTGGTTTATTTATACCAAACTTGTTTATTTATAGAGGACAGCTTGTAATGAAAGAAGAAAGCACTGTAACAATAGGCTCGAAGCTGCGCGATTTGCGGCTGAAAAACGGACTGACACAAGAGGAGCTTGCCGACCGTGCCGAGCTAAGCAAGGGATTTATAAGCCAGTTGGAAAACGACCTGACTTCGCCGTCCATTGCTACGCTCATAGACATACTTACGCTGCTCGGGTCAAATCTATCGTCCTTCTTTGCCGACTACGACCAATCGCAGCTTGTGTTTTCGCCCGACGATTATTTTGAAAAAAAGACGGACGACATAACGGTGCACTGGATTGTGCCCACCGCGCAAAAGAACGCAATGGAGCCGATAATCACCGTGCTCAACAAGGGCGCGGCAACCGACGAGGACTTTCCGCACGAGGGCGAGGAGTTCGGGTACGTTTTGCAGGGGCGCATAAAGGTTGTTGTGGGCGACCGCACCGCCGAAGCCGCCGAGGGCGACACATTCTACTTTTCGGCAGACAAAAAGCATTACATAGTAAACGTTTACGACGGCATCAGCCGCGTGCTGTGGGTGTCTACACCACCTACGTTTTAATTAAGAATTAAGAATGCAGAATGCAGAATGATAAGTTAAACCTTATTTTAATTCCGAATTCCTAATTCCGCATTCCGAATTATCCGGAGGATATTATGGCTACAATCGCAAGAGAAAAGTTCGATAACATTATCGAAATCAAAAACGTCACCAAGGTGTTTGACGGCATTACCGCCGTCGATAACGTAAGCCTTTCGGTGCGCCGCGGGGAGTTTGTTACGCTGTTGGGCCCGTCGGGCTGCGGCAAGACTACGCTGCTCCGCATGATTGCGGGCTTTGAATTACCGACGTCAGGCACCATTCTTTTGGAAAAGCAGGACGTTACCACCGTGCCGCCGCACCTGCGCCCCATAAACACGGTTTTCCAAAAGTACGCGCTTTTTCCGCACCTTAACGTGTTCAAGAACATTGCGTTCGGGCTTAAACTGAAAAGGATTCCTACGGGCGAGGTGGACAAAAAGGGCAGACCGATTTTCCGCAAGTTCACCAAGGACGAGATTGCCGAAAAGGTGGAGCGCGTACTCAAGCTTGTCAACCTCGAAGCGTACGGTTACCGCGATATAACCGGACTTTCGGGCGGTCAGCAGCAGCGTATCGCCATTGCGCGCTCTATCGTTTGCGAGCCAAAGGTGCTGCTCCTCGACGAGCCGCTCGGCGCACTCGACCTTAAAATGCGCAAGGAAATGCAGTTGGAGCTTGCCGCCATGCACAAGAATATCGGCATAACGTTTATTTACGTTACGCACGACCAAGAGGAAGCACTTACCATGTCCGACAAGGTTGTCGTTATGACTGACGGCGCGGTGCAGCAGTACGGCACGCCCAAAAAGATTTACGACGAACCCGCCAACGCTTTCGTCGCCGACTTTATAGGCGAGAGTAACATTTTGTCGGGCGTTATGAAAAAGGATTTCCTTGTCGAGTTTTGCGGCACGCAGTTCAAATGCATGGACAAAGGCTTCGACAAGGACGAAAAGGTCGACCTTGTCGTGCGCCCCGAGGACATTGCCATCAGCGACAAAAAAGGCGCGCTCGCGGGCGAAGTTGTGTCCACCGTATTCAAGGGCACATATTACGAAATGGAAATCGTCGCGGGCGATTATCAGTTCACCGTGCAGAACACCACCGAGTACGTGGCGGGAAGCAAGGTGTGGCTGACCATCGAGCCCGACGGCATACATATCATGAAAAAGCTCAAAACGGTAAACGAACTCGACGGCGAAGTCACGTCCGAAAACACGGTTGAAATTTGCGGCGGCGAGTTCGAGTTTGAAAACACCGAGAACTTCGAGCGCGGCGATGAGGTGCGCGTTGTCGTCCCGTTTGACAAGGTGGAGCTCACAGACGACGAGGACGACGGCGTAATAGGCGCAAACGTAACGCAAACGCTGTACAAGGGCAGCTACTACCAAGTTCAAGTATACACCGACGACGACCAAGACTTCTTTATAGACACCGTCGATGAGTGGGATATAGGCGACCGCGTCGGCATAAAAATCAATCCCAAGGATATGGTTGTTACGCGCAAGCAAACGACCGTGGTCGGCGGTGAAGCCGTGACAGGCGGCGAAAACGACAATGCAGGCGAGGAGGGCGAAGCGGATGGAGAATAATCTCACCGTCGCGGCGGAACAGACCGCGCCGCCCAAAAAGCGCAAAATACGCGGAATCAAGCGTTCGGCGTTTGCCTTTCCGTACCTTGCGCTAAGCATAGTGTTCGTTATCGTGCCGCTGTTCATAATGCTTTACTACGCATTCACCGACGGCGCGACGGGCGGCTTTACGGGTGCAAACTTCGTGCACTTTTTCAGCCGTCCCAATATTATGGCGGTTATGGGCAAATCGTTTTTGGTGGCGCTTTTAACCACCGTGCTTTGCCTTATACTCGCGTATCCGTTGGCGCTTGCGCTATCGTCGTCCGCGCTCAACAAAAAGTTTATTATAGTAATGCTGTTCGTCCTGCCTATGTGGATTAACTCGCTGCTCAGGACTTACGCAATCAAGATTGTGCTGTATATGATGAATATAACCAACGCGTGGGTGGCGGTAACGATAGGCATGGTTTACGACTTTTTCCCGTTCATGCTGCTTCCGCTGTACTCTGTGGTGTCGGGCATGGACAAGTCGCTTATCGAAGCGTCGCAGGACCTCGGCGCGTCGCCGTTAAAGACGCTTATCAAGGTGCGTATTCCGCTGTCGCTGCCCGGCATTATATCGGGCATACTTATGGTGTTTATGCCCACGGTGTCCACCTTTGCGATAACCGACGTTTTGGGCGATACGTCTACGTATATGTTCGGTAACATAATCAACCAGTGGTTCCGCAACAGCGGCGGCTGGAATATCGGCTCGGCGTATTCGTTTATACTGCTTATACTCATTGCCGCCACCGTGCTGCTTGCCAACAAGCTGACCAAGGGCAAAACCGAAATAGGAGGTGTACTGTGAGCAAAAACGTTAAAAGCGGTCTTATTTGGGCGTTCGTCGGCGTAATGCTCGCCGTAATGTACATACCTATTTTGATACTTATAATCTACTCGTTTACGGGCGCGAAGGCGATGGGCGTGTGGAGCGGGTTCTCCTTCGAGCTGTACGCCGATTTGTTCACCAACGAGAGCATAATGAACGCGTTCAAAAACTCGCTCGT
>CAMWXP010000093.1 GCA_947178255.1 uncultured Clostridia bacterium | reverse complement strand
TCGCGGTTTATCACTTGATTGTCGCGGGAGGAGAGTGCGTCGGCAAGCAACAGCGCCGTGCCCGACGGATTGTCAAGCTTTTGGTTGTGGTGCTTTTCCACTATCTCTATATCGAACATATCGCCGAGTATGGCTTTTGCGGCAACCGCCGCCGCCTTAGTCGCGGCAATGCCGATGCTCATGTTTCCCGAACGGAATACGGGCACTCTTTGCGCCAGCAACCCTATGGCGTGCAACTCGCTGGCGTTATAGCCTGTTGTTGCGATAACTACGGGCTTGCGTACGCGCTCGGTAAGTCCGATAATGGGTGACAGCAGATACGGATTGGAAAAATCTATTATAACGTCGAAATCGACTTTTATATCGTTCGTGTCGTTGTATACGGGTATGTCGCCGCCACGCGGGGTCTTGTCAAATCCGCCGACGACTGTATAGCCGTAATCTGCCGCGCTTTGCACGAGCATTTTTCCCATTCTTCCGTCAATGCCGAAAATAAACGCTTTTTTCATTATATCAACTCCAATTCGCGCATAGTCGATTTCAAAAGCTCGACGTGGTTAGGTTCGAGCTCGGTGAGCGGCAGGCGAGGGGCGCCCACTTCGAATCCGATGAGCTGCATAGCCTTTTTGACGGGAATGGGATTTACCTCGCAAAACAGCGCGGAAATAAAATCGTTTAGCTTAAATTGCAACGCTTGCGCTTCGGTGAATTTGTTTTTCAGGCACAGTGCGCACAGCTCGCTCATCATCTGCGGCGCGGGGTTTGCCGCAACCGAAATAACGCCCTTGCAGCCCATAAGCATTGCGGTGGCGGTTATACCGTCGTCGCCGCTGTACATAGCTAAGCCTGTTTGGGCGCATACCTTGGCGGTGTTTTGGAACTGTTCTATATTGCCGCAAGCTTCCTTTATGCCGACAACGCCGTCTATCGCGGCAAGCTCTTTGACCGTTGTGGGCAAAATATTTACGCCCGTGCGCGACGGAACGTTGTACGCTATTACCGGAATGCCTGCTTTGGCTACTGCCTTGTAATGCTCTACAATGCCGCGTTGTGTGCATTTGTTGTAGTAGGGGGTAACTACAAGCACGCCGTCGGCACCCAAGCGTTTTGCCGTGCAAGCGTGGTCGTAGGCTGTGATTGTGCTGTTGCTGCCTGCACCCACGATTACCGGTACGCGTTTGTTGGCGTGCGCTATAATAAACGAAGTCGCTTTTTCGTACTCGGCCGCGGAAGCCGTAGCAGGCTCGCCGGTCGTACCAAAGGGGAGAAGCGCGGACACGCCGCCCGCTATCAAGTGTTCTATGTATTTGTCGAGTACGGCGTAATCGATGGTGTCCTTTCCGAACGGCGTTACCATTGCCGCGCCCACTCCTGTAAACAGCGCCATAATTTTACCTCTGTAATCAGTATGTTGTGTTAAATGTTAATATTCGCCTTTAAGCAAAAGCTCGGCTATTTGCACGGCGTTGGTTGCCGCGCCCTTTCTAATATTGTCGGCTACCACCCAAATGTTGAGCCCGCTTTCCACCGAATCGTCTTGGCGCACACGCCCGACAAAAACCTCGTCGCGCCCTTCCGCGTCAATCGGCATAGGGTAGACGTTATTTTGCGTGTCGTCGCAAACAATAACGCCCTTGGCGCTATTAAGCACTTTAAGCGCGCTCTCGCGCGTTACCGACTTTTCAAACTCTATGTTAATGCTTTCGCTGTGTCCGTAGTAAACGGGGACACGCGCGGTGGTTGCGGTTATGCGCAAAGTATCGTCGCACAAAATTTTGCGCGTTTCGTTTATCATTTTCAATTCTTCCTTGGTGTAGCCGTTTTCCGTAAATACGTCTATGTGCGGAAGGATATTATGTGCTATTGCATGCGGGAACTTTTTGGGCTCCGCGCCTTTTTCGCCTTCGGCAAGGTCGAGCAAGCCGGCTTTGCCTGCGCCCGACACCGCTTGGTATGTAGAATAAACTATGCGTTTTATCTTGAACGCGTCGTGCAGCGGCTTCAACGCAACAACCGCTTGAATGGTGGAGCAGTTGGGGTTGGCTATTATTCCGTGGTGATCGAACGCCGCTTGCGGATTGACTTCGGGCACGACAAGCGGCACCGATTTATCCATACGCCATTGCGACGAGTTATCTATAACGACGCAGCCGTTTTGCGCAAACAGCGGTGCAAAGATTTTTGACACTTCGCCGCCGGCAGAAAACAACGCGATTTCCGCATTGCAGTTTTTCACGTTTTGCTCGGTAAGCTCTTGTACGGTGTAGCTTTTGCCCATAAATTCGACGGTCTTTCCCGCGCTCTTTGCCGAGGCGAAAAGCGTTAGGTCTTTGATAGGGAATTTACGTTGTTCCAATACTTCCAGCATGGTGCGCCCGACAAGTCCGGTAGCGCCCACAACGGCGACGTTTTTATACATAATTGCCTCCGCATTTATCTTATCAAAATGCAAGTGTAAAAGTCAAGTAATAAACATGTGTAATGATTTTGTAATTTTTAAAAATCGGCAATATTTACTTGAAAACATAACGTAAAGGTGGTATACTGGTAATATGGACGAGCAGTCTTTACAGTATCTTACGGCAACGCGGCGCAAGCTGCACGCAATGGCTGAGCTATCGGGCGCGGAATACAACACGTCCGCATTTATAGTGGAGGAGTTGAAGCGCTTCGGGTACAAGCCCAAGACGATAGGCACAGGTGTGTACTGCGATGTAGGGCGCGGAAACAAAAGGCTGGCGTTCCGTGCGGATATTGATGCGTTGCCGATTACCGAGGACGTACAAGCGACGGGAATGGGCGATTGCGCGGCGGACGGCGTTATGCACGCTTGCGGGCACGACGGGCACACCGCAAATTTGCTCAACGTTGCAAGGATAGTGAGCGGCAAGAGCGACGTGCCGCTTAGATTCATATTTCAGTTCGATGAAGAAGTGGCTGGCGGCAGTACCGTAATGATAGAAAACGGTGTGCTGGACGGCGTGTCGGAGGTGTACGCGTTGCACCTTTGCCCGGAGCTCGAACAGGGCAAGGTGGGATATTGCTACGGCGCAATGTTCGCCGGCTGCTGCGAATTCGATATTGACTACGTCGGCAAATCGGGGCACTGTGCAAATCCGGAGTGTTGCGCCGACGCTGTGCGGTCTTCTATATACGTAGCGTCGGAGGCGTACAAGCTGGCCAAGCAGCACGGCCTTCAACTAAACCTCGGCAAGATGACGGGCGGTTATGCCCGCAACATAATTTCGGACGGTTGCAAGCAGGAGTACACCGTAAGGTTTTACGACCAATCGGCTTGCGAAAGCTTTATGATAGCCGTCGAGCGTGCGGCATTACAAGCGGACGATCAAAACGGCACTTCGCATACAATCGTCACGCAAGCGGTTTACCCGACGCTTATCAACCACGCGCTTGCGGTGGATAGGGTGCGTAGTCTTATGGGCGAAAAATGCGTGGAAGTGCCGCCGCGCAACACCGCCGAGGATTTCTCTAACTTTTTGGAAAACACGACAGGGTGTATGGTATGGCTGGGAACAAAGACGGACGGACATACCTCGCCGTTACACAGCAAAACATTTTCGTTCGACGAAAGGGCGCTGCTTACAGGCACCGAGCTTTTTATTAAACTAATAGAGTCTTACAAGGCATAAACAGGAGATTGTATGGCAAAAGCGGAAAAAAAGAAAAAGAAGGGCTTTGTCCACAAGATGATGTTCGGCAACGAGGATAAACCCGACCTCACGCCCGAACAGCTTAATATGTCCAAGTGGGCGATGTTCAAGTTTATATTTTTCAGTCGATTCGGCACGACGGTGCTATTGAAT
>CAMWXP010000092.1 GCA_947178255.1 uncultured Clostridia bacterium | reverse complement strand
AGCGGCAATATGTACATCAATGCCGGCGACGGCACCAACAACGTACTGCGCTTGGCAAAATCCGGCAATTCGGCATCGCTGTCATTTACAGTTCCCGACGACGTTACTAAGGTTGTAATTTACGTAGCGCGCTACAACGGAAGCAAAGCAGTACAGCTTACAATAAACGGTGTAAACGTAGATTCTCCCACGAGCACGACATACATTGCCGTTACTGTGGATACGTCTTCCGTCAAAACCATTTTGTTGGGCACTGACAACTATTGCTATATCAACACGATAGAATATTGGGCAGTAGGTCAAGACCATGTTGCGGATCCCGATCAAACACCGTCCGTAACGCCGGCCGATTGCATGAACGCAGGCAAGGTATCCTTCTACTGCACAACGGAAGGCTGCACTACCTTGCACGAAGTCGCGATCCCTACGCTTGCACACAACTACGGCGAATGGATAGACGAAGTTGCAGCAACCTGCACGGCAACGGGCACAAAGGGTCACTTCCACTGCAACGCTTGCGACAATGACTTCGATAGCGCAGAAAATGAATACGCACTGTTGGACAACTTGACAATCGCAATCAATCCCAACAACCACGTAGCCGAATTGACCCACGTTGCCGCGCAAGAGGCGACTACCTGCGACACAACCGTTACGGAAAACGCGGGACACGTCGAATACTGGCAATGCGCTTGCGGGGTAATGTACGCCGACGCAGACCGCAACACGGTGATTGACAGTTTGGAATACAGCTACCTCGATCACACGCCCGAATGGGATAATGATATGTCGACCGATTTCGGTCACTCGGGCGAGTGCAGTGTATGTCATGAAATCTTTATAGACGAGCAACACGTTTGGAACGCCGATAACACGGAATGCTCAGTTTGCGGTTACGAAAAACCTGCCGGCAAGCACTACGTAACAACGGTAATTATTGTTGACGGCGTACAGGTTGACGGCATTCCCGCAGGCGTAACGCTTACGTGGTCTCCGGAACTGGACGGCAATGCTTTCACGGGGGAAGAGGCTTTCGTTGAAATTATACTTTCGTCAGGCTATAAGTTTGCCGAAGGTGATGCAATCACAGTTATTAACGCCGACGGCGCCGATGCGACCGATTTGATGATTGATGGCAACACGGCTATGTTCACGGCAGACGACGACTACACGGTGACCATTACGTTAGTATCCATTCCCACGGCTGTGGTAAACTACTCGGTCGAAAACGCTACGGTTACCGTAACCGCCGCCGACGGCACAACTATCAGCAGCGGTGACAGCGTGCTTGTAGGTACGGAGCTTACCATTACCGTTACGGCAGACCAAGGCTACGCGGTTAAGAGCGTTACCGTAAACGGCACAGCCATTACCGACGGCAAGTACACAATAGCCGAAGACGACAGGACGATAACTATTGCCGTAACGGTTGAAGAAAAGACAGCGGTGTATAAAAAAATAACAACGCAGGCTGAATTCGATAGCATATTCGCAAACAGTGAAAATGCAAAAATACTAATTGTGTATGGTAACCAATTTGTAGATATAACATCAGCCGGTACCAACACAGCGGCATTAGCCGGTACGGCAACTATTGATAACAATACAATTGCGCCTACCGCCGATGTGGATAAGTATGCGTTTACAGTAGAAAAAAGCGGGAATGTTTACAAATTTAAGTCGGCTTCGGGCTATTATATGGGGCATAGCGGTACAAGCAATAACATGACTTCTTCCGATAATGGTTCTGCCGATGCATATAATAATATAGTTGTCGTTGATGCGAATGGTACTCATATTGTTCAAGGTAGTACATATACAAAAGGGACGTCATACGAATTTATGATAAACGGCTCATATTGCAGATACTATAAAGGCACTCAAAAGACAGTTACTTTGTACGTTTTGCAATAGTATTAACGTGAACTTAACATAGTAAAAAACCAAGGCGGAGTTTTCGCCTTGGTTTTTTGTTTGTCGGATTTATTAGTCTTGGATTTCCACGCCGGCGATTGCGGTGTAGGTGCGGTTGTCGGTTTTTTTGTGCGGGCCGGTTTCGGGTATCAACCACGATGTGCCTGTAAGCATTACTCTGCGCTTGATTACTTCCGCCTGCATTAAACCTTGTAGCCCTGTTGTGGGCACGCCCGCAAGCGCAAAAGTCATCGTTAGCGATTTTTTGCGCGTTATAACTTCCACAGTGCCGTCGGTCGGCTCGGTTTTGGGCGGGGATACAATGGGCACGCAAATACGGTAAGTCTTGTCTTTGTACAGTTGCGGGTCAAAGCTGTCAACGGTCGGGAATGTAAAAAGATCGTTGTACATGTTCATAAACGTGTGCCCGACGTCGCAAACGCAGCCCGCGCTTATCGCCGCCGAGTACGCGTCGCGAGAATCGAGATACTGCTGCAAGAATGCCGGCGAAGCGGGGTAGGTCTTGCAAAAGCACAACAGCGACTGCTCGGGCTCGATTGAAAACTGCGGCACGCCGTTGCGCCTGTCGACGTCGAGTACGGCGATAAGGTTGTCCACCATGTCTCTTAGCCTAACGAGCTCGGCGTACTTGTATTCTATATCCATCGTGCCCGCAAAATACTCGCCGATTTCCTTTTGCGAAAACTGCGTGCTTTTTAGCCGCTCGGCAAGCTGAATCATGATGACGTCCTCCGCCGAATACTCGCGGTAATTGTTGCGCGCCGCATGCACGGGCGCAAGCACGCCGGTGTCCTCGTAGTGTTTGAGTATGCGCGGAGTGATGTTCAAAAACGCGCAAACCTCGCTTACGCGGAACTTTTGGCTGGAAATTTTTAAATTTTGTTCATTTAATTCCTTCATATCTCTTGACCTGTACATACATGTATATGTTATAATGTATTATACGGGAAAGTATCTGATTTGTCAATACCTTTTTGTAAAATAAAAACAATCTTTCCAAAAAACACCAAAGAGGACGAATGATGTTTACTACAAACAAAAAACGCGGTTTGATTTTGTTATCGGTTATTATATCGGCGCTGCTGTGCTTGGTCGGAGCGTTTATGCTCGCGCCGCAAAAGAAAGCGGCCATTGCGGAGGACGGAGCCGTGGACTATGCGGCGACCGTCACGTTTGGCAGCGACGTTACTGAATACAGCACTTTTGACGACGCGTGGGCTTACGCCAACGGTTTGGCAACAACCGAAACGACGACCGCGACGGTAAAAATGTTTGCCGACGTAGCGACTAGCAGCAGGCGTACCGTAGAAAGCGGCAAAAATATAACGCTCGACCTTAACGGGCATATTTATAAATGCGACGGTTTCGCTTTAAATTATATTCCGGGTGTAAGCGTAAAAGGCATATTCACGCTTATTGACAGCAATAGCCTAACGGTACATAATTATAAAATAGACGACAGCGGATTTTTTACTTTCGGTGACGGCGACGAGTATACGCATACGTTACGCGGCGGCGTATTGACCGCCAATAGGGATACGACCGGCGGCGTGAATGTTGACGGTGGCACGTTCACAATGAGCGGCGGCTCAATAAGCGGAAACAGGGGGAGGCCGGAAGGCGGCGGCGTGTACGTTGCAAGCGGCACGTTTATAATGACCGACGGCACTATAAGCAATAATCACGGCGGCGGCGGGGGCGTGTACGTTGATGAAAACGGTACGTTTACAATGTCAGATACTGCCGTTATAAGCAACAACACGGCGGGCTACGGTGGCGGCGTGCATGTTGGCGGTGGTGAGTTCATAATGACCGGCGGAACGATAAGCAATAACTCGGCGAGTCTACAGGGTGGCGGCGTGTATATGTCCGATGGCAGGTTTGAAATGTCGGACGGCACGATAAATGCTAACATGATAAGTAGCGGCGCGTTGAACGTATATGGCTGCGGCGTATATGTTGAAGGCGGTGAGTTTATAATGACCGGCGGAACGATAAACGCCAATATTTTGACCGGTAATCCGACCAACG
>CAMWXP010000091.1 GCA_947178255.1 uncultured Clostridia bacterium | reverse complement strand
CTCGGTCATTTAGGTGGTTCTAAACTCCCGTCGCGGCGCATTGCCTGTTGCACGCCTGACGCGCGCCTTCGCCGTCGAAGCATGATCATAGAAAATATAATCGACATTATTAAGGCGATATAGCACAAACTAAAGTTTACAAGGAGGCATTTTGGACGCACTGATAGTCGCAAGCACACCTTCCCGTCAACACGCGTTGACGGACGTGTTACACCACGAAAAGATTAATTGCGTGGTTTGCTCGACTGCCGCGGAAGCGCGGCGTGCGTCGCTTTGCCGTCCTTTTGATTTGTTTGTAGTTTACAGCGGGCTTATAGACGAGCAGGGCAATGAGCTTGCCGTTGCAATAGCCGACGGCAACGACTGCGGCGGCATATATATCGGCAACAGCATAAGCACCGAGCAGATAGAAGCCGAGCTTAACGACTGCGGCATAATTACATTGGCGCTGCCCATAACCAAATCACAGCTTTTGGAAGCAGTGCGGCTGATACTTGTATCCAACGCTCGCGTAAGGCTGTTAAAGGCGAAAAACGAGGAGCTTGCGTCAAAGTTAGAGGACGTCAAGTACGTTTCCCGCGCCAAAATCGCGCTTATGCGCACGCTCGGATATTCCGAGGAGCAGGCGCACAAGTATATAGAAAAACGCGCAATGGAAATGCGCGCAACTCGCCGCAAGGTAGCAATGGAAATACTCAGTCTTTACGAAACAAACTGATTTGTTTTCCGCTCGCCATTTTAAACATCAGAGGTAAAAATGGATAGATACTTGATTATGAAAGACGGCACGGTGTATACCGGCACGGCGATAGGCGCCGACGGCACCGTTATAGGCGAAGCAGTGTTTACAACCGCCATGTGCGGCTATCTGCTTTCCATAACCGACCCCAGTTACTACGGTCAAATCATTACGCAGACCTTTCCGATGATAGGCAATTACGGCGCGATAGAGACCGACGCCGAAAGCGACAAGCCGTACCTTACCGGTTACGTCGTGCGCGAGCTGTGCGAGGTGGGCAGCAACTTCCGCAAGGAAAGCGAGCTTAACGAGTATCTTAAAAAGAACAATATCGTAGGCATAGCGGGCGTGGACACAAGGGCGCTTACGCGGAAGATTCGCAGTCAAGGCGTTATGAACGCTATGATAACGGACAGCATAAAAGACCTTCCTCAAAAGCTTGCTATGCTCCGTAAATACAAGGTAAAGTCAGCCGTTGAGAATACCTCGTGCAAAGCGGCTACCGAAATCAATCCGATAGACGATACGCATAAGTACCGCGTGGTGCTGTACGACTTCGGCGCAAAAAAGAACATAGAGCGCATGCTCGTTAAGTACGGATGCAGTGTCGTGCGCGTGCCGTACAACACTACCGCCGAGCAAGCCTTGGCGTATAAGCCCGACGGCATAATGCTGTCTAACGGCGGCGGCGACCCCGCGGACAACGTCGGAATAATAGAGGAACTTAAAAAGCTTAATACATACAAAATTCCCACGTTCGGCATATGTTTGGGACACCAGTTGCTTGCACTGAGCTACGGATTTGCCACTACAAAGCTTAAATACGGCCACCGTGGCACGAACCAGCCCGTAAAGGACTTGGTAATAGGCAAGACGTACGTCACCAGCCAGAACCACGGCTACGCCGTCAAGGCGGACAGCGTGAACAGCGAAATTGCCGAAGTGCGGTTTATCAACGCCAACGACAAAACGGTGGAGGGCATCGATTATAAATGCGCTCCCGCGTTTTCCGTGCAGTTTCATCCCGAAGCTTGCGGCGGGCCCAAGGATACCGAATTCTTGTTCGAGCGGTTTGTTAAGATGATGGAGGAAAACCATGCCGAGAGATAAAAGCATAAAAAAGGTTTTGGTCATAGGCTCGGGACCTATTACGATAGGTCAGGCGGCGGAGTTCGACTATGCGGGTACGCAGGCATGCCGCACTCTTAAAAGCCGCAAGATAGAAGTCGTGCTTGTCAATTCCAACCCCGCGACTATAATGACCGACAAGGCAATGGCCGATTCCATTTACATAGAGCCGCTTACCATACCCACGTTGGAGCGCATTATTCTCAAAGAAAAGCCGGACAGTATTCTTCCCGGGTTGGGCGGTCAGACAGGACTTACGCTGTCTATGGAGCTTGCCAAATCGGGATTTTTGCGTGAACATGGTGTGCGACTACTCGGCGTCAAACCGGACACTATCGACCGCGCCGAGGACAGGGAGCTGTTCAAGCAGGCTATGCTGGAAATCAACCAGCCGTGCGTTCCATCCGACGTTGTTACCGACGTGGACGCGGCGGTGGAGTTTGCAAACAGTATAGGCTATCCCGTTATAGTCCGTCCTGCGTTTACATTGGGCGGCGCTGGCGGCGGCATTGCAGAGAACGAAAAGGAGCTGCGCGAGATAGCGCGCGGCGGGCTTGAACTTTCGCCCATACACCAAACGCTTATTGAAAAGAGCATTTACGGCTGGAAGGAAATAGAGTTCGAGGTTATGCGCGATAGATTGGGCAACGTCATTACCGTTTGCTCGATGGAAAACTTCGACCCCGTAGGCATACATACGGGCGACAGCATAGTGGTTGCGCCCACGATGACGCTGTCCGACAAGGACTATCAAATGTTGCGCACGGCCGCACTCGATATTATTACGCATTTGCAAATAGAAGGCGGGTGCAACTGCCAGTTTGCTCTTCACCCCACGACGGGAGAGTACGCCGTTATAGAGGTCAATCCCAGAGTGTCGCGCTCGTCGGCGCTCGCGTCCAAGGCGACCGGTTACCCCATTGCCAAGGTGGCTACGCTCATCGCGCTCGGCTACACTCTCGACGAAATACAAAACGCCGTTACCGGCAAGACTTGTGCGTGCTTCGAGCCCGCAATAGACTACTGTGTCGTCAAATTGCCTAAGTGGCCGTTCGATAAGTTTGTGTACGCCAAGCGCACGCTGGGCACGCAGATGAAGGCGACGGGCGAGGTTATGGCGATAGCGCCGTCATTTGAGGCCGGACTTTTAAAGGCGGTGCGCGGCGCGATAGGGCAAACCACGCTAAACAATCCGCACTATGCATCGATGACCGACGAGCAGATTTCAGATAAGCTTATGCCGGCTACCGACTTCCGCTTGTTCATCATTTACGAGGCGTTAAAGCGCGGTATAGGTGTAGACAGAATTTCCGAAATAACCAAAATCGACAAGTGGTTTTTGTGCAAGATACAAAACCTTGTCGACTTTGAGCGCAATATAGCGAACAGACAGATTACAAAAAAGGAATATATGTTGGGCAAGCGGTTGGGCTATCCCGACAGTGCGCTTAGTGAAATTTGCGGTAACGATCTGCCTATGCACCGCCGCGCGGTGTTCAAAACGGTGGATACCTGCGCCGCGGAGTTCAAGGCCGAAACGCCGTACTTCTATTCTACCTACGACGACGAAAACGAAGCCAAGGAATTTATAGACGAGCGCAATACAGGCCGCAAACGCGTAATAGTTTTCGGTTCGGGTCCTATACGCATAGGCCAGGGCATAGAATTCGACTACGCGTCCGTACATTGCGTGTGGGAGCTTAAAGAACTGGGCTACGACGTCGCAATAGTCAACAACAATCCCGAAACGGTGTCCACAGACTTCGATACTGCGGACAGGCTGTACTTCGAGCCGCTGACCGACGAGGACGTTGACAACGTTATAGCGACCGAGCGCCCGTACGGCGTGGTGGTGGCGTTCGGCGGACAGACGGCTATCAAGCTGACCAAGCACTTGTCCGAAAAGGGTGTGCGAATACTGGGCACGCCCGCCGACGCGATAGACGCCGCAGAGGACAGGGAGCGGTTTGACGCATTGCTCGAACAGCTGGGCATAGCGCGCCCCGAGGGCCACACCGTCAAGACAACCGAGCAAGCGCTCGCGGCGGGCAATGCGCTAGGCTATCCCGTGCTGCTCCGTCCGTCGTACGTTTTGGGCGGGCAGAACATGATAATAGCTTTTTCGGACGACG
>CAMWXP010000090.1 GCA_947178255.1 uncultured Clostridia bacterium | reverse complement strand
AAGCTGTTCGATATAGCGGTCAAGCCGTACAAAGGCGATATGACGGGAATAACCGATTACGACGCAGTGCCCATGGCGGCGCTCCCGCCCGAGCCTACGCGCGACAGTCAAACGGCGGGCGTATACCTTAACAGTGGCGGTACAGGCGGCGAGCCGAAAATTATAGAGTTGTCCGACGACGCCGTAAACAATTTGGGCAATCGCGGACTGGAAGCGTTGGGACTGCCCGAGGGGCGGGGTATGTATATGCTTGCCGTCGTGCCTATGTCGCACGGCTACGGACTTACTATGGGTGTGCACACCACGCTTACTTACGGCGCGGTCAGCGTGCTTATGCCCAAGTTCGACGCCAAGCTGACGGTCAAGCTTATCAACAAGAACAAAATGCACTTTTTGGTGGGTGTGCCCAATCTTTACCGCGCACTGCTTAAACAAAAGGGATTTAACGGCAAGGCGCTGCGCAATATCTATATAGGCTACGTCGGCGGCGATTGCGTTCCGCAGTCGCTGTTGGACGAGTTTAACGACCGTATGAAGGCTGTCGGCGCAAGTTGTAGGTTATTCGAGGGTTACGGCCTTACCGAAACGACCAACGTGTGCGTAGTAAACAATTACGACCACAACAGACAAGGAAGCTTGGGTAAGCCGTTTATCGGACTTACCGCCGCTATTGTCGAGCCCAATACGGACAAGCTTTTGCCCGTCGGCGAAAAGGGCGAAATACTCATTGCCGGCGATACGCTTATGCTCGGATATTTAAACAATCCCAAAGATACCGAAGCCGCGTTTGTTACGATAGACGGCGTAAAGTACGTGCGCACGGGCGACTACGGCTATATGGACGAGGACGGGTATTTATACTTTGTTCAAAGGCTTAAAAGAATAATAATCATTTCGGGCATAAACGTATTCCCGCGCGATATCGAGGCTTCGGCAATGGAGCTTGACGGTGTGACGGGTGCGTGCGCAGTGGAATATAAGGACAAGGGCAAAACCAAAATCGCGCTGTACCTTACGGGTACGGCAATGCCCGAACAACAAGTTAAGGACAAAATATCCGCAGACCTGTCGCACTACGCAATGCCGACTATCGTAGAGTTTATAGACAAGATTCCGCTTACTCCCATTATGAAAGCGGATACGCTTACATTAAGTGCACGTGCTACTAAGACAGCCGAAGGGGGAGAGTAAATGCGAGTTATGTTTTTGGGCACTGCCGCCGCGGAGGGCGTGCCTGCCGTGTTTTGTAACTGTCCTACCTGCCTAAACGCTAAGGCTAAGGGCGGCAAGGACGTGCGCACGCGCAGTCAAATACTTATAGACGACGACACGTTGTTCGACTTTCCTATGGACACATACATGCATATGCTGCGATACAATCTGGATTTGTCCAAGGTGGCGCGCGTGTTTATAACGCACAGTCATATGGATCACTGCTATCCGCAGGAGTTTTGCATGCGCGGCGGACCGTTTGCCAAAAATATGACTGCGGACAAGGTGGAGGTTTACGGCAACTCCAAGGTGTGCCAAATGTTTAAAAGCGACACTTCGCGCGAGATGCGGCCCGAAGTGGAAGTGGGGATTGGCGTAAATGTATTGCGCCCGTACGACGAGGTGACCTCGGGCGATATGCGCATTATCGCGTTACCCGCTTCGCACACGGTGGGCGAGGAGTGTTTGGTGTACTATCTTGAACGCGGCGGTAAAGGCGTGTTGCTGCTCAATGATACTGGCGTGCTCGATTACGAAGTATATAATCGGCTTGCAAAAATGGGCGCAAACGTAAGGCTTGTCGCACTCGATTGCACTTACGGCGCGTTGCGTCACGGCGCGGGGCGACACATGGGGTTGTACGATATAGTCGACCAAAAGTCGGTTATGGCGCAAGCAGGGGTTATTACGGACGACACGGTAGTAATTGCCACGCATTTGTCGCACAATACCGACCTTGATTACGACGGAATTTCCGCGCTCGCGGCAGAGTACGGCATAACAGTAGCATACGACGGAATGATTGTGGATATTTAGCCGATTGCTGCGCATATGCGCATATGTGAAACATGAAAAAAACGGGTAAAATCAATCAAAGAAATTTTTAAAAACATCTTGATTGTTTATTTATATTGTGATATAATTACACAAGAGTTAATTTTTAATGGAGGAAATGATGGCAGAAAGCAAAAAGCCCTCGAGCGGCAAGAAGTCTGCGCACGAAACGCGCAACGAAGCCGCCGAAGCACTTCGCCAAGCCGCGGAACTTATAGCGTCGCTTAATTCCGAAGCTCAGGCGGAGACAACAACCAAAAAGCCTGCGGCTAAGAAGCCTGCGGCAAAAAAGCCCGCGGCTAAGTCCGGTACAGCTAAGGCTCCGGCAAAAAAGCCGACTACCAAAAAGCCGGCAACCAAGGCGGCGCCTAAGGACGAGGCTGTGGAACAGCCCGCCGAACCTCAAAAGAAGTTTGGAAACAGGCGTAGCGACTGCCAAAATTGCGGTGCGGAAAACGATAAGTACGCATTGGTTTGCCATGTTTGCGGCGCACAGCTGCCCCCGTTGCCGGAAGGTATGGTGCCGCCTACGCCCGTAGAGGAAAAGCCGGTAGTGCAAGAACAGCCCGTTGTCGAAGAGCAGCCGGCTGTTGAAGAAAAGCCTGTCGTCGAGGAAAAGCCTGCGGAAGAGAAACCGGTAGAAGAAAAACCAGCGGAACAGCCCGTTGCTGCGGCCGAGCAGCCTGCGGTCGAGCAAAAGCCCGCGCCTGCACAGCCCGCCAAAAAGTCCAATGGCTTTTTGGATAAGGTGAGCAACTTTATCAACAACAAGGGTAAGCTGCCGCTGTGGATAGTGGCCAACGTGTTGTTGCTGTTGAGTTCGATATTCCTTCTTGCGGGTGCGTTCAGTATTCCCGTTGCCAAGAGCGACCCGATTACGGGCAATGTGTTCACATATTACGGCAATTCCGCGGCAATCAAAGCGTATTGGCAAGGCACTGCAGGACAGTGGGCAGGCGGCGGTTATGCCATGATGGGCATACTCATGTTCTTCTCGTTTATCGGTCCTCTTGCGCTTATTGCAAAGAACGTTGTGCTGTTTGTCCTTAAAAAGAACAAAGAAGTGCATATGCTCGACGCGATAATCACATTTACGTTCCTTGTAGCTTACCTCGGCGTTGTGGGTATGTACGGCGCCAACGTAACATGGGCGCATGTGCTTTCGCTCATAATGTCGATAATCCTGCTTGCTTACACGATTTTCGTTATCTTGCTCGAAAACCGCAGCGGCATGTTCCCGTTCTTCTCGATAGCAAATCTTGTAATGATTTTGCTTTGCATCTTCCTTTTGACCAATACCAAGATTTACAACGCAGCCGGATGCTATGCGGCGTTTGTGGCGGCGTTGGACGGCGGAGCCGGCTTTGCGTTCATTATGCTTTTGATTGCGCTTGCCGCACTCGTACTGCTTATTGTTATGCAGGTCAAAAAGCTTCCCGGCAAAATCGCTTGGCTCTTTGAATTCCTTGTTCCCGCTGTTGCCGGTGTGTTCTCGTTTATTGCGCTTGTCACCTTTGCGGGACTGACGCCGAAGGGCGTAAGCATGGGCGGCGGCTTTGTGTTCGGTGCGATACTCACGTTGTTGCTTGCAATCGCCGACGTTGTTTTCGCGCTCGTACCGCAGCTGCACAAGTTCAACGTCAAGGTTGCCGACAAGGCAGGCAAAACGCCGACGACAAATGCTCAGCCCGCTACTGCACCCGTAGTGCAACCCGCTCCCGCCGAGCAGCCCGCTCCCGCGGCTTCGGCACAGCCCGAACAGCCTGCTGCGGCAGAACAGCCCGCGCAGCCCGAGCAACCGGCCGCTGCGCCTGCCGATAAGCTTAAGTGCCCCGCATGCGGCATGGAAAACGGTGCAAACGACGTGTTCTGCATGAAGTGCGGCCGCAAACTTAAATAATATTGTACGTTAACAAACGCCGTCCGTATGGGCGGCGTTTTGTGTTCCGTAAAATACTTGACAATAGTATTTATCAAGTATATACTGATACTGTCTGAACCGAAAGCGCGCTGACGGTAAAGAGAGTACATTTGAATAAGCTCGTGCAACAATCTTGCTGTCGATTTCCGTGCAAAGTTCGTTGGCGTCATCTCGACGTAGCGCTGCTACGACTTCGATAACGCCGCCTGCTTATCACGAAAATCGCCTAC
>CAMWXP010000089.1 GCA_947178255.1 uncultured Clostridia bacterium | reverse complement strand
TTTAATTTTATTGTATTTGAACAGTAAAACGAATTTTGTAGGGGAAAATTGTGAATTTAGTTATTTGGAACTAACAGATATTTTTATGATAGATAATCGCAACATTAATTTGAACAATTATGTTAACAATAATATAAGGGAGCAAATAGACTATATAAACAGTTATTTAAAGTCGGTGCATTATATTAACATTTCTAGTTTGGCGCACGTTGGCGGGTTAAGTTGGACTCATAAGATTTCTTATCAAATAACCCCTACTGGGCTTGCTCGTATAGATGAACTTCAAAAGAAACAAATCAACAATAAAGATGTTTTTGTTGCTATGTCATTTAGAGATGAAAATGAATACATATTCAGTGCTATCAAAGATGGAATAATTGAAGCGGGATATTCAGATAAATTTATGAAAAAGATTATTCATAATCAACAAATTATCCCTTATATGTTAAGGCTTATAAAAGAATGTAAATTTCTGATAATGGATATTACCGATCCGAATTACGGTGCTTATTATGAAGCAGGATATGCATTAGGTCTAAATAAGGAAGTTATAATTACTTGTAAAAAAGATGTATTCGAGAAGAAGAATTTCGATAGTCCATTAGAAGAAAAAGCATATAAACCGCATTTCGATATAGCACAAAAACAAGTTCTCGTATGGGAAACGCCTGAAGATTTAACCAAGCAATTAAAGGAATGGATAAAATATATTATAGGATAAAAAATGAAATTTAAATTTAAGATACAAGAATATCAAACGGAAGCTGTTGCAGCTGTCGTCAATGCGTTTGACGGTCAGCCCTTTAACGATCGATTTTCTTACTTGCGTGATTTGGGCAAGCAAGAAAGCCCCCAGCAACAGTCATTTATTGAGGATAGTGTCAATTACGTCGGCGACGACGGCAGCGGTTTCGGGAATGCTCCGATAGAGCTTTCCGACGATATGCTTCTCGATAATATCCGTGAATTGCAGCTTAACAATAATATCAAACAGTCTCAGTCATTAAGCAAGCCGTTCGGTATGAGTTGCCGCTGTGCGCTTGACGTAGAAATGGAAACGGGCACGGGCAAAACATATTGCTACATAAAGACAATATTTGAGCTGAACAAAAAGTACGGCTGGAGTAAGTTTATCGTGGTCGTGCCGAGCATAGCTATCCGTGAGGGCGTCAAAAAATCATTTGAGATTATGGAAAATCACTTCTTTGAGCAGTACGGCAAAAAGGCGCGATATTTTATTTACAACAGCAAGAATCTCAATCAGCTAGATAACTTTTCGTCAAGCAAAGATATATACGTGATGATTATCAACGCGCAGGCGTTCGCTTCATCACTCAAAGAGGGGGCAAAGAACGAAGCGGCACGTATAATCTACAGCAAGCAAGACAGCTTTGGCAGTCGCAGACCTATCGACGTAATTGCTGCAAACCGTCCCATAATTATTCTCGACGAGCCGCAAAAGCTCGGCGGTAATGCCACGCAATCGAGTATAAAATTATTCAATCCGCTATTTACGCTTAACTATTCGGCTACGCATAAGGATGTACACAATCCGGTTTATGTATTGGACGCACTCGACGCATACCGAAAGAAGTTAGTTAAAAAAATTGAAGTCAAAGGTTTTGAGTTACACAATCTTACGGGATCGAACGGATTTATATATCTTTCGCAGATATTAGTCGCGCCCGAAAAGCCCCCGGTCGCGAGAGTTTCGTTTGAAGTAAGAAAGTCGGATTTAAGCATTTCGAGAATTTCAAAAATTGTTAGGTATAACGATGATTTGTATAAGCTTTCGGCAGGCAAAACTAAGCTGCCTATCGAACAGTATAAAAACGGCTATGTGGTTAAAGATATTGACTATAACAACAATACGGTTACGTTTCTCAACGGCATAACACTGTCTATCGGACAAGCGAACGGCGATATAACAGAGAGCGACATGCGGCGCATACAAATACGCGAAACCATATTGTCGCATTTCGAAAAAGAAGAAAAACTATTCTATAAGGGCATTAAGTGTTTGTCGTTGTTCTTTATAGACGAGGTTGCGCATTATAGACAATACGACGATAGCGGTAATGAACTATTGGGAGATTTCGGTAAGATTTTCGAGCAAGAATACACGATCATACTCGACGAATATTTAACGGAGCGGCATAGCCCGTACATAGACCACTTAAAAAGTATAAATGTACACGACACGCACAAGGGTTATTTTTCGATAGATAAAAAAACAAATCGAATAGTCAATTCCACGGAAAAGCGCGGAATTTGCGATGATATTTCCGCATACGACCTTATTCTCAAAAACAAAGAGCGGCTGTTGTCGTTTGATGAGCCGACGAGATTTATATTTTCACATTCGGCATTGCGCGAGGGGTGGGATAATCCCAATGTATTTCAAATTTGCACTTTAAAGCAAAGCAACAGTGCTGTCAATAAGCGGCAGGAAGTCGGGCGCGGTATGCGGCTTTGTGTAAACAATCACGGTGAGCGTATGGACGTCGGGATTTGGGGAAATAAGGTACACGATATAAACGTGCTTACCGTAATAGCAAGCGACAGCTATAAGTCGTTTGCAAGTGATTTGCAAAAAGAAATCAAAGATGCGTTGTACGAGCGCCCCACAAAAGCAAGCGTCGAATATTTTGCAGATAAAACGATTAAAACGGCGACGGGTATTTATACTATCACCAAAGAAGACGCTATGGATATTTTTGCTTATTTGCGGTTTAATGGATATATAGATCGCGAAGGCAATATCACTGACGTTTACCGTGTTGCACAGGTTAATGGATTTGCAGCCGTGCCAAATGAAATTTCTTTACTGTCTGATGCTATTCACCAATTATTGCTTGGAATATATGATGAGCAAGCATTGAAAAAAATCATCGCTCCTGCCAACAAACCCAAAATCACCGAAAACAATCTTAACGAGAATTTCGCTAAAAAAGAGTTTCAAGCGCTTTGGAATTACATCAATCACATTTACAGCTATACCATAAACATGGATAGTGAGCAGCTAATAAAAAAGTCAATAAAAGCAATCGACGAGAAAATGTATATTAAACCCATTACTTATACAAGTACGTTGGGCAGTCAAGGCGCGGATTCATTTGAGTTTAACGAAAAAAGTGCAAAAAGCGCCGTGTTGCGAAATGTCGGCGTTTCTAATATTGCTTATGACCTTATCGGTAAGATTTGCCAAGGTACAACACTCACGCGCAAAACGGTTGTCAAGATTTTGCAAGGTATTCGTCCCGATGTATTTGATAAGTTCCGAGACGGAGCGGAAGAATTCATAACGAACGCTGTTAAACTTATAAACGAACAAAAAGCCGAAATGGTTGTCAATGAGATTACTTATAATGTAACTGATAAAAAGCATGATAGCGACATTTTTGTCGGACGCGGAGTGGTTGATTTCAACAAGGATAATGTGGTCGAAGCAAAACGGCATATCACCCCTTATGTTGTAACAGATAGCGATATCGAACGAGAGTTCGCCAAAGAGTTGGAGTTGCATACGGAAGAGGTTTGTGTTTATGCTAAGCTTCCGCGTGCGTTTAAGATACCTACACCCGTCGGGGATTATTCACCAGATTGGGCGATTGCGTTTTACGAGGGAGTCGTCAAACACATTTATTTTGTAGCTGAAACAAAGGGTAGCGAAGAACACCGCGATAAGTTAGAAATTGCTAAAAATGCCTGTGCAAAAAAACTGTTTGAAAAACTTAATAGCGGCACAGTTAAATACGATGTGGTAAATTCGTATCAAGCGTTAATGGATATTATGAATAAGTAGATAGGTGAATTATTTTCGGTGAAGAGTGTGTTTTTAAGTTGTATGCGACATTTTGATGCGGATTATTAGTATTTGTATTTGCTCGCGCGATAGATTTTGTCATACACACCTAACAAAACGATAGATTTCGTAGTATACACACATGTGTGTCGGTCTAAAAGTCTTCTGACGTTTAGACCTTTTTTCATAATAATGTTGTATAATTACGGCGTTTATTTATAGTTTAAGTTGATTTTTAGTTTTGAATTAAACTTTAGTCTTGAAAAACTTTTAGAAAAATGGTAAAATTATGTATGATTAAGCAGGTTTTGGGAGCCAATAATGATAGAATAAAATAATTTAACTAAAATATACGTTTCGAAATTAAAAGAAAGCGTTACGGCGTTAAATAATATATCATTGACATTGCCATCAAAGGGACTTGT
>CAMWXP010000088.1 GCA_947178255.1 uncultured Clostridia bacterium | reverse complement strand
TGTATAATTGAAATATGGAATATGAGAAAAAGCAAAAAATCAAATTAATTATATTTATTATTTTCATATATGCATTTTGTGCCTTTTTGTGTTCGCTTGGTGTAATACATTATTTTGACGATTATGGAAAAGCAGATGCTATTCGAAAAGCAGTTAAAGTCCAAGCGGAATGGTATGCCATTATTCCAAATATGAATGAGCGGGGAATATCGACCACGTATGATTTGGGCTATATATATGTTGATGACAATGGTGTTATATACAAAGAACAGTGCGCATTTCATCTTAGTAGTTATGAAGAAGCTAAATCATATATGGGTAAGAAAGTGGAGATTTATATAGACGGCAAAGGGCATAGCATACCAGTGGATGAAGCAAAAGACTTTAATCAAAATTTCGCTTGGATAACTATGGGGATTGCAATAGGTATAGCCGTTGGATTCACGGCGGGACTTATAATATGGGGAGTGATAAAACATCGACGAAAGAAGCAAGAGAGTATTGAAGACGCGTCTATCGATACGGTGAAAATAGATTTCTAAAAACTTGTTTTAGCTTAGACTGTTCCACCACCATACGTTGCATTTGATAGTTATCAAGCATCTACCATTATTGACAAACGTATACTAAAAGGCGTATAATTTATTTAATAGCAAAAAATATCGGAGGACAATATGAGTTCGTTTAAGGATCTTAGGATAGTGGATAACTTTTACCAAACCTCGGCGTTTTTCCCGATGCCGACGATTTTGGTGGGCACGGTCGCCGAAAACGGTAAGACCAATTTAGGCTCGTATTCGCTGTGCTTTCCGTATTATATTGCGGGCAAGGATTATTACGCAATGATATTGGAGTGCCGCAACAGTTCCAATACTGCTCAAAACATTTTGCGCGGCAGCCGCGTTTCGCTCAACTTTATTACCGACGAGCGCAAGTATTTCCGCGAGGCGGTACGGCTCGGCTTCCCCGGGGATACGACCGACGAGAAAATGAAGGACTGCATTTTCACGCTCGAACAAGGTCAAGCAGAGGGCGCGCGCCCGCTTGTCGTAAAGGAAGCGTATCAAGTTTTCGAATGTACTTGGGACGATAGCCTTGAAGACGCACACCTTGACAAGGCGGGAATGCTGGACGGCTACGACCCGCCGTACCGCAACTTTAACGGAATTACAAGCAAGTTCGGCGCGCACTTTATACTCAAAATAGACAAGATACTTATGAAAGATAAGTATTACGACGCGATAGTAAACGGTGTTACCGCAAAGGGCTTTCCAAAGGTGCCCGTCGATTACGGGTACCGCGACAGCACCAACTTTTGGTGCTCGGCGTTCAAAAAGCCTTTTCCCGAAAAAATTCAGGCAAAGGACGGCGATTTAAACTCGGTCAAGTACGCCGCAAAGCGCATAGACCCCGACGTAACTTTTACCGACGAGGCATGCGCCAAGCTCGTAAAAATCCCGCGCATTTTCTTGAAGGCTGCATTGTCGCAAATGGTAAGCATAGCCAAGCAAGAGGGCATAACGGTTATAGACGAAGCCGCGCTCGAAATAATCAACGACAAGCGCCGCAGCGAGAAAAAGCGGTAGCTGTTTTTGTCGCGAAAAATTTTACCTATTCGCTTGTTTGAGAAAGGTGATAAATAAATGACGGATAATTTACAATATGACGCTGAGGAAATGGCGGATAAATCAATAGCTAAACTCGAACGCGCTATGGGCGGATTGAATATCACGCTTGGAACGGTGCTGGGGATTGACGGCATTATTCTTGCCGTTATAGCTTTTTGTTGCTTGCTTATGTCGTTTTCGTTGTTCTTTATGGCGGCTATTCCCGCTTTTTTGGTGATTGGATTTTTGTGTTTAATGGCGTTTTGCGGTGCTATTGCGAACATAGTCACGGGAGTTGGTGCGGTACTTGCAGCTAAAAAGCAAACAAAGGTATTAAGATTCGTTCCGATTGTGGCGATAGCTGTGGACATAGCCGTTATACCCGCGAACGTGATCGCACTTGTATGCGGCGCGTACTTGCTCTATACCGAAGTCAACTGGCTTTCCGTCTTGATTTTTATAGTCGCCGCGTGCGCGATAATGCTTGCGGTAGTAAGCCTTGTGCTTAGCATAATACGGATGTTCAAACGGAAAAAATCCGATAATAAATAAGCAATAATAATTCAATAGAGGAGTAACGTATGACAAAGCAAGATATACTTGACTTTATTAAAGAACAAAAGACGGCGTTTATAGGTTCGGTGGACGAGAACGGATATCCCGTTATTCGGGCTATGCTTGCGCCTCGCGTGATCGACGGCAACGATATCTATTTTTCCACCAACACTTCGTCCAAAAAGGTGGCGCAGTATCTGGCAAACAACAAGGCTTGTGTGTACTTTTACAAACGCGGACGGTTCAAGTATCAAGGCGCGACTTTGATAGGCGATATGGCGGTGTGCCAAGACCAACCGACAAAGGATAAGATTTGGCGGTTAGGTGATAGACTGTTCTATAAAAAGGGTGTGACAGATCCCGATTACAGCGTACTTAAATTCACTTGTAAGTCTGCCGAATACTATTGCGATTTTAAAATAGAAACGGTCTTATTCGATTGATTTGCAAGATGAAAACAAATATAAACAAAAAGCCGCACGGTGTATGCCGTGCGGTTGTTTTTTAATATCCTTTTTTGAGGTCGACAACGTTTCGGGGCGTATTGCCGGATAGGTAACTTAAAACGTTTTTTAGCGTATCGTCAACGTACTTGCTGTGACCGTCATCCACTTGCATTGCCTTGTGTGATGAGAGGACTATGTTGTCAAGCTTGTCGAACGGCTCGTTAAACGGTTTGAGTATGGGATTGTCGGGCGTAGGCTTTTGCCGCCAAGTATCTATTGCCGCCCCTGCAAGCTCGCCATTTTTAAGCGACATATAAAGCGCATGTTCGTCTATGCAGTTGCTCCTGCCTACGTTTACGATATATTTGCCTTTTAGTAATTTAAAGATTTCGGCATTGAACATATTGTCTGTGTCGGGCGTTTGGGGCAGGGCAATCATAATCAAATCGGTTTGTTCACACAGCGCTTGGAGCGACGGCACAAGAGATATATCTCCGTAATCTTTGCCGCGGTCAATGGTATAGGCGGGTATGCCGTTGTCGCGCAGTACCTTGTTGATAGCTTTGCCAATACTGCCGTAGCCTACGATACCGACTTTCATATCGAAAAGATTTTTCCAATACGGATTGGCTATACCCCAATCGCCGTCGCGCATTTTGCGGTCGAACTCGGTTACGCGCGCGGTAATGGATAGGGCAAGCGCAAACGCGTATTGCGCAATGTATTCCGAATTTATATGCGAGTTGCATAGCATTACGCCCTTGGCGCTAAGAGCGTCAAGCGGAAAGCCGTCCACGCCCGTTTTGTACGCGAACACCGCTTTTAGCTTGTCAGCCGTTTTCAGCTTGTTTTCGGGCATATTCTTGCCGATAAAAATATCTACGCCGTCAAGCGAGTAGTTTTCCAAATCGGCTACCGTAACGTCGGCGACACGCGACAGCTCGGCGCGCATACGGTCGAAGTCCTTGTCGGGCTTGGCTATGCTAAGCAAAATTTTCTTTTTCATTTAAGCAAATCTCCAAAGGTTGCTTTGTAGGCGAGTACGTCGTTTTCGGTGCCCGTAAACGTATCGCCGGCTATTTTGTGCTTTAAAGCGAACGCCGCTATAGCAAAAGTCGTTGCGGATTTTAAGTCCTTACCGCTGAGCAGTCCGTGCAGCATAGCTCCGTCACACGCGTCTCCGCCGCCTATTTTTTCGGTAACGGCAAATTCCACGATGGGCGAGGAGTAGCGGTCTACGGACTGTCCGTTGTTATGGTAAACGGTGACTTTTACGCTGTGCTTATCCGTCGCTAATATTTTGCGGTCGCGCAACACCAAATATTCGCTGTTGTATTGGTTGTAATATTCCGCTTCGGTTGTTTCCAAAAATACCGAAAGGTCGAGAGTGCTTGACAAAACGATATCCGCCTTGCTTGCAGCTTGTTTAAGGTACTGTGCGGCGGTAGTCGTATCCCAAAGCTTTGCGCGGTAGTTAAAGTCAAAGCTGACTTTAACGCCGCGGCGCTTTGCTTCGTCGATAAGTCTGAAAGCAAGCTGTCTACTACTTTCGGACAGCGCAAACGATATGCCGCTTATATGGAAAAGCGTAACGCCGTCGAATATGCGGTCGTAATCGTAATCGTCTTGCGTGAGACGGGTAAACTCGGAAAACTTGCGCATGTAAATTACGTTCGAGCCTCGACTGCCGTTACCGTTTTCCACAAAGTATATGCCCATAACGTCGCCGCGCCGCACTATGTTGGAAGTATCTATGCCGAAGCTTTTTATGTGGTTTACGGCGGCGTTGCCGAGCTCGGTGTCGG
>CAMWXP010000087.1 GCA_947178255.1 uncultured Clostridia bacterium | reverse complement strand
TGTACATTTCCGATTACTTTATGCGCGAAATGGGCGGCGTACTCGATATTGCAAACGGCGAGCGTGGTTTAAAAGTTACCGTTACGATTCCGCTTAATCATAATTAATAAATATTTAAGAATTAGTTAAAGATTGTTAAGATAATAATGCGGTAAAATTAAGCTGTAAAAGGAGCAATTATGAACGAAGTTTTATTAAAAACAGACAAGCTGTGCAAAACGTTCTCCAACGGCGGATTGCAGCAGCACGTGTTAAGGAACATCGATTTACAGCTTTACCGCGGCGATTTTACCGTAATAATGGGCGCGAGCGGCGCTGGCAAGTCCACGCTGCTGTATGCGCTTTCGGGTATGGATACGCCCAGCATAGGTACTATAACGTTCGGCGATACCGTAATATCCGACTTGTCGCAAGACGGGCTTGCGGTGTTCCGTCGTAATCATTGCGGATTCGTTTTTCAGCAGATTTATTTGATTGACGGCATGAGCGTAATGGACAACGTTTTGTCGGCTGGACTGCTCGTAAATAAGGACAAAAAAGCTGTCGTGGCGCGCGCCAAAGAGCTGTTTGCTGCGGTAGATATATCCGAGGAAACGCAACGCAAGTTTCCTACTCAAATATCGGGCGGGGAGGCGCAACGCGTCGGTATAGTGCGCGCGCTTGTGAACAATCCCGAAATACTGTTTGCCGATGAGCCGACGGGCGCACTCAACTCCCAAACGGGATTGGACGTACTCGACACGCTTACCAAGTTCAACGAGCAGGGTCAAAGCGTGGTAATGGTCACGCACGATATGCGTTCGGCGCGCCGTGGTAATCGCATTTTGTACTTAAAAGACGGAGTAATCTTGGGCGAGTGCGATTTAGGTAAGTACGTGCATGGCGACGAAGCGCGGCACGAAAAGCTGTCTGCTTTCCTTGCTGAAATGGGGTGGTAAAGTGAGAAAGCTCTTTCTTATTGCGCGCTCCAATATGCGCAAAGCCAAGGGGCAAACCGCCGCAATAGTTGTACTTATTTTGATAGCGGCGTTAATGCTCAATCTTTGGCTCATGCTGTCTATGGACTACAAGGCTAACTTCGATAGATACCACGACAAGCTCAACGACGGACACTTTACGCTGACAATAGATGACGAGGACGGTGAGGTAGGGGAATTTCTCTCTCAAACACTCGCAAGCGACAAGCGCGTATCGTCGTTTAGCATGGACAGCTGTATACATATGACCACGCAGATTCCGTACAACGGAGAGCAGTTCAGTACATGGTGCGTGTATATGACTAAACAAGTCGCGTTGTCTCGTAAAATCGGCAGGATGGAAATCGTTGAAGACGGCACGTATACAAGCGGCATATATTTACCCATGCTTTACAAATCGGGCGACGTCGCAGTAGGCAAAACGGTCGAGATTTCTATCGGCAGCAATAAAGTAAACTACAAGGTTTGCGGATTTTTCAACAACACCATGTTGGGCTCGCACAACTGCGGAACGACCGTAATTATTTTTACCGAGGATAAGTACGCCGAACTCGAACAATCGGGTTATGGCGTTAAATCCACCCTATGCTCTGTGCGCCTTAAAGATAAGTCGATAAACCTCAACTTCGAGGCTGACATAAAAGCCAAGGTTTCACAGCAATTTCCCAATCTTACGATGGTGAGCAACTGCTACGACATCGTTACGCAGGCGCGCTATATTTCGCAAATGATATGCTCCGGCATAATCAGCGCAATGGCGTTTTTCGTACTGCTTATCGCGCTCGTTGTAATAGCGTCCAACATAATCAACTATATCCAAGTAAATATGAAAAACCTCGGTGCGCTCAAAGCAGTGGGGTATACGAGCAGGCAGCTTGTTTGTTCGTTGCTGATACAGTTTTTGGGGCTGACGTTGCTGGCTGCAATTATCGGTGCGGGATTGGCATATTGTATTTTCCCTGCGATAAACTCGATGATGATTACGCAAACGGGCATACCGTACGCTATGCGTTTCTTGCCGTTGCCGCTTTTGATTACGTTGTTGATTTTGGGCGGAGCCGTCGCTCTTGCCGTGTGGTTGTCCTCGCGCAAAATCAAAAAAATCGAGCCTATATCGGCGCTCAGGTCGGGCATAACGACGCACAACTTCAAGCGCAACTATATTCCGCTGGAAAAGACTAAGGCGCCGCTAAACCTCGCTCTCGCGCTCAAAACGACGCTGTCGGGCGTCAAACACAATATAACGGTGTGTATCACTATGCTCGTGTTGTCGCTTGTGCTGGTGTTCTCCGGACTGATGACAAAGAACGTAATTATGGATATGACGCCGTTCATAGATCTCATAATGGGCGAAATGGCAGATAGCTGTATAAGCGTCGATATTGAAAAGGAGAGTGAATTTCTGCAAAATATGAACGTAGATAGTCGAGTGGAAAAAGTGTATCTTTATCACTCGATTAACGTCGCGCATGCCGGCGGCGCGGAGCTTATGGTAACGCTGTGCGACGACTTTTCTACGGTCAATAACAAAAGCGTGGTATTTGACGGACGGTTCCCTAAGTACGACAACGAGTTGGCGCTCGGTGCGAAATATGCTAAGGAAAAGGGTATTAAAATAGGCAACGAGATTGAAATCACGGCAAACGGCAAAACCGAAAAGTATCTTGTATGCGGCTTTACGCAAATTTCCAACTACTTGGGGCGCGACTGCCTTATGACAAGGCAAGGTTATGAACGGCTGGGAACGCTGGCATATACCAATTATTATATCAACCTTTCCAAGGGAACTGATATTGACGCATTCAATGCCGAAATGAAGGATTTGTTCGACGGACACGTCAATACCGTTATAAATATTCAAACCACTGTGGAAAGCGCGAGCGTCGTTTACGTGTCGCTTATGACTATAATCGTAATCGCTATGCTTATTCTTTCGGTAATTATCGTAGCCTTTGTTTTGTTCCTTTTGGTGCGCACAATGCTCAACAACAAAATGCGCGACTACGGTATTTTAAAGTCGCTCGGCTTTACTACAAGGCAGCTGATACTGCAAACCGCGCTGTCGTTTATGCCGTCGATTATACTTTCTACGGTGATAGGTCTTGTCATATGCTGCCTTATAATAAACCCGCTTATGAGTTTGTTTTTGAGCAGTATAGGCATAGTAAAATGTACATTCGGCTTGCCGATTGGATTTATTACCGCAACAGGTCTTGGACTGATTGCTTTATCGTTCGGCTTGGCTTGCTTACTGTCATTGCGAATAAAAAAGATCGCTCCGCGCAATTTGTTAGTGGGGGAATAAGGAGAAGTATTAGAACAACACAGACTTCATAAAAGAACTTGAAATCCAAACCAAACTTTCCGCCGAACAATGCGCAACCGTCAACGATGTTTTGGAAAACAACTTCATTTTCCGCAAAAAGAACAAGCCTAAAATAGTGACTGAACTGTCGGCTCGGCTTAATCTTGATGAACCGGAAGCAGACAGTATCTTCGAACTGTCTATGAGCATCATAAAGTCAGAATCAAAGCACGCCTTACGCCATCTGCTAGTCACAAAGCATTAAAATGATAAAATAAATTCAACTACTGAGTCAGAGGAAGTAATTATAATTTAGTAATACAACATATAGTACTTGCAACAGTTGCGAATCTACAATATCAGCCAATTTCGACGATTTTCTAAAACCTTACTCCCAATCCTCTCCCAACAGAAAAAAACCTTTGGGAGGGTTTTTTGAATTACGGACTCGTTACCTTTATACGTCATTCAAAACGAAGCCTTGGGTGACAAATAGAGATATCTCATAGTGCTAGTTAACCTATGTTCGACTTATTATTGAAAACTATTTTTTTGTTTGAATCTATTGCAATATTGTATGTTGTGTAGTATAATAGATTTACGTATAAAACCAATTTGTATAATTTATGGTAACGTATACAAAGGATGAGCGGTATGTTTTTGTCTGTTGAGCAAGAGTTAAGTGGAATATGGGATTCTAACGGATTATGGGCGCTTGTAGGTGCCTTGTTGGGATTTGTGTCTTCTGTCTTAGTAGCGCATATTCAAAAAAAACGTGCTATATCTAGATTGGTAGAGCGACTTAAACTTGAAATAAATACTTCAATAGTTCCGTTTGTGGAGAAGTCTATTTCAAGTAATGATACACTTCCTATAGAATTTAAATCACCGATTTGGGATTTTGTTGCGCAAACATCGTTGCTTTTAGCCGTGAGCGAAAATCTTTATATTCGTATAGTAAATATTTATGTGGCAATTAAGGAATTTGCCAGAAATGAAGCTTCTGGAGATCGTAGCACTGAAAAAAGAAAAGATTTATTTAAAGCCTTAAATGATAATCCTATAGACCGTTCTTGGAATGAAAAATGGCTTAATAAATGGGGGAAATATAAATAATGAGTGATGAAAATAGCCTTAAGACTACGGGGCATGCAAACAAAACAATTTCCGCACGGGATAATAAACGCTTTACAGAGTATTTCGTAAACATGGTTACTAAACTATCATCAAGTGATAATAATTATGATTTTATCAGTTCAGATGATGATTATTACGTGTCTGTTCCTACGAATATAGATATAGATATAGTTGTAAAAAACAAAGAAATTACGGAAATCTATGAGACGCAAAACGGTCTGTATTGTAAAGATAATAAAATCGAAAAATATCGCAAAACTCGGTTTCTGGATAAATTTAATGAGATTATTAACGATAATACAGAAACAAAATTGCTATTTAAACCATTATGGCGTGATGGCAGGAAAATACGATTCAAGACTTTGAGCGTTATTGACGCCGTTTGTGCGAACCAGTTTTGCATTGCTGAGGGCGCACCAGGAAGCGGAAAAAGTACGATGATAAGACATATAACATCATCGTTAGTGCAACAATATAGAAAAAAGGAATGTTTGCTCTCTAATGACACTCTATCGAGTTTGTTTAAAGATAACGCGTTTTTGCCCATGTATTTACCTATAAATAATATTTGCGACTTAGACGGCGATAATATAAATCTAAATAATGTATTGGAAAAAACTTATGGTTTGAAGGAAGCCGAGTTACAGGCAGGAGAGTTGAAGGATTTTATAATAAATGAAAATATTATTTATTTAATAGATTGTGCCGATGAAGTTG
>CAMWXP010000086.1 GCA_947178255.1 uncultured Clostridia bacterium | reverse complement strand
TTGTCTATAAATTCGATTTCGGTCTTTATATTTAACGATTGAATAAACTTTATCAGTTTACGTCCCTCGTATCCGACTACGATAACTATCTTGTTAAGTTTGTATTTTTCCAACTGCCCGAGCAATCGCTCGATCAACGTAACGCCGTTGACGCGTATCATGCATTTGGTATTATCCTTGGTTAATTCCTTTAACCGTTTGCCCATTCCGGCGGCTAAAATTATCGCTTGCATCGTGCTTCTCCCGTATCTAAGTAAGACTTATTCAAATCGATTTTTGATGATAAATGCAAAGATACTTGCTGATCCTCGGGCGGAAGCTTGCGCCAATCGCCAAAGACCTGCGACAAATATCCTTCGTAATCTTGTGCGCCGTACACCTCCGTATCTTCAAATACGTAGAGCGTAGGCGTTCCGAAATACTCGCGCTTCAAAATATTATGCGGCTTGTAGTTGCACACCAAATTTCCCACGAAGGCGTTTTGGTCGTAACCCTTTTGCGCGGCAACGCGGTCGAGCTTTTGCGCAAGCTTTTTGTCGTTTATTATAAATTGCGGAACGCATCGCGACAAAGCGACCGCGCAGTTTTTGGCAAAGCCCCGCCCTTTTCTTATAGGCGAAACTCTAACCGCCAGCTTCTTGACCAAGCGCGCCGTTTTGTTGAATTGCGCCAAAGCCTCCGCCTCGTCGTTGCCAAGTCCGTCAATAGGAAAAACGTCGAGGAATATTCCGCGCTTGATATTTTTCTTGCCCTTTTCGATAAAAGTCGTATCCGTATTGTACAGCTTGGAATACGCGTATACAAACTCTTTTGCTGGCGACTGCGGCGTTTCCAAAACGTACGGAGCGGGAATGCAATCGGACAGTTCGATAAATTTATTATAGTCGGCACGCGGCAAGCCCACGTCGATATCGTCGTCCCAAGGAATAAAACCTTTATGTCTTACGGCGCCGAGCATGGTGCCGCCGAGAGCATAATATCGCAAATCGTGCTCCACACAAAACGAGTGGAACCATTTTAGCATGTCGAGCAATTTAGACTGTAATTCCGTCATCCTTTGTCCTCTTTTTATGCAACAGTCCGAAAAAGACTTTTTTTCTAAGCCACTTGGGCATTATGCAAACGATAAGCTGAATTCTGTTAGTTTTACGGTATTGCTTTTTGGTGATAAATCCGGTGTCGAGAATTCTCTTGCGCGCGGCTTTGTATTTTTTATAATATTTCAGCCCGCCGCGGCGCGCAATCATATCGCGGTTGGTGCGCACCTTGCAAAGATACTCGTCCAAATTTGCGCACTTGGCGCCGGCAAGAATCATGTCCACCCACAGCAAATCGTCTTCCATAAGCGGACAATGCTTATAGCTGCCCGCTTCGAGCACTTTGCTCTTTTTGTACATCACCGTCATGTGATTGAACGCACAGCGTGTTTTTTGGTACTCTACGATTTCGTCGTGAGTAAGCGGCACGCGCCGCTCACCGATAATATCGTCGGGCGTCGTTTCAAACTCGGCTATCTGCCCGCCGCATATATCCAAATCGGAATCTTCCTCGAACGCCTTTAACTGCAATTCGAATCGATTAGGCACCGCTATATCGTCGGTATCCATTCGCGCCACGATTTCGTTGGAGCAATGCCGTATTCCTTCGGCAAGCGCGAGCCCCAATCCGTGATTGGTTTCAAGCGGAACAATATTGAATAAGCCTTCGTTATTGCCGATATATTCCTGCAACGTCGCTTCCAGCTCGTCGGTGATTGGGCCGTCTTTGACTATTACGATTTCGTTGGGCACCACGGTGTTTGCGAGAACGCTGTCAAGACATGCGCGCAAATACTCCGGTTTTTCCTTAATATAAACGGACATCAATACCGAAAATTCTTCCAAAGTTTACCCCTTTAAAACCGCGCCGACGGTCGCAAACATTACGCCGATATCACGCCAAAAGCCGTATCTTTTAAGCGATTGCAAATTGTATTCCATCTTACCGGGCAGAACCTCGTTGACGTAAACCTCGTCCGCATTTTCGGCGTTTTCCAACAGCGTAGCCTCGTCCTTGTATTTTATGCTCGCCACGCTCGTAACCCCTGCGGGCAGCAGCAGCGTCGCCTTCATCTCGTCGGTGTACTGCTCGACGTACTTGGGCACTTCGGGACGGGTGCCTACAAACGTCATATTTCCGGTAAGCACGTCTATCAGCTGGCTCACCTCGTCGAGGCGACACTTGCGTATAAATCGTCCCACCTTGGTTATTCGGCTGTCGCCCGCCACCGTGACCTGACTGCCTATTTTGTCCGCGTCGGTAACCATAGTCCTGAACTTATGTATGCGAAACTTTTTGCCGTACTGCGTTACCCGCTCTTGCCTGTAAAAGACCGAGCCCTTGGAATCGATCTTTATTGCAATGGCGAGAATAATAAACAACAGCGACAAAAGTATCAACATCAACAGCGAAACCACAATATCGAATACCCGCTTCCAAAACAGCGAAAAATTCTTTTTGCGAAGCTTTTTCCAATACGGGTACACCGCGTCGTTTCTAATATCTTCGGGAACTTTGTCCCACTTACAAATCAGCATAAATAATCGGAAACAATACCTTTATAGCTTTCTATAATATATTGTACCTCTTCATCGGTTAGAAGAGTATGCAGCGGTAGCGTTATTTCGTTGGCGAACTGCGCGTATGCGTTGGGATAATCCTTAATATTGAAGCCGAGCTGCTTATACGCCGTGTGCAGCGGCAACGGCTTATAGTGAACGTTGCACGCAATGCCTTTTTGCGCCATACGAGTAATTATTTCGTTACGCTGTTCGGCTGTAATATCGGGTACGCGCGTCAAATATAAATGTCCGGACGAAGTGTAATTGTCCGTATAGTGCGGCAAAACCTTGATACCGAGCGGCTTAAACGCGCCGTCGTACTTTCGTATTATTTCGCTCCTGCGTTTCAGCATTTGCGGATAACGCTCAAATTGCGCCAAACCCATAGCCGCCGCAACGTCGGTCATATTACACTTGTACCAAGTGCCGACAATGTCGTACTCCCACGCGCCGAGCTGCATTTTTGCAAGCGCATCCTTGCTTTGTCCATGCAACGACAAAAGCTGTAATTGGCGGTACATCTCGTCATCGTCAATACCGTCTATATGCTTCCACGTGAGCGCGCCGCCCTCGCCGGTAGTAAAGTTCTTAACTGCATGAAAAGAGAACGACGAAAAGTCGGCTATGCTGCCCACCTTTTTCCCATGCCACTCGGCACCGAATGCATGAGCGGTGTCCGCCAAAACGGCAATGCGCCCAATGGCTTTTTGGATATCGTTTGACGGCTTGAACAGTTTTTTCTTTCCGTTGACGATTTGAAAAATCCTATCGTAGTCGCACGGAATGCCGCCTAAATCGACGGGTATTATCGCCTTGGTGCGCTCGGTAACAGCCGCCTCCAACGCGTCGTAGTCCATTTCGAGGCTGTCCTTTTGCGTGTCGACAAGCACAAGCTTTGCGCCGACATGACACACAACCGACGCCGACGCGGTATACGTATAAGCCGAGGTTATGACCTCATCGCCTTCGCCGATACCGAGAAGCCTGAGCGCCATTTCCGCGCAAGCCGTTTGCGAATTTAAGCAAACGCATTTGGGAGTGCCTACGTATTCCGCAATAAGCGCTTCCAGTTTTTTTGTGCGCGGGCCTGTCGTTATCCAGCCCGAGCGCAATGCTTCCGCTACTTCTTGTATTTCCCGCTCGGATATGTCGGGCGGTGAAAATTTGATGTTCATTGTTTATATTTGTCCGAAGTGAATTTTTTGGTGTGCTTCGCCAATCCGAACTTAAACGCAAGTTCGAATTTATCTTTGGTATGTCCGCCGAAAAGGCACGCCGAGAAAAATCCTACGAGCGTCCGTTTCGGTTTCATACGGCGAAATCCACCGCGCAAACATATACCTACCGTAAAATAGGTACACATTTACAAATCTCATTATACAGTATTATTTGCATAAAAGCAACATATTAACGAAAATTCCTTCAAGATGGCGGGCACAAAATCCACACAACATAAAAGGCGCCGCTTCGGACGCCTTTATAAGTACAATATAACACGGTAAAACGCAGTTGACTATCCTACCATTTTGCCCAAAAATTCGAGGAAGGCTATGCGCCAATAAGCTTCGTTGTGATCGCCGCCGTTGACGTAATTTTCCGTTATATTCGAGGCGGAAAATCCGCATGCGGTAAGCCCGCTCTTTATGCGTTTGGTTTCGGGCAGCAGCATATCCTCTAAGCCGTTATCGTTTTGCCCGCAATAAACGTATACCTTGGGCTTGCCGGCAGTAAATCCGTTTTTGCTTGTATAAAACCTTTTCCAATCGTTATTGGTAAACAACCCGTTAGCCGGCGAGAACGCGCCTATATAACCGTACAAATCGTTGTCTCTAAGCCCGAGATAGTACGATCCGAGCCCGCCCGACGACGAACCGACAATGCCCGTCTTTTCGCGGCTTGTATCAACGGAGTAATTGGAGTTGACCCACGGCATAACAGTTTGCTTGATAAAGTTGCCCAAATCGTCCAACGTGCCGTTGTCAAATCCCGGTTCATTTGCCAAGTCTGTAAGCGTTCCGAAGCTTAGGCTCATAGTAAGCTCACGATTGCGCTGTACGTAGCCGCCGCTGCCGTTGTCTATGGCGACTACTATAACGCCGTCGCCGCCGTTTTTGACAAGGCTAGTCACCGCAACGTCTACGCACCACGAATTGCCGTTCTCCGCTACGCCGTTTGCCGCTCCAAACGCGTTTTGCCCGTCAAACATATACAGCACGCCGTATTTTTTAGAAGTCGAATATCCGGGCGGCGTGTATATCCAAACCTTTTTACTTTTATTGCCTATATAGCTTAAATTCTTGTTGTCGGTAAACGTCTTTTCCGTAACGTTTCCGTAGTTTTCCGTACCCATTGTAAACGTACCGTCCGTTCCGTAATATCCGCTTGTCGCGCCGCTCACGACCAAGTCCTTAGTCTTTGATCCGCCGTCGCGTCCGTCATTGAAAATGATCCTGTCGTATTGCGAATAATCAACCTCTATTTTGTATTGTTTTTCGTTGTAGCCCGAAGTGCCGAACGACGTCAGTTTTTCCCCCGGCCAAGCCGTTTTAGGCGAATTGGAAGCATAATTCCAGCAGTATGCATATACGTTAGCCCAGTTGCCGTTGTTTGTGTAATACACCGTCGTCTTTGTGCTTGTCGGCGTGGGCGTAGGTG
>CAMWXP010000085.1 GCA_947178255.1 uncultured Clostridia bacterium | reverse complement strand
CGGTTATTCCCGTCATATCGCCTTTGTACGGCTTGACCGCTATATCGAACAGCTTGCGCTTTACAAGCCCCAGCGTGCGCGCGGGGTGCACGGATACAATGGGATATTCGCTCGTAAGCGGCGCGTATTTATCCAAATTGATAGACAGCGTTATGAGCAGCTTGGACTTTGCCGCCGTCATGAATTTTTTTATTTGGTTTAACGGTGCAAGCGGATGTACCATGTGCGCAATAACGCCCAGCCGATTGAGCGCATAAAAGCAAAACACGCATTCGGGCGTGTTTGGCATACACACGGTAGCCACGTCGCCTTCCTTAACGTAAGAAGCCAGCTTGCGCGCAGCCTTATCTATTTCATCGAACAGCCGCGCATAGGTAAACGTTTTGCCCATGTACAGTAGCGCGGGCGAATCGGAGTCTTTTTTGTAATAGTCTTTAATCGTTTGGTACATGTACATATGCCACCACCGTTATATAGTCAAGCTGTACCCGAGGCACAGCCCGACCAACATAATAAGCCCCGCTATAACTACTTGATGAAAAAAATACGTTAAAAGCGCGTGCCTACCCACAAAGGTAAACGGCTTATTCCACTTGCCGTTAAGCCGCGGCAGTAGCGATTGTCGCGTGGGGTATGCCGCTCTGCCCCAATATATTCCCAAAAATACAAAGCCCAAATACGGGAAAAGCCCGAACCAATCGTCGCCGAACGCGTGCGTGCCGAATATATAGCCCAAAAAGTGTTCGTCTACAAACTCGTATTCGAATAGCCTGTGGCCGCTACCGTCGTATAAAAGCTGTTCCCATGATTTAAAATAAATGCCGAACGCCAATATAATAACGCCTATAACGAGCGGCGCGTACTTATTGACGTATTTATTGAACTTTGTAAGATTATCGACCGCCGCGCATATAAGAACGCTCAAAGCAATGCAGTGCAAAATACCGAACACCACACCGTACGTCATTATTCCCATTACTTTCAGCACGAACGTTATGCCCGTAAAAACAAACGCCGCAACGCCTATCTGCGCACCGCGCTTGGCGTTGTCGCGCGAAAACGCACAGCTCGTTCCCACCAAAAACAAAAACAGAAATATAAAGACGGCATGTCCCCAAAACCTAAAACCGGTAATATAATCATTCGACGACTTCCAATACCAAGAAGCAAACGTATACAGCTTTTCGGCAAACGCATTAGTTACGTCGTAAAAATTAGAAAAGAAATCCCGCGGGTGCGAGCAGTCGTACATAAAGTGATCGAAACACATTGCAAGCACGGCAAAACCGCGCAGGAAGTCAACCTCCCACACGCGCCGCTTTTTATCCCGAAACAACGGTTTTGTGCCTGCAATTTTTTCCATACGGCTATTATACAGCATTACGAATAAAAAGTAAAGAAAAAAGGATGAGATTCCTCGTTACACTCGGAATGACAAGAAAAAATTTAATTTTGTCATTCTGAACGCAGTGAAGAATCTCAACCTTATTTATAATTCCGCATTCTTAATTCTGAATTCTGAATTTCCCGATAAGCACCCATACGTCGGCGGGAGTAACACCCGGGACGCGCGAGGCTTGACCTATGGACAGCGGCTTTATGTTGTTAAGCTTTTCCCGCGCTTCCAGTCGCAATCCGTCAACCGTCATATAGTCTATATCGGTGGGCAGCCGCATGTTTTCAAGCCGCGATTTATCTTGCAGCTCGGCTTGCTGACGGCGCAAGTAACTGTCGTAACGCAGACGCGCGTACACTTCCAGCTTTGCGGCGGGCATAATGCCTTTCAGTTCGTCAAAGTATTGTTCGAACAATTCCAAAGTGATATTGGGGCGTTTAAGTACGTCGCTGACCGTCATGCCGCGGCAGGGATTTTCCTCACCCGCTTGGTCGAACAGCTTGACCACGGTATCGTCGTCCAGCTTTGTGCCTATAAGCTTTTCGCATTTTTGTATTTGCACTTTTTTGCGGTTAAGTAGCTTTTTGCGTTCGGGCGAAATCGTGCCGTACTTTTCGGCAAGCTCGGTAAGCCGCAGGTCGGCGTTGTCTTGGCGCAAGCTAAGCCGACACTCCGCCCTGCCCGTAAGCATGCGGTAAGGCTCGTCGCTGCCGACGGTTACAAGGTCGTCGGTCATAACGCCGATATAGCTGTTTGTGCGGTCGAGTATAAGCGGCTCTATGCCCCTGATATACGCCGAAGCGTTTATTCCGGCGAGCATACCCTGCGCCGCAGCTTCCTCGTAACCGCTGGTGCCGTTGACCTGCCCCGCAAAGAACAAGCCGGCTATGCGCTTGGACATAAGCGACGGATACAGCTCACGCGCGTCAATGCACTCATATTCTATGGCGTACGCGTCGCGCACGATTTGGACGTTTTCCAGTCCGACGATCGAGCGGTACATTTCGCGCTGAACGTCGGGCGGCAGCGAAGTGGATATGCCTTGAATATACCATTCGTCGGTACCGTCGCCTTCGGGCTCGAGAAAGAACACATGCCGAGGCTTGTCGGCAAACCGCACTATCTTGTCCTCTATGGACGGACAGTACCGAGCGCCCGTACCCGTTATAAGCCCGAGCTTGCGCGGCGAAAGCTCCAACGCGGCGCGAATAATATTGTGTGTGTTCTCGTTGGTATAGCCGAGATAGCACACCGTAGTGTCCTTGGGTCGGCGCTTTGTCATGGCTGAAAAAGTGTACGGAACGTCGTCGCCCGCCTGCACTTCCAGCTTGGAAAAATCTATCGATTTGCCGAGCAGCCTAGCGGGCGTGCCCGTCTTGAACCGCCTTAAATTAAAGCCGAGCGAGGTAAGCGCATTGGCAAGATAATCGCTGCGCGGAAAGCACACAGGCCCGCGCTTTTGCACCGACTTTCCGCAGATGATAGTACTGTCCATATACACGCCGGTAGCAACGACGACCGCGCGGCAACCGTAAACACTGCCGGTAACGCATTCCACGGTAAAGTCGTCGCCGTCGCGTGTAATGCTTTTTACTTCGTCCTGACGGAGCGAAAGGTTGTCCGCTTGCTCCAATGCGCGTTTGGTAAAGGCGTGGTATTTATACTTGTCCTCTTGAGCGCGGAGCGAACGCACGGCAAGACCTTTGGCGGAATTGAGCATGCGTATTTGCGTAGCGCACGCGTCTGCGGCAATGCCCATAAAGCCGCCGAGTGCGTCGAGTTCGCGCACCAAATGTCCCTTGCCAGTGCCGCCTATGGACGGATTGCACGCCATATATCCGACGTTGTCGGGCGTGATGGAAAGGACGAGAGTTTTTACTCCCGTCTTAGCCAGCGCCAGCGCCGCTTCCACTCCCGCGTGTCCCGCGCCTATTACTATCGCATCGTAAAAAATTTTCATATTGTGCGGTCGCCCCTCATCCGCCCTTCGGGCACCTTCCCCCACGGGGAAGGTCATCACTCTAAAAATCTTACCATTATTTTTAATTCCGAATTCATAATTCCGAATTCCGAATTCTTAAAGCGTCTTCACGTCAATCCACATACTGTCCAGTTCCGTCCCCCACTTCTTGCCGAAGTCGCGCATTACGCCGCAGCGGGCAAGCACGTCCTCGGACGGGAAAAGCATGTCGATATACATGTCCTTGAACCACTCTTCCTTGTCCTCGAAGAATCCGTCCTCGTCCTCGATAAGCGCCGCCTTTGCGTCTTCCATAACCGCTTTGCTCGCCATTGACGCGCCCATATAATCAAAGTTTGTCATTGCAAAGTCGTGGTCGTCGTCGTACAGATTGATGAACTTCAAAAAGTAGTTTGCGGCGGTTACGTTGCCGGCGTACTTGGGAATGAGCCAACCGTCCACCCACACGTTGCTGCCCTCTTTGGGCACCTCGTAATAGAAGTGGTCGCCGCCGTCCTCTTGCATAATAAGGCAGGTATCGCACGACCAGAAAAGCCCAAGGTGCGCTTCCGTCGTACCGGCAAGCATATCATTTTTGCCGTCGTCCACCTCGTACTTGTACAGCAAGCGCTTTTGCGTTACAAGCGCGTCCTGCGCCGTCTTGATAAGATTTTCGGACGTGCCTGTAAAGTACGATATAAGCTCTTCTCTGTATTCGTCGTTATAATCGGTAAAGCCGTCGGACAATGCGGAAAGCTTTTCGCGGTTGGCGTAAATCTGCGCCACCGAATATGCGTCGCGCACACTGTCCTTCATAAGGATATGCTTTTTATACTTAGGCGACCACATTGCTTCCCAAGACGTCATGTCCTCGGAACCCGCGTCGATATAATTGGTATCGTACATTATGCCGAACGTACCCCACACGTACGGAACGTAGTATTCGTTGTTGGGGTCGAAGGGCTTAACCATTTCCGCCAAGCCGTCGTACAAAAAGTCGTCTGTAACGTCAAAAATATCTTTGTCCACCTTTTGCGCAAGCCCGCCCTTAATCATGCGCTCGGCTATGTAGTCGGACGGGCAAACAAGGTCGTAGTCCGACTTTAAAACCTCGATGCGCGTAATAACGTCCTCGGTAGTTTCGAATGTATCGTACTGCACGGTAATATTTCTGCCCGTTTCGACTTTATACCAGTCCTCAAACTCGCCTATAAGGCTTTCGTCGATATAGTCGCCCCAGTTGTAGATTTTAAGCACTTCATCTCTGGGCGAGCAACCGACAAGCGCAGCCGCGCTCGTGGTAGCCATAACCGCCGCCATGATTATTCCCAAAAGTTTCTTTTTCATCTCTTTCACCTACTTGACGATATTCCGAGCTTTACGCTTTGCCGAGATTACATTTAATGCTATGAGCACGGCAAGCACAGCTACGAACAGTATGGACGAAAGCGCCCTGAGCGTCGGGTCGGCGCCGCGTTTTGCGAGCGCGTTATACAAATACACGGGGATAGTTTCCACACTGCCGTTGACGAACTTACTTACGATAAAGTCGTCCAGCGACAGCGCAAACGCCATAACAAACCCGCTTAACATACCGGGTATTAACTGCGGTACTATTACCGTAAGCATTGACCGCACGGGCGACGCGCCGAGATCGAGTCCCGCTTCGTACAGATTGGGATTGAGCTGACTGAGCTTGGGCGTTACCGAAAGTATAACGTACGGCGTGGTTATCATAGTGTGCGCTATAATAAGCGTAGTCCAGCCGTACGGCAGGCGCAGCGCCAAAAAGAACATCATAAAGGTTACGCCGGTAACGATTTCGGCGTTTTCCATGGTTATATTCGCTATGAAGTTGGCGGTGGATTTTTTCCACTTGCGCATATAGAATATGCCGACGGCCGCCGTCGTGCCGAGCACGGTGGACAGCAGCGACGACACCAGCGCGAGCACGAGCGAGTTTTTGAACGCGTTCATTATGCTCTCGTTGGTGAACAAATCGGCGT
>CAMWXP010000084.1 GCA_947178255.1 uncultured Clostridia bacterium | reverse complement strand
CTACGACACAATGAACTATATCAAGTGCGACGTGGAAACAATCTGCGTCGGAATGGCTGCGAGTATGGGCGCGTTCCTGCTGTCCAGCGGCGCCAAGGGCAAGCGGTTCGCGCTGCCCAACAGCGAGATAATGATTCACCAGCCTTCGGGCGGCGCGCAGGGTCAAGCGAGCGATATTGCGATTACCGCTCAGCACATTCTCCGCGTAAAAAAGCGCATGAATATGATTCTTGCCAAAAACTGCAATCAGCCGCTTGAACGTATCGAGCGCGACGTAGACCGCGATAACTATATGTTCGCCGAGGAAGCCAAGGCTTACGGACTTATCGACGGGATAGTCGAAAAACGTATATAATCACCAACAAACGACCAAACTGCCACAAAAGAAAACTAATGACGGAGGAGGTTCATAAATATGGCAAAAAAGAATAATAACATGAATAACGACGAACCTTGCTGCTCGTTTTGCGGCAGACCGGAATCCAAGGTCGAGCACCTTATAGCCGCCCCTGGCGACGGTGTGTATATTTGCGAGGAGTGCGTGGAAATTTGCCGCGACCAACTTGCTGAGAACACGCATGGCACGCCGGACACCGTGGCGCTGCTTCCGCCCGAACAGCTTAAAACTGAGCTGGATAAGTATATTATCGGTCAGGACGAAGCTAAGCGAGTGCTGTCGGTGGCGGTGTACAATCACTATAAACGTGTAAATTACAACCTCAGAAATGCGCAAAAGGGACGCCGCGACGATGAGCGCACGGTTGCCGAGCGCAATAACGGCGACGGCGTAGAACTCAACAAGAGCAATATCTTGATGTTCGGGCCGTCGGGCTGCGGCAAGACCTTGCTTGCGCAAACGCTGTCCAAAATCCTTAAAGTACCGTTCGCCATGGTTGACGCCACAACGCTTACTGAAGCGGGGTATGTGGGCGAGGACGTTGAAAACATTTTGCTCAGGCTCATCAAAAACGCCGACTACGACGTAGCGGCGGCGGAGCGCGGCATAATCTATATCGACGAGGTGGATAAGATTGCGCGTAAGTCCGAAAACGTTTCCATAACGCGAGACGTGTCGGGCGAAGGCGTTCAGCAGTCTTTGCTCAAAATTATAGAAAGCACGATATCGAGCATTCCACCCAACGGCGGGCGCAAACACCCGCAACAGGAGTTTATCCATATGGACACCACCAACGTGCTGTTCATACTCGGCGGTGCGTTTGTCGGGTTGGACAAGATTGTGGCGGATAGATTGGGAAAGTCGCGTATCGGTTTCGGCGGCGTGTTGCACAGCGAGGCGACCGATCCCGACGCTATGCTGCCGCAGGTTCAGCCGCAAGACCTTATCAAATTCGGGCTTATACCCGAGCTTGTAGGGCGCGTGCCTGTTACCGTGGCGCTTAAAGACCTTAAATCGGAAGACCTTGTGCGCGTGCTGACAGAGCCCAAAAACGCAATAGTTAAGCAGTACGTTAAGCTGTTGGACTTGGACGGCGTTCAGCTGGAATTCGACGAGAGCGCGCTCACTGCAATAGCCGACAAGGCGATAGCGTTGCACACGGGCGCGAGGGGACTGCGCACCATTGTGGAAAACGCAATGCTCGACATTATGTATAAAGTCCCGTCCGATAAGACTATCAAAAAGATAATCGTAACTTCGGACACGATAAAGAATTCTGCTCCGCCCAAAGTAATAAAAGACGCGGCGTAGAAAACAAAAAATAAAACTCCTACTTATCGGTGGGAGTTTTTAAATTTAGTGTAACGACATTAATTATTTTTTTGTCATTCTGAGCGAAGCGAAGAATCTCATCCTTATTATTTGCAGTAATACCACCGGGAATGCCCGCGAACAGCGCGGGCGACCTTTGCGCTTCGCGCAAGCGGTTAGCGGACCGTGTGGCTACAAGTGGAACAATAATAATGGCTTTGATGTTCATTGTGAGATTATTCGGTATTAGGGCAATGCAACTGCCACACTCGATTCCCGGGGTGGTGCTAACAAAAAAGACATATGCGATTGCATATGTCTTTTTTGTGGCACCACCACCGGGAATCGAACCCGGGTCTTCGGCGTGAGAGGCCAACGTCCTAACCTCTAGACTATAGTGGCTCATTACTTTGTAAGTATAGCATATGTGTAATTAAAAATCAACCGTTTTAACGCAATTTGTAAATTAATTATCAGCAGTTTCTTGCTGTTGTTCGGGCGATCGCGTGGGCGTGTCCTCGGTAGATTGCGTTTCGACGGCGGTTTGCTTTTTCTTCATCCTCGTCCAGTTGATAAATCCGTACGTATCGTAAATAAAGAACAGCGAGAAGCACACCACTATCGGCAAGCATGTAATATCGGTTGCGGCGACGAGCGACCACAGCACTATACGCACGATATCGTTGCACGCATAAGCAAGCCCATAGAACGGACTGCGCAGAATGGTAAAGCATGCAGCCATCATGCTAAGTGCGACAGACACTGTGCTTATTGCAAGGTTGGACGTGCCGAGTGCGCGCAGAATAAAGAAGAACGCCACCGTGACGGCTGCGGAAATTACTCCTACTATCGTTACCTTTTTTGCATTAAGCGTGGCGACGGATATGCTAGAGCTGTCCTTGTACGGATGGCGCAGCCATGTAACTATTGCGTATATCGCGGCGGGCGTACTCATGCCGAGGTAGGTTATCATTTCGCCGTAGTATTTTGTAAAGTACGATACTATGCCGTAGCATATCGAAAACGCCACGGTCAAAAATTGACCCACGACGTTGCCCTTAACGATAAACATAAGCATCGTTATGCCGGTTATCGACGAAGCAAGCGTCATGTAGTCGTGGGAGTTTGTCAAAAAGAAGGTGAGAAGGATAGCCGCAAAAGCCGCTACCCATAAACATATATCGAATTTTGTCAGTACTTTAAACGGGTTTTTCATAGGCACATGTCAATATAGCATGCCGTATCTGTATTGTCAATAGGTTGTCCAATAAAAAATGCGGCAGACGCCGCATTTAATAATTATTTCAAAAAGAAGCGTACAAGCTTGTCCTTGAACTTCGAGTAAGGCGAGTAGCGTATGGGTAAGTCGAGCTTGGTGGATTTTTTGAGTATTGACTTGCAGTGCGAAAAGGTCATAAAGCCCGTCTTGCCGTGGTAGCTGCCTATACCCGAAGTGCCTACGCCGCCGAACGGCATTTTTGTCGTGGCAATGTGCATAATTACGTCGTTTACGCAACCGCCGCCGAACGGAACGCTGCGTATCAACTTCTTTTCATTTTTGCGTTTTTGTGTGAACAAATAGAAAGCAAGCGGTGTGGGGTGCGCGTCTAATATTTCGTTAAGCTCGGCTTCGGTCGAATAGGTGAGTACGGGCATTACGGGCCCGAAAATTTCTTCCTGCATTGCGTTGTCGTCGAGCGTTGCGGGGTAGATGATAGTCGGTTCTATTTTTTGTTTTTCGTCGCTGAACCCGCCGCCGTAAGCGATATTGCCACTGATCAAATTCTTTACGCGGTTGTAGTGGCGTTCGCTTATTATCTTGCCGAAGTGTTCGCAGTTAAGCGCGTCGGGATATAATTTGTTTATGTACTTTTTCATGCATTCGACTAGCTTGTCGGCAATCGATTTGTGCGCCACAATATAGTCGGGTGCAATGCAGGTCTGTCCTGCGTTGAGCAGCTTGCCGAAAACGATACGCCGTGCCGCAAGATCTATCTTTGCCGTTTCATCCACGACTGTGGGGCTTTTGCCGCCAAGCTCCAACGTGACAGGGGTAAGGTCGCGGCTTGCCGCCTCGTACACCTTTTTGCCTACCTCTGCGCCGCCGGTAAAGAATATGTAATCGTACTTGCAGTCCAGCACTTCGGCGTTTGCGCTTTCGCCGTAAACGCACGCAACGTATTCGGGCGGGAATACCGATTCCACTATCTCTTTCATTACGCGGCTCGTTTGCGCAGATGCGCGCGACGGTTTAAGCACAACCGTATTACCTGCGGAAACCGAATCTATAAGCGGCTGCATTGCGAGTAGGAAGGGATAGTTCCACGGCGCTATAACGAGCGTAACGCCGTAGGGCGAGGGCAGCACGTAACTTTTGGACGGAAACTGCGCAAGCGGCGTGCCGCGGCGCGACGGCTTGGCCCATTTTTTTACATGCTTAATGTTGTAGGACAGTTCCTCCAAAACCATGCCCACTTCCACCATGTACGACTCCGACTCCGATTTATTTAAGTCGGCTTTGAGTGCGTCGAATATATCCTGCTCGCGCGCCTTAATGGTGGCTTTAAGCGCTTTAAGGTATTTAAGCCGCGTAGCTACGGGCAGGGTGTTATGCGCGTTAAAGTATTCGCGCTGTGCTTTTACTATTTGTTCTATCGTGTTCATTACAGCTTCACCTTGTAGTATAATTTTTTGAGTTGTTTGCGGGAGAACAGCTTGGGAACGGGGTACAGCGGATTGCCTTCCCTGGCGGCGTACTTGGACATTTGGTCGATGTCCTCGTCATGTATTTCGGCGAACCCGCGCGGAATACCGAGGTAATCGTTCATCGAATACACCCATTGTATAAACTTCTCAGCCGCGGCTTGCTTGCTGTCCGACTTGTCCGCAATTCCTATTTCGCGGGCGAGTATAGCGAGCTTTTTGTGCGCCGACTTGCCGTAGCTTTCCAGCACGACGGGCAGAAGCACCGAGCACGTAAGTCCGTGTGCCAGTCCGTACTTGCCGCTTAGCGAGTGCGCTACCGCGTGCACGTAGCCGACGTAGCTTTTGGTAAACGCTATGCCGGCATAGTGCGCGGCAAACAGCATATTGCGCCGCGCGTCTGCGTTCGTCGGCTCGTCGTAGCAGGTTTTAAGATTGTCGTGAACAAGCTTGACCGCCTCTATGGCGTTGCGGCGTGTGTCCTTTGTGGTGGAGCGCCCGATAAACGCTTCCACGGCGTGCGTGAGCGCGTCCATGCCTGTGTACGCCGTTATCGTCTTGGGCAAGCCCAAAGTAAGCTTATAGTCAAGCACGGCGTAGCGCGGAATAAGCGGAAAATCGTTGATTGCAAACTTGCGGTGCGTTTCGCCGTCTGTTATTACAGAGGCAATAGTCGTTTCGCTGCCCGTGCCCGCGGTTGTGGGAACGGCTATTAGCAGCGGCAGCTTTTTACGTACGTGCAAAATGCCTGCCATAGCTTTTACGCTCTTTTTGGGGCGGGCGATACGTGCGCCTACGGCCTTTGCAAGGTCCATAGGGCTGCCGCCGCCCACGGCGATAATGGCTTTGCAGCCGTCGGCAATATACGTAGCGCGTGCTTCCTCAACTGCGGCAATGGTCGGGTTAGGCATCGTCTTGTCGTAAATGCTGTACCCGATGCCCGCTGCGGAAAGGGCAGCGGTAAGTCCGTCCACAAGCCCACACTTCATGACGCCGCCGTCGGTAACTATAAACACGTTGTTTATTTT
>CAMWXP010000083.1 GCA_947178255.1 uncultured Clostridia bacterium | reverse complement strand
CATTATTACCGTGGTTATCCTCGCAATCGGCGGCTCGTGGTTTATTCACTGGTTCATACACAGAAACGACCCGTAATAGATAGAGCAAAAAATTTGTATACATAAAAATCCTCGACGGGTGTCGGGGATTTTTTGTGCGGAATTTTCTTGCTTGTTTTTTATTAAAATAAGTAAATCATACGAAACCAAGTGATATAAGCGTTGCGCGTTCTATTTTGCGCATAGCGGGCAAATCAAGTTCGCCGACGCGTGCCTTTAAGCGGCGTTTGTCGAGCGTGCGTAACTGTTCAAGCAATACAACCGAATCCTTTGCCAGTCCGAACTGTCCTGCGTGAAGCTCAACGTGCGTGGGCAGTTTGGCTTTTGTAATTCGGCTTGTCACTGCGCATACTATAACGGTGGGCGAGTAGCGGTTGCCGACGTCGTTTTGGATAATGAGTACCGGTCGCACTCCGCCTTGCTCGGAGCCGATGACCGGACTCAAATCCGCATAATATATTTCTCCGCGCTTGTACGCCACCACAGCCGACTTCTCCTTTGTTACTACAAGTTTGCCCAGTCCAAATTGATGTCCTTGCACTGTTCGGTGCCGGACTGCCAAAGCTCGTTCTGTTCCATTATATGCGCGTCGATAACGTAACGTTTCAACAATTCCGCGATTAGTGCGGGAACAGTCATATTGCGCGCTAGAGCGTTGCTGTTAAGTAAATCGTTCAATTCGTCGTCCACCTCGATTATATACTGCATAAATTTTTTCCTCGTTAGTGATAAATATACCCTTAGTTTGCATTAAACAAAAAAAGTTATGTACAAATTCCGTCGTTTTTCGACAAAACGTAATTATCGGCACAAAAAAATAGGCGAGCGGTTAAGCTTGCCTATTTATTGCGTATCGGTTTTATTTAATTATTATTCGGCTTTTGCCGCTATGCCGCAGTACACGGGCGGTGAGACCATGGGAACGCCGTTGGACGCAAGAGTGAGCTGCGAAATGATGAGCGACATTGACGAGAACACATTGCCGCAAAGCATGTTAAAGTCGTTTGCGGTAAGCGTGCGAAGCAGCTCGCGGAAGTCTACGTCTTGTCCGACGTATTCGTCGTTAAGAGTGCGACGAACGGTATACACGGCGGTGATTTCAAATACGCCTTCCGGCTCGAAATCCATTCTACGCACAACCTCGAATTCTACGTTTGCGCCGTCTTGTTTTTGGAAAAACACTTCGTCCTGCGTTCTGCCGCGGTAGTTTACCTGCGGACGGATTTGCAGTCTGTCAAACGTAGCGCGGCGCAAGGTCGTTTGCATACCGCTGTCTTTAAAGAGCTTGGATATTTCTATTTTCTCCATATTTTCCTCCGAAAAATTTTAGCTTTTGTCTATTATATATCATTTGCGTAGGAATGTCAATAAGAAATTCGGAATTCGGAATTATGAATTCGGAATTAAGAATATGAAAGACGTAACATTTGCAACGAGCAATTTTTAATGTTATGCAATTAATTGGGTGAAGTGCAAAACAAATAACATTGTAAATACACAACAATAAAATTTTCTTGCATACTTCTTTTTTAAAAGAAGTATGTTGACAAAGACATTGAAAAAGTTTATAATACAAAATAATCTCAAACGCATAAAAGAGGTGTGCCAATGAAGTATTTTATATCGGGGCTTGTCAACGTAGAAACCAATTTACGTATACGCTCCTTTCCCGTTGCCTACTATCCGATAGACTATCCGTTTTTCGGCATAGACTCGTCCATATCGGGCGTGGGCTACAATATTTCCATGGCCGCCAAAACGCTTGGCGACGAGATTACGCTGTCCACGCTGATAGGCAAGGACAACGAGGCCAACAGAATTAGGCACAAGCTGGACGAGAGCGGAATATCCCGCGAGTACGTTTTTGAAACGCTTGACTGCACGCCGGTGTCAATTATTCTTTACGAACCGGGTGACGGCGGCAGACGACAAATATACTGCGATCTTAAAAACATTCAGGACATGAGCATCGACGCGGCGCGGGTGGAGAGTGCCATAAACGCCGCCGACATTTGCGTGCTGTGCAACACCAACTTTAACAGACCTTTACTGCCGATTGCCAAAGCCGCGGGCAAGACCATTGCAACCGACGTACACGTAATAAGCAATATTTACGACCCGTTCAACCGCGACTTTATGGAGTATGCCGACATACTGTTTTTGAGCGACGAGGACTTGCCTTGCCGTCCCGAACAGTTTTTGACAGATCTTAAAAACGTGTATAAGGCAAAAATAATAGCAATCGGCTTGGGCGGCGACGGCGTTATATTTTACGAGCGCGCGACCGATACTATAACAAGACTGCCCATTTGCAGAATCGGCGGGGTGGCAAACACAGTCGGTGCGGGCGACGCGCTGTTTACGGCGTTCAACCATTATTACCTTAACGGTTGCTCGGCGACGGAGGCAATGAAGCGCGCGGAAATCTTTGCCGCACTCAAAATCCGCCACGCGGGCGGCGGCGCGGGATTCCCGACCGAACAGCAGGTTCAGGATATTTATACCAACTACGAGTTTAAATGAGCGACAGAGTAATACTGCATTGTGATTTGAATAATTTTTATGCATCGGCGGAATGTGTTTCTCACCCTGAGTGGAAAGACGTTCCGCTTGCTGTTTGCGGCGATCCCAACAAGCGGCACGGTGTGGTATTGGCAAAAAACGAGCTTGCCAAAAAAGCGGGGATTAGGACGGGCGACGTCATTTGGCAAGCCAAACAAAAGGCGCCCAATCTTATGGTCGTGCCGCCGCACTTCGAACTGTACATGAAATATTCCAAGCAAATGTTCAAGCTGTACAACGACTATACCGACATGGTGGAACCGTTCGGCGCGGACGAGTGTTGGCTGGACGTTACGGGTTCGCAAAAGATTTTCGGTGACGGCAGGCAAATAGCCGACCTTATACGCGAGCGCGTAAAAAAGGACAGTGGGCTTACTTGCTCTGTGGGCGTAAGCTTTAACAAGGTTTTTGCCAAGCTCGGTTCGGACTTGAAAAAGCCCGACGCTACCACCGTGATAGACCGCGCCAACTTTAAACGGCTTATATGGCGGCTTAACGCCAGCGAAATGCTTATGATAGGTCGGCGAACGTACGAGCATTTGCAAAAGCTCAATATAACGACGATAGGCGATTTGGCAAACGCCGATTCGAGCGTGCTTAAAAGCCACTTCGGCATAAACGGGCTTAAAATGAAAGCTTATGCCAACGGCGAGGACACCGAGCCCGTGCGCGAGGCTATATATTCCCGCGACGTAAAGTCGATAGGGCATGGCATGACTGCGGTACGTGATATAGAAACGATAGAGGATGCGCGCGACATGATTTACTATCTCAGCGAAAAGGTGGGTGCGCGTATGCGCAAGGCGGGCTACCGCGGTACGCTCGTGTCGGTGGGCATGCGCGACAACGCGCTGTACTCCATATCCCGTCAGCGCGTAATGCCGGTGCCCACGTATTCGTCCACCGAGATAGCGGAAAATGCGTTAAAGGTGTTTAGCGACAACTGGAACGGCGACCCTATGCGTACCATAACGGTGGCGGTGTCAAAGCTCGTTACGGACGACGCGCCCAAGCAGCTGTCCTTTTTTGACGACGGCACGCGCAACGACAAGCTGGAAAAGCTGGACGAAACGCTGGACAAAATAACGCACAAGTATGGTAGCGTCGTTCACCGCGCGTCGCTTATAGGTAAGGACTTTATTTACGACAAAACCGACGCCGAGGACTTTTTGCCGTTTCAAAGATAATCGGGAATTAATAATTAGGAATTATGAAAGTCGCCGTAGATTGGGCGACTTTTTATTTGACTTTTTTTGACATTTATAAAATAAAGTGCTAAAATATGGTTGAAGGATAACTTTCGGGAGGTCGTATGAAAAATCGACGTTTATGGCTTGTAGTTTTAAGCTTTGTAATTTCGATATTTGCGTGCGTATGTCTTGCCGCGTGCGGCGGTAAAAATAACGGCGACAACGGCGGAAACGACGGCGACGGCAAAGATCCTGTTGTCCCCGCTGTTACGGCGCTTACCGTTCCTACAATCACTATCAACATTGACGGCGAAGCGACATGGGGTGAGGTGACAAACGCCGGTGGTTATGCATTTAAGATTAACGACGGCGATGAGCAGACCGCCGAAAACCGCAACGTTCGGCTTGAAAACAATCAGTCTGTTGCGGTAAAAGCCAAGGGCGACGGCGTAAGCTATTCGGACAGCGAATGGTCTGATGCCAAAACGTACAAGGCGCCGGCAGGCAATTTGCCCGCACCCGAAAACCTTACGGTGCAAATTCAAGGCACGGACGCAGGCAAGGTTGTTGTAAGCTGGGACGCGGTAGCGGGCGCAAACGGTTATAAGTACTCTATTAACGGCCCCGAGCAAAACGCGGCTATTGTTGAGGAAAATTCCGTCACGGTCGATCTTTCCGCAATCGACGCGACCAAGCTTGACCATACTTGGGTTTTCCAAGTTAAAGCTATCGGTGAAGAATCGGAAGCGATTGCGAATGACGGTGATTATTCCGCACTTCGCGGTTCAAGCAAGTATTGTGCCGGGGTTGAGTTCTCTATAGCCGACGAAATTTATACCGTAGCCGAAATCCTTAAAATTATTAATTACTACGGCGAACATATCCCTAACCGCGAATTTATGGTCGCCGGCACGATAGCGGAGAATAAAGACGGCGACGCCGTGCTTGAAAACGGGTTTATGCTTTTCGGCGAATACGTTCCCGAATTGTATTTGGCAATAGACGATAGGCTGGAAGGCATGGAAGTAACCGCAATGGGCACGCTTGTTTCGGAAGGTGAGATTAAGGGCCTTTCGAGCTACCGCTCGGTTGATTTTGAAAATATTGCGGAAAACGACAGATACAACCTCGTAATCGACACGCTTAACGCTTGGGATATGCTCAAAGAGGATTCCAAGATAATGGGCGACTTCTATCTGCCCGTTAAGCTTTACGGCGTAACTATATTGTGGGATGTGGATGACGACGATACCGGCGCGTTTGCATTGGACGACTACGGCGACGTTACCGTCACTTGCCCTGCGGACGGCGAAGAAGATATTCTTGTTATACTCACCGCAATGATGTATATTGACAAGGAGCAAGAGTACGACGGCGAGCTTGGATTTATGTTTTACATTACGTCCGACACACGTATACAGCTTGCCGCACCCAAGGTAAATATCAACCCCAAGACAGGCGTTGCAACATGGAATAAAATAGAACACGCAACAGGCTACCGAGTTAATTACTACGGATATTCGACACCCGGTGATTATTATTCGGAGTACGTTTCCAAAAATATAATAATATCCGCCGACGGCAACCGCGAGGTGCAGCTTAAAGATACGTGGTGGATCAAGGTTCAGGCAATCGGCGACGCTATTACGTATAAGGAC
>CAMWXP010000082.1 GCA_947178255.1 uncultured Clostridia bacterium | reverse complement strand
GAATAATCATTCTCGGAAACGTGTCGGAACAAATAGACAAAGACTTTTCCGAATATTTCGGCTCTTTTAAAATCAACGACCGCGTCTACGGCGTGCAATCTTTACGTGCAAATTTTGACGATTTGATTTCACATGACGAAAGCAAACTGTGCAGAGATATATTTTCCATTTTGAATAAACCAATGACATTTTTCTTTCGTAAAAGCAATCTTTCTACAACAAACGATATTTTAAAAAAGAAATAGTACGTTAATTCGTTTGAGGTTGCTACTACCCTACTAAGCAGACGGACGCAAAAGCGTCCGTTTTTGCTTGGTGGAGATAAGCAAAGGCCGTGAGAACGCACGCCGTAGTTTTGAATTATTTCGGCGCGCAGTAACTCACAATATACGCACCATTGGTGCGGTCGGCAAAATGCCGACGATTGCAAAGCAATAATATTGTTCGTGAATACTGCGGCAAAAATGCCCTTGCGAGCAAGCATTTTTGCCTTGTATTGACTGCTAGGCGCTCGGCGTAGCCGAAGCCCGCCCGCGCAGTCCGCGGGCAACCCGCTTTGTATTATGTAACGCACATATAGAATTAACGCGTGGCCACTTGATATATCAAGCACCCGCCATAGTGCTATTTTGCACTTTGTATGATTTATTGCTTTTATCTTTTTTCTGTGATATAATTTAAATTACTGAAAGATATGATTGTCGCTTTTTTACAATACAAGTAAATATATTTGTTGTAAAATGAGTATAACAATTATTCTAAGGAGTTAACTATGATTAAAATTACACCCAACTTTAATTTCGGCGGTCAATGCGAGCAAGCTATTCGTCTATATGAAAAAGCGTTTAATGCCAAAGTGGAATGCTTAATTCGTTATAGTGATGCCAGTTGGGAAGATTACGATAAAAAACTGACAGATGAGCAAAAGAATTATATTTATCACGCAGAAATTTATATTGAAAATCAAAGAATAATGATGTCTGATAATATCGATATTGAGTTTCGGCCGAGTAAAGCACTTTCTTTAACGGTTACAATGGAAACAAAGCAAGACGTTATAAAAGCTTTTAATGTTTTGAAAGAAGGCAGTGAAATAATATATCCGATTCATAGTACGACGTACAGTTCTTGTTTTTGCAGCCTTGTAGATAAATTCGGTTTTCGTTGGGTTATAATGACCGAGCAAACGGAAAAGTAGAATATTCGTTTTATATTGCTACTGCTCCACCGAGCAGACGGGCGCGAAAGCGTCCGTTTTTATTTTGTGGAGATAAGCGTAAATGGAAAGAACGTATATCTGCGTTTTATTTCAAATCACTTGAAAAAGTATTACGTAGGTGTTATAATTTGATTAAGGTCGGAGGTTACGGTTAAAATGAATAACGATTTAACGACTAAAAACTTAATGCAAAGTATAAAGATACTTTTAATCATATTAGCATCGTTTATATTGGTAGTCACCGTAATAGGCATTATTTTTGCTTGCAACGGATTATTCGGCGAAAATATTATTTTCTTTTTTGTCATTGGCTACGGTATTCCGATTATTGTGTTTTTGCCGCAGATAATAAACTGGGCTATTCAGTATAAACGCTTTAAGAAAGCGCTTAAATCTTGCGAAATTTTTTACGGTAATTTAAATGAAGTTGTACCCATATTCGATATAATATTCCAACCATTCGCACTCGGTTGTAGTCTTATAATAAACGGGCAAGCCACCCCCTACTTGTATTCGCACAAATCTACTATAAAACTGGTAAACACTCGCGTAGCGTATATATTCGACGGCGACAGAGCGTATCTTCTGCGACAAGCGTAACGTTAAATACGCTCGGATATCAACATAGTCACTAAATCAAAAATATAACTACATACTAGGAGCATAAAATGTTTGAAAACGCATTGTGGCAAAGCAGGCCGCACACCAACCAACCGTTATGGTATATTATGGGACCTATGATAGTATTTTTGGTCGCTATCCCCTTTGTAATTCACTTTTTCGGCGTAGGCGTTGTATTCGCTATTGACGTCGTGCTTGCGCTTGGTTTTTTGCTTGCCGTTTGCCTTGTCGGGCGCAGATTTAAGTGGCACAACACCAAGCTGTTGTTTGCGGTAATGGAAAACGGCGTATACTTTACCGTGACGAATAACGCAAGACAAAGCTCTTATTTTCAGGAAGATTTTTCCAATATAAAAGGCTACACTTGCGTGCAGGAAGGCGGCTATAATACCGTTACGATATTCTTTAAGCAACCGGCAAACGCGGGCGTGTTCGGCAATATCAAGTTTATGAAAATGATAAAGATAGAAAACTACGACAAGCTGCAAGAGGTGTTGAATTCCCATTCCGTTCCGCTTATCGAAAACAACGATTAAATTATGTTACCACTACCCTATTACAAAAAAGAACCGATAAGAAATTGTCCTTATCGGTTTTTCTATACTTTATTTTAATATCCGCGCTCACAACGGTGCACCGCATACATGATCGCGCCGTCGGCGCACATCGCCAAGAACGCCAATCCGCATACCACTATTATGCCGACAGCCCCGTCCATTCTGGAAAAAACCTCGCCGAAGGAGCTGTTTGGGAACCCGATCCACGGCAATAAAAACAGCGCAATGCCGAGCACAATTATCATACCCCATACAAAACACAAGCGCTTCAAAAACGACGTTCCCAACGCGCCCAATAAGAGCATCATGCCAATCGCGTAGGCAAAACAAAAGAAGCAAAAGCAGCAAGAATAAGCAATCGCAGTAGAGCCGGACGACATTACCACCAAAGCATCGTCGGGGTGCTGCGGGTTTACATATATTTGCGCACGCTTGCCTACGTCGTCGGGGCTCGCCCAAGAATGTCCTACGTTGTCGGTAAACGTATATTCCTTGCCGTCGTACGTATATGAAATTACAAGGTAATACGTAGTAGATGAATGACCTTTGCTACCAGACGAGTGCGAAACTTCAACGTCTACTACCTTGCCGTACATCTTAACGTAATCGGACTCGTAGGTACGCATTTTAACGATATTCCACACAAAAAGACCGATACAGGCTGCAAACAACGTAAACGCTATGGACAGAATAATTATTGCGGGACGTTTATCCTTTTTCTCGCCGTCATCGTACCGTCCGTTATGCGTACGCTTTATTTCACCGACGCGCCTTTTAATCTCGCGCAGCTGCTCTTCGGCCCTCGCCTCACTTTCGGATGGAGTACCCCTTTTTTCCGCAACGCGTCTTTCAACCTCGAGCAGCATTTCTTCGGCGCGTGACTTGTTGTCGTTTTGAATAGTATCTTTGTTTTCGTCCATTTTTCAGTCGCCCGATTACCTATAAACGTGTGGTTAATAAAATTATATACTATTAAGCTTACAATGTCAACGCCTACGGCGCGCCTATTATTTTAATCATTTTTGTATTGACTTTTAAAAATCGTATTATATAATATAATTATGAAATACAAGATTATTGAAAAAGAGGCGTTTTACGTCCTCGAAAAGACGAGCAAGCACAGCACGCGCGACGGCGAAAACAACATTAGCGTACCCGCGTTTTGGGAGCAATGCCATAGCGACGGAACGGTAGACAAGCTTATCCGCGGCGCAAGCGACAAAACGCTTATGTTTGGCATTTGCTACGGCAGTGGCGGCGACGATACCTTTGACTATTCCGTTGCGGTGTTATGCGATGAGAATACCACTATCCCCGACGGGTTTAAAAAGACTATGATCCCCGCCCGCACTTGGGCGGTATTCGAGTGCGTAGGCAGGATGCCGCAAGCAATTCAGCATGCTTGGCGCGAAATTACGACAGAATTTTTTCCGACGTCCGACTACCACACCACAGGTGAATTCGATATAGAAGTCTATCCCGACGGCGATACCGATTCCGACGAATACAAAAGCGAGATTTGGATATCCGTTCAAGAAACCGCAACTTTTGATGTGCTTGACGATACGGGATTGGACGAACGTATTAACAATACCGCAAAACTGATTGCTGACTTTGCTCGGGAAAACCTTGACAAAGAACTCGCCGACGAAATAGTAAGCGATTTGGTGGATATGATTGACAATAAGAAAGACTAAACCTTTTTATATCTTTTAACCACGCGTATAAGGAGAAACGTAATGGAATTAGTATTACAACCGACCTTTGAAACCTGCGGTCAAGCGTGCATCGCTATGATTACAGGCAATGATATTAATCAAGTAATAAAAGACATGAAAACAAACGGACCTACAAGCATAGGTCAGTTAATCGAAGCGTTGGACTTTTACGGAATAAAACATGCCGAAAGGAATACGCGCATATCAAAAAAGAATCCCACGCCGCACAATTACTCTATTTTGACCGTGCATACGGACGCGGGATATACGCACTGGACACTGCTATTCGGCAACAAGTATTACGACCCCGAATTCGGAATAATCGACGGCGAATACACGCACGGAAAAATAACCTCGTTTTTGGCAATATATGCTTAAATCCAAACTTAGCGAACATAAATTCGGTTTTGATATTTTTGCGGCGGTGTTGTTTTTGATAATAATGCTGCCCAATATAATTTGGTTTTTTGTACCTGCGCCGCACGATATACTGCGCAATCAATCACAAACGGAAGTACTCGATATTTTCGCCACGGTATTTCAAGTGCTAACCTTGGCAACGCTGTGCGCGATAAAAAACACCACCGCAAAAAGGCTCGGTTTTGCTCCATGCATAATCTTGTCCGCCGCATCTTGTTTGGCATATTACGTTGCTTGGGTAATGTACTATTGCGGCATAGCCAACGGCGGCGTATTTGTTTGCTTGTGCATATTCCCCTGCGCCGCGTTTATGCTGTATGCCATAGACCGCAAAAACTTTATAGCAATAATCCCCATTACGGTTTTTGCCGTACTGCACTTTACTTCCACAGCAATCAATTTTTTATGAGGACAATTATTTATGGAAACGTTTAAGGAGTTTGCGGATAGAATCAATTCGTTCCAAAAAAAGGAACTAAATTTAGGCGGCGAAGACTTTACCGTCAGTCAGTCTGTTGCGCACAAAGTAAACGCCGATAACACCTTTAAGAACTTTTACGGCGATACGATGGTTTTCGATTTGGACGACGATACAAAGTCCAAGCTTACCGAATATACCGATTTGCTGTACCGCGAGGTGCCGCAATGCTTTTGCGACAGACTGATACCACACACCTTTCACGTAACGCTGCACGACCTTAGCAACTCCCCGACTTTGAGCGAAGTCGCGGAGCAAACGTTTTACAACGAACTGAAAATACTTCAAATAAAAAGCGACTTGCAAAAGCTAAATCCCGCAAAGATAAAGCTTAAAAACACGTACGTGTTCAATATGGTAAACACAAGCTTAGTGCTTGGATTGTCGCCCGCTACCGAAAAAGACTACAACGCGATTATGGGCTTGTATTCGATAATCGACGGCGTTAAAAAACTGCCGTACTCTTTTACGCCGCATATAACGTTGGCATACTACAACGTAAACGGCTTTGACGGAAACGCGGCAAAAAGGCTTGAAAATATCGTAAACAAAATCAACGCAAAAATCGAGATGGAGCTATCCCTCACCGACCTATATTACCAAAAGTTTACGAGTATGAATGATTACATTGACGTTGTAAGTTTGCTAAAATAGGTCACTTGCTTGACAATATTCATAATAAATAAAAATGTTACATAATTCAAGTTATGTGGCATTTTTTATTGTTTTTAAATATATATACCGTTAAGTGCGGGATATTGGGTAAAAACCGATATAATAAGTTGTATAATTGCTTTAGTATCAATTCAAACGAGAGGACAACTCATGAACATATTCAACAAATTCTATTGCAGGACTTTTCAATTTGTATTTAAGGTGGCGCTGCCAATTTTGCCGTACCGCCAACCCGAAATATTAAAGTCGGTGGAGGACGTACCCGCAGTACTTAAAGACAAAAAAATGAACAACGTGTTTATAG
>CAMWXP010000081.1 GCA_947178255.1 uncultured Clostridia bacterium | reverse complement strand
CGCTAATTTATTTGTAATAATCTTTTGATTATGGTAAAATGAGAGTATAACTATGATTGTATTCGGAGAAGCAATGGATAACGAAGAAAACGTAGTCGAACAAGAGCAGACGCCCGTAGAGGAACCCGCTGCTCAAAGTGCGGAAGGCGAGAGCGCTACGACGGAAACGCCCGCCGCGGAGGAAACGACAAAAGCGGAAGAGTCGACCGAAACAGAAGGCAAAGCAAAAGCCGAGGACTCGACCGTAGCGGACAAGCCGAAACAAGGCAAAAAGCCCGAAAAAGCAAAAAAGCCGACGGTCAAAAAGACGGCCGAGCAAAAGTCCAAGCTGTTCAGGATGATATACTATCCCGTTGTGGCTGTGTTTGTATTGCTTATGCTCATCTTTTCGGCGTTGGACGGCGTTACTGGATACAGCCCTTCGGCGTACGGTAACGATTATTACACGACTGTCAACAATCACATAAAGCAGTTGTCGGTTACGCGTTCGTCTATGGCGGCGGACGGCGACGGCGGTGTTGATTACGCGCGCAATTATATAGTGTCCACATTGACGGCGGGCGGTTTCACCGAGGTTGCGGAAAGCAAGACCGATCGCGACGAGGACGACAAAAACGACGAGCGCCAAACCACAATCACCGATTGGGCTAAGGACGGCGAAGCGAAAAAGGCTACCGTCACGGTGCAAACGTCCACGCTGGGCGGCAATTTGCAAGACGAGCTTGGACTTACCGAGCATTTGGTAGGCAAAAACGTATCCAATGTTATAGCGGCTATTCCGTCCGGCAACGCCAATGCGGGCGCGGTTATTATTACCGTGCGTTACGACAGCCGAACCGATACGGCGGGCGCTGCGGGCGCGGCGTTTGTTGCCAACGCAATGCAGGCGCTTATAGAAACGAGCAAATCGGGCGCAGCGATTAAAAACGATATTATAGTGGTATTCACCGAGGACTTGGATTACTCCTACGGCGCGTACGCTTTCTTTAATCTTTTCGAGGGCCTGGACGGGGCAGTGGCTCGCGCCAAAGCGGGCGTCAACCTCGAAGCGTACGGCAACGGCGGCACGCTTGCGCTTACCGATGCGTCAAACGCAGGACTCGATTATATTTACGCTTACACAAAGGCATCGGACAATGCGCTTAACTTGTCCGTCATTCCTTCGACTTTGCCCGACGAATTGAAAAACCGCGACGCAGTAAAGGCGTTCGGCAATATTCCAGCGGTACAGGTTGCCGTTATCGGCGGACTTGACGCGGCGCAATCGTCGCTCGACAATGCCGACGAAGTTTCTCAATCGATTGTCAAGCAGCAAGCGCGGTTTGTAAAGGATTATATCGAGGAATTCGGCAACGCCGCTGACTCGTACAGCGCAAAAGGCGACAGCAATACCGCATACTTCTCGTATATCGACGGCGGCACGATTGCGTACACGGCAACCGCCTCGTACGTGGTGGGCGCGCTTATATTGGCGGTAGCGGCGGCGGTCGTTATTACAATGATATTCAAAAAGACGTTCTCGCTCAAAAACATGTTTGTTGCACTGGGCGTGCAGCTGCTTGTAGTGATTGCTACGCTTGCTGCTATGGTTGCGGCGTACTTCCTTGTAACGCTTATGCTTACAGGCTTCGGCGTACTGCCGTTGCAGGCGATTACGCACTTAAATTACAGCAATGCCGGCATAATAATTGCAGCTATGCTCGTAACGCTTGCATCGTCGTTCGGCTTTACCACGCTGTTCAAAAAGTTGTTTAGAGTTACGTCGTCCGACGCCGTTCGCGGCACGGCTATGCTGTTAGGCCTTGCGGGCGCGGTTATGAGCTTTGCTTGCCCCGCATATTCTTATATCACGTCGTGGCTTGGTCTTACGCTGCTTACAGTATTGTTACTGTCGGTATGCTTGCACAAAAAGTTCAAAGCGAAGTTCGGCTTCGGCATGGATAGACTGTATTTGTACGTAATACCCGCGGCGTTGTGCTTGCCGCTCGTTATGCCTACGATTACGGCGCTGGCAGGGCTCCTTCCGCTTGTGCTTCTTCCCGTAATGTTCACGCTGTTTGCGGCAGTGCTCGGCGTAGGCGTTCCGTACTTGGATCGCTCGCAGCCCATACTGGATAAGGTAGCCAAAAAGCTGCCCAAGCGCACTATAAGAGTGGAGCGCGTAGTAACCGAAAAGGTTGAGGACCGTGCAAAAAAAGGCAAGTTCACTGAAAAGACGTTTAAGCGCGTGGAAAAAGAAAAGGTAGCATTCAACTACAAAAACTATTTCGGTATTTCCGTTGTAGCCGTACTCGGCATAGTTATAGCGCTGTTCTCGGGCGGCTTCGGCGTAAACTTCGACAAGACGTTGACCAACTACTTTACGTACGACAATGCTATCTACAACGACTCGATAGTGTACGAGATTAACGGTACCGAGCAAAAGGTAGTAGTAGGCGATTTGATGGCGTACAAGTTTATGCGCTACCATATAGGCGACCTCGAATGGGACGGCGCTAACAACAGATACAGCAAGACTGTCGACTATAATATAAAGAATAACATTAATCCGTCCGTGTCCAAAGACGGCAACAAATACACGATAACCACATTTGACGGCGCCAATTCCAACGTTGTAATAACCATTCCGTCGGCGCGGTCCATAACTCGCATTACCGTCAAAGAGTTTTCCAAAACATATGGCGACTACGAGGGCTACGTGTACGACTACGAAAACAGCGACCAAATAACGCTGCGTTTACCGTACGGCTTCGATTCGATATTCACCTTGGAAATTGAAGGCGGCTCGCTGAGCAGGTTCGAGTACGAGGAGTACAGAACGGTTACCGAAGGAGATACGTTGTTGGATGACGTGGACGAATGGAACTTGGTCAAGGGCGACGCGGACATGCACGGACTGCGCGCCGGTATAGTTATCAAACGCACTCTCAACGTATAATCAAGCTAAGTAATACAGCAAGTAAAGACCGCGCGGCAACGCGCGGTCTTTTGTATTGGGGATATATTTTTTTGCCGTAGAGTATAATATTTGTGTGCATAAAGTGCCCGATTTTTGCACCGTTGATTTTTGTTATAACAGGGCTTTCGTGGCGTCACGCCCGATTTTAGGCTAAAAAACAGCCGATTTTTTGTGTTTATTTGCAATTTAGGGCATAAAAAGCTTGTCGAATAGTGGACAAACACGAAAAAAATATGCTATAATTCACTGGTAAAGATTAAGCGGAGGAATAAGAAAATGGCAGTAGCACGTAAGCCTAAAAACACATTAAAATTTTCACAGCCGTCGTCGTGGTGGGGAAGTCAGTGGCGCGAAGGATTGCCTATCGGCAACGGTGTTATTGGCGCCGATTGCTACGGCGGTGCGGCGTCCGACGTGCTTATGATTACGCATGGCGATTTGTGGTGGCAGGGTAAGGACTCGGCTCTTCAAGACGTGTCCGACAAAGTGCCTAACGTGCGCAAAAAGATTGCCGAAGGCGATTTCCTCGGCGCTGAAAAAATTCTTTCTACCGAGCTTATTCGCAAGGGGTACAGACCGCAGCTTTCCTATCCGTTGCCGCTTTGCGATTTTGTAATAGACATGAAGGTCGACAAGGGCGCAAAGGAGTATTCCAGAACGCTCGATTTGGAAAGCGCGGAAGCTTCTGTGTCCTTTAAGGACGGTGGCACGCGTTTTGAGCGCAACGCATTTGTTTCGCGTGCGCGCGACGTTATAGTATACGAGATTACCCGCGTAGGACAAAAGAACATTGACGCAAGCTTCAAGTTTCAATTGCATGACAAGTTTAATGCGCGTACACAGGTGGCTGTTTCCGCTACGCCCGAAAACGTTACGGGCAAGTGCGAAAACTACTGGCTGTACTTTTCGGCACGTTCGTCTACGGGCGCAGATTTCGGCGCGGTAGCTAAAATAAACTTCTTTGCAGGCAAGCAGGAGATAGTGGGCGACAGCCTTGTCGTTACCGGCGCGGAAAAGATTTTGGTAATAATCAAGCCGTTTATAGAAGCTCAGCGCGATAAGGCGTGGAAGGATTGCAAAGCGTCCATAATGGAGATAAAGCTCCCTTATGACAAGCTGATGAAAGAACATCAGGCTTTGCACCAAAAACTGTTCTTTGCTGCGGAAGTCGACTTTAACGCCGAAGCAAGCGCGCGCGACTCGTTTGTGGACGGTGCGATAGCCGAGGCTGTACAAAGCGGCGAAACCAAATCGGCACTGTTTGAAAAACTGTGGGCGTACGGTAGATACTTGATGATAACAGGCTCCAAGCCCGAGGGCAGGCCTTTCGCGCCGTACGGACTGTGGTGCGGCGATTACAAGGCGGAAAATGCGCAAATCAACGCCGCGGGCAATCTGCAAGCGGTGTACGATATGACGCAAGCGGGCAACCTTAACGACTATGCCGAAAGCGTTTTCCACTTGTACGAATCGGTAATGCAGCAACTTAAATTAAACGCGTCGCGTCTTTACGGCTGCCGCGGCATATTTGTGCCGTATACTATGTCGCCGTCTACCGGATACCCGGGAGATATAAACGACGCTATGATACACTTTACGGGCGTCGCGGGCTGGCTTGGTAATTTGTTCTACGACTATGCGTTGTACACCAACGACCAAAAGTTTTTAAAGACTCGTGCACTTCCGTTTATGAAGGAAGCGGCAACGTTCTATGAGGAATTTTTCAAGCTTGTAGACTTAAAGTACTACGAGTCCACGCCGTCGTATTCACCATTCTCTACGGCAGGCAATTTGACAAATACCGAAAATAAGTCTGGCGTTTTTGCTTCGGCTGTCACTACTGCGGAAAATCACGCTATTGCCGCCAACGCAACTGTGGACTTTGCTATTGCAAGGAGCCTTCTCACCAATCTTATAGAGGGCAGCAAGGCTGCGGCTATGAACAAGGCGGAGGTTATCAAGTGGGAGGATATGCTCAAAAAGATGCCGCCGTACAAGTACAACAACGACGGCACCGTCAGCGAGTATATAGACGAGCGCTGCACGGACAATCCTTGCGATCCGTCGGTGGCAATGTACTATCCCGTTTATCCCGATTACCGTAGCCGTGACAATATAGAGCTTAATAAGAGCTACGCTACTACTGCCAAAAAGAAGGCATTGACGGCGCGCGACAACATGAGCGCGGACGCTTTGGCGGGGTATGCACAGGTGTTTGCACGGCTGTGCGACGGCGATATGCTGTACGATCAAATAAACGCGCTCGTGCGCGGTATGGCGATGAACAACCTTATGTTCGCGGCGGACGACTGGCGCGGCATGGGTAGCGGTAAGCACGGCTTGTGGGCGCAACCCGTTCCGTACGTAAACGTAATGGTGACGGGCGCGTTGCAGGAAGCGCTTGTACAGTCCACACCTACGCTTATACACTTGCTTCCCGCCGTACCTGCGGAAATAGGCAAGGGCGCGCTTACCGGCTTCCAAACCAGAGCAGGCGTCGAGGTTGCTATGGAATGGGATATTCCGCGCGGCACGCTCAGCGTAAAGCTGAAAGCCAAACGCGCTACGACAATAGACGTGCAACTGCCCAAAACGGCAAAGCCGCCCAAAAAGGTGGACGCGCAAAAGTTCGACGACCTGCGCGGTTTGCTTATCGGCTTAAAGCTTGCGGCAAACAAGGTTGTGCAGCTTGATATTAAGTTTTAAATCTATTGAAATTAAAAACACGGACGGTATAACGCCGTCCGTGTTTTTGTATGCAAATTAATTGGGGATTACAAAAGTGTTTTTACAAGGTCGTCCATATCGTACAGTCCGGGTTTTGCCGACAAAAGGAAGTCCGCCGCCTTGTACGCGCCTGCGGCAAACAGCTTGCGGGAACGCGCCGAGTGCGATATCGTTACTATTTCGTCCTCGCCGTAAAATCCTATTTCATGTTCGCCGACAACGCCGCCGCCGCGTACCGAAGTAATGCCCACTTCGCCGTGGGTGCGCTTGCCCTCGCGGTTTATCACTTGATTGTCGCGGGAGGAGAGTGCGTCGGCAAGCAACAGCG
>CAMWXP010000080.1 GCA_947178255.1 uncultured Clostridia bacterium | reverse complement strand
CTTATAAAGTGCGTAGAGGAGCTTTCCGTGGGCAACAAGGAGTTCGAAAAGGCGCATGGCGTAACGCTTGAAAGCTTAAAAGACGTGCCCGAAAAGTCGGTTCAATACTTCCTTGACGTGTTTATTCCTGCGTACTCGATGAACCTCGACAGCCTGCTGGATTAACAAATAATCACAATAACAAAAAAGCAATAGCAAGTGTAATGCTATTGCTTTTTTTATTGAACGATTTATATGTTATTTTTCCGCGCGGCTGTCGCCGGTAAAGAACAGTGCGACTGTTCCGGGGCCGGAGTGACTGCCTATTACGTAGCTAAGCGGGAGAATTTGGGGGTGTACGCCGAATTTAGCTGTTACGGCGTCTGCGACGAATTTGGCGTCCTCGTAGCAGTCGCCGTGCGTAATGTACACAATGTCGCTATCCTTGTTGTACCGTTCTTCCATTTTTTCCACGAGCATGCAAAGCGATTTTTTCCTACCGATAACCTTTTTAATCGGAATCAGGCGGCCTTGCTCGTCAACGTGCAGGACGGGTTTTATGTTGAGCATATTTCCGAAAAATGCCGAGCCTTTGCTAAGCCGTCCGCCGCGGGCGAGGTACTTTAAGTCCTCAACCACAAAGTAGTGAATAACGTTATCGCGGATTTTTTCGGCGTACTCGCATACTTCGTCAAACGTTGCGCCGCTGTCGCGTTTTTGCGCAACCAGTGTTACAAACAGTCCTTCGCCGCCCGAAGCGCATTTGGAATCCACTACATGCACTTTATTGGCGTTTTCGGCATTGAGCTCGTCCGCAATGCGTTTAAAGTTGTCGTACGTTCCGGACAGGACGGAAGCAAAAGACAAATACAGCACGTTTTTGCCCATAGAGGTGAGTTCGGTCAAAAACTCGCGTGCCGTTTGCTCGTTGATCATTGACGTGCCGGTGCGCGCGCCTGCCCGCATAGCATTGTAAAACTGATGAAATTCCAGTTGGTTGGCTTCATCCTTGCCGTACGCGACGTCGTTTACAAAGTAAGTCATGTCGCGTGAATATACTTGCATACTGCGCAGCATTTGCTTGGGTATATCGCAAGTGCTGTCGGTTGCTATAACATAGTCCATAATAATATCCTACTGCAAAAATGCGGGGGATAGATCTACTCCGGCGTCTTGTTCCAGCTCCAACACGAACAGCGCGCGCACGTATCCGCGGTCGAAGGTGGTGGAATGTACAAAAAACTGTTTGCCGTAGTAATAGCGTGCTAAACGGTAGTATTTGGAATTGGTGTGTAGCGCGATTGCCTTTGCGCCGTTGTCGTGCGCATAGTTTACAGCTGCGTCAAGCAGTGCGGAGCCCAAGCCGGTGTTGCTTATTTTGGGGCTTACGCCAAAGCGGTATACGTACCAAAGATCGTCGGACAGCTTTTTTATGCGGATTGCACCCACAAGCGTGCCGAACCGTTCCACTACAAACACGGCGTTTTCGCGTATGTCGTGAAGTGTGGATTCTATTGTTTCTTTAAGCGCTTTGACCTCATAGTTTACATGCAGCTCTTCTTGGTAAAGCGAAAACGATTCTTTTGTTACCCGCAAAACGTTGTCGACGTCCTCGTCCGTTGCGCGGCGTATTGCCAAATACATTTTTTTACCCGTTACCTTTTATCTTTTGCCCATAAGCAGGCACATAATCGCTTTTTGTACATGCAAGCGGTTTTCCGCTTCCTGGAATATTACCGAGCGTTCGGAATCGATTACGTCGGCGGTTACCTCCTCGCCGCGGTGGGCGGGCAAGCAGTGCATAAACACGGCGTCTTTTTTCGCCATAGCCATTACGTCGACGTTTACTTGGTAGGGCATTAGCGCCTTTTCCTTTTTGGGATCCTTGGCTTGTCCCATGGAGAAGAACACGTCGGTGTACAGCACGTCGGCACCCGTTGCCGCTTCCTCTACGCTGTCGGTAACGGTAACCTTGCCGAATTTTTGCGCCGCTGCAGTGATGTCGGGATTGGGCTGAAAACCTTCGGGCGAGCAAATGCACACTTCCATTCCCGTCTTTGCGCCAGCAAGCATGAGCGAGTGCGCCATGTTGTTGCCGTCGCCGAAGTAAGCAAGCTTTATGCCGTTAAGCTTACCGTACTTTTCGTATACCGTAAAGATGTCGGCAAGCGCTTGGCAGGGGTGAAAGTCGTCGGTAAGTCCGTTAATGACCGAGAACGTGCCGTAACGCGCAAGATCCTCTACGTCCGATTGCTTGAAGGTGCGGATCATTATGCCGTCTATGCCATAGTGCGACAGTACGCAAGCGGTGTCGTGAATGGTTTCGCCACGGCCGAGCTGAATATCGTTGCTCGACAAGAACAGCGAGTGACCGCCAAGCTGGTGCATGCCCATTTCAAACGAAACGCGTGTGCGCGTAGACGATTTACTGAATATCATAGCAAGGGTTTTGCCCTTTAAAAACTCGTGTTTTTTGCCTTTGTGAAAAGCGGTTTTAAGCGATTCCGACAAGTGTAAAATTTCGTAAATGTCGGCAGGGGAATAATCGAGCAGATTAAGCAAGTGCTTGTGTTCTATTCTGCCCTTCGGTTTGTATGACGATACGTCCATGTAATCTCCTTGAATATCGTACGACCGATTATCGGTCGATTTTGGCTAAATGCTGACTGAATATATTTATTGTAGCATTATTAATATATTTATGCAAGTAAAAACGCGCAAATTGTTTTTGCGCGTTCATTTTATTGGATAATTTAGGTTGATTTAAACGTGTGTTGTAGCACATACCTCGTCGAGCGCGGCTATAAGCCCGTCGATTTCTGCCTTTGTAATGGTGAGCGGTGGAATAAGGCGAAGCGTGTTGTTGCCCGCTACGTTTACAAGATAACCCTTGTCGCGTAGCTTGCTCTCAAACTCGGTTGCCGGCACCTTGTCGCAAAGCTCTATGCCGCGCATAAGTCCCAAGCCGCGAATGTCGGTTATAAAGTTGTATTTGGAAAGGTGAGCAAGTCGCTCGCCCAAGTATGCGCCCATTGCAGCCCCTTTTGTCAGCAAGCCGCTTTGCAAAATTTCCAGCACTTTGTCAGCCGCCGCGCAAGCAAGCGCATTGCCGCCGAATGTCGAGCCGTGGTCGCCGCGCGAAAACGCCGTGCCCACTTCCTCGGACGCAAGGCAGGCGCCCATAGGTATGCCGCCCGCAATGCCCTTGGCCATTGTTATAATGTCGGGTTTTATGCCGAAGTGTTCGAATGAGAACAGCGTTCCCGTTCTACCCATACCCGTCTGCACTTCGTCGACGATAAACAGCACGCCCTTGGACTTGCACAGCGCGTACGCGTTTGCCAAAAAGTCGTTGGAAAAAGGTCGCACGCCGCGTTCGCCCTGTATGGTTTCGAGTATTACCGCGCCTACGTTGTCAGTCAGCTTGCGCTTAAAGTCGTCAAAGTCGTTGTATTTAAAGCTGTCAAAGCCTTGCGGAAGGGGAGAATACCGCTCGTGTTGGGCGGTGTTGCCGGTGACGGTGAGCGTTGCCAACGTCCTGCCATGAAAACTACCCTCGGCATAGAGTATGGTTTTGTCGCCGCCGTGGTTTTTGAAATACCGCCGCGCAAGCTTGATTGCGCACTCGTTGGCTTCCGCGCCCGAATTGCACAAAAACACGCGGGGGAAACCCGACGCTTCGCACAGTCGAGTTATGTACTGCGACTGGATTGCGGTGTAGTAATGGTTGGATACGTGCATCAGCTTTTTAACTTGATTGCACACTGCCTCGGTGTATTCGGAGTGGTTGTAGCCCAGTATGTTGGTGGCAATGCCGGCAACAAAATCGACGTACTTATTGCCGTTTATGTCGTACAGGCAGTTGCCTTCGCCGCGTTCCAGCACCAAGCTGTCCCGCGAAAAGACGGGCATGTAGTGTTTTGCTTCGGCATTCTTGATTTTGTTTATATCCATAATTCGACCTTTTGCGATTATCCCGCAACAAATAAAATATTCTTTATCCTAATCGCGTTCTATCATAGTGCCCACGCCGCTGTCTGTAAACAGCTCCAACAGTATGGAATGAGGGAGCGTGCCGTTAAGCACGAATACGCTGTTTATGCCGCGCTCGATTGCGTCGATGCAGCTTTGCGCTTTGGGGACCATGCCGCCAGATACGGTGCCGTCCGCTATCATCTTTTGCAAGCCTGATACCGTTATGCGGTTGATAAGCGTTTCCGCATTGTCCTTGTCGGTCATAATGCCGTCTATGTCGGTAAGGAACAACAGTTTCTCCGCATGCATTGCCGCGCCGATTGCAGCCGCCGCGGTGTCGGCATTCACGTTGTAGCTGTTGCCGTTTTCGTCGGTGGCTATGGACGCTATTACGGGTATAAACTCGTCGCGCGCAAGTATTTCCAAAAGCTTGGCGTTTATTTCGGTTATCTTGCCGACGTAGCCCAGCTCGGGGTCGAGCCTTTCCGCTTTTATAAGCTGCGAATCCTTGCCGCAAAGTCCGATTGCTTTAACGCCGAGTCCGTTAAGCTCGCCGACGATATTCTTGTTTATTTTGCCGCACAAAATCATTTGCGCGACTTCCATCGTTTGCTCATCTGTTACGCGCAGCCCGTTTTTAAACTGCGGTTGCACTCCGAGGCGGGAGAGCATTTTGTTTATTTCGGGCCCGCCGCCGTGGACGAGTATGGGGTTTACGCCCACAATCTTCAATGCCGCTATGTCTTGAAGTATGGTGGTCGTAATGGCCTCGTCGTTCATGGCGTTGCCGCCGTACTTAATCACCAACGTTTTGCCGCTGTACTTGCGTATGTATGGCAGCGCTTCGCAAATTATGTTGGCGCGCTCGATAGTCGATTTAATGGAATCTTTCATTGTATTTCCTCTTTTATGTTGAACGAGTATATATATGCGAAAAAAGTTAAATCGGTGCGTAAATAGGCAAACCTGCCGTTTCGTCCAGTCCGAACATTATGTTCATGTTCTGCACCGCTTGGCCTGCCGCGCCCTTTAACAGATTGTCTATTACCGATATAACTATGCCGCGGTTGCCGTCGAACCTTGCGCCGAACATGCAACGGTTGGTGTGCGAAACAAACCCGATTTCGGGTAGGACGTCGGTGTAGCTTACAAACGGTTCGCCGTCGTACGCCGTTTTAAGAGCGTTTAAAGCCGCTTCGGGATTGTCTACGTCAAAGTATATCGTTGAAAGTATGCCGCGCTTAATGGGGAGAAGGTGGGGCGTAAACAGTATTTTCTGTCCCAGCTTTTCGGACATTTCGGGCGCGTGGCGGTGGGTGAATAATCCGTACGCCTTAAAGTTTTCATCGAGAGTGCAGTACGCGTATGCTTCGTCCGCTTTTCTGCCCGCGCCGCTCACGCCGCTTTTGCTGTCCGCTATAATGTTGGAAACCTTTGCGGCTTTTGTGATTGCAAGCATGGGGAGCAGTACGCTGGTAACGTAGCACCCGGGATTGGCTATAAGCTGGGCAGATTTAATTTTGTCGCGGTTTACCTCGCACAGTCCGTATACGGCAAGCTTGTTAAGGTCGGGACGGGGATGAGTAACACCGTACGTGCGTTCGTATACCGATATGTCCTCGAACCGATAGTCGGCGGACAGGTCGATAACGCGCACGCCCGCGTCCATAAGCTCGCCGACGAGCGCAGCGCCCGCCGTTTGCGGAAGTGCGGTAAAAACGACGTCACAGTTTTTAAGCGCGGGGTCGGACGCGTCGGAAAATTCCAAATCACAAGGCAGCGCGGGAAAAGCCGAAGAGACTTTTTTACCGAGCTGTGCGCGACTTGTAACCACTTTAAGCTCGGCGGCGGGGTGTTCGGCTATCAGCCTAAGCACTTCCGCGCCCGCGTAACCGTTTGCGCCTACTATACCTACTTTAATCTTTTTGTTCATAGTTTGTCCCAAAAAAATTTTGTCGCATATATTATATAACATACAAACAAAAAAGGCAACCGAAAATTATAACCCAAAGCATATTACAAAAAAATGCTTGACAAATAAAGATAAGTGTTGTAAAATAACTATGCTTTGCCGGTGTGGTGGAATTGGCAGACGCGCCGGACTCAAAATCCGGTGGGCTAAT
>CAMWXP010000079.1 GCA_947178255.1 uncultured Clostridia bacterium | reverse complement strand
TAGGGGTATCGCCAAGCGGTAAGGCAACGGACTCTGACTCCGTCATTCCGAAAGTTCGAATCTTTCTACCCCTGCCAACACACTATATGTTGTAGAATCACAAAAATCTTCGATTACAACATATAGTGTTTTCTTTTTGCGAATTTGGCAGTTTTGGGTGTGAATTTGGGAGTAATTTGGGAGTGACAATATTCACTCTATATTCAAAATGTTATATCGGAAAATCCCACTTTTGGTAGTCAACTTTCTCCGCTTCCCGTAACATAAACTCGTCTGAAAAATCCGTGTATCCCCTATCGATCCTCGAAGAATGAACAGTTTTATCTTCCTCATGTCCATCCCACAGCATTACTACTTCACCATGTACGCCGCACTCTTTACAGCGCGTTATAAAGGTGTATCGCAGTTCATGTAGGTGGCGTTGCGGAAATACCCGCTTCATCGTCGTATGTAACGAACTTAGGTTTACGTTCTTCGCCTTTTCAAAGTCAAGGTACGGTAGCACACGCTTCATCATCGGCGTAAAGGGTATCTTGCGCTTTACCACATTCTTGCCCATACGCTCCTTGCTCGTGTCGCATTCAAGCCAGATGCCGTTAATTACGTTTAGAGAGGCTAATTCGCTTCGGCGCAGTCCGGTGTACAAAAGCACCATAAGAGCGTGTGACGTGTCTTTATTGAGGTTTGACAGGCAGTAATTGATAAGCTGCTGCTCTTCCTCATAAGTAAACGCCGAACCCTTCTTGCTCTGGTAGTTAGGCACTATAACCTTTTTCATCGGCGACGAAATGCAGTAGTCGTCCGCCACTACGTCGAATATGCAGCGTAGCACCAAAAACAGTTTGTCCGCCGTTCGAATGGTACCGTTATCCACATAAGTAAGCAGAAAGCTCTGCAATGCGCTTCTGTCGATCTCCAAGACCGGTTTTTTACCGAAGACCGGAAGTATGTCGTGATTAAGCATACGAACATATTCATTATAGGTCGATTGCTTGGTTGTTACTCTTTTAATGTTCAGCCACTCGTCGGCATATTCCGCGAATGTTTTTTTGCTCTTGTCTGCCTTCTTAGACTTGCGGCTTTCATCTTTGCCGTTAAGCCTATCGACAAACTTCTTTTTGAGCATTGTTAAGTCTTTGGACGAAACCTCTATGTCGATTCCCTGCCTGTGGAATCTTGCCTCGTACACACCATCCTTTCTCAAACGGTAGTGTACGATCAGGTCGTTCACCGCAAAGACGTTTCTAAATGATGTCGGCATATTTGAAATCTCCTTTTTTGTGAATTTCAGCACATTCCGACGATTTTCTTTAACCTTACTTGTTTGGGTATGCGGAACCAATCCCGACAACATTCGCTCATATAGCTCGTTTTGTTGTTTAAGCGATTCGAGCAGTAGCATAACGGAATTGTCTGCCTGTAACGTGTTTTGTTCTTTCAAATGTTCTTATTCGGGTAATTACTTATCACCCTTATTGCTTTGAATACTATGTCCTCTCTTCATTGCGTATCCTCCTCTTTTATAATAATTAGTTATTCGGTTTTCTTTTTATCGACCTTCTCAAAACCGAAAAAGTCGTCATAACCGTCTACTATCTTAGCTAGGGATAAATCATGTTCGGCGGCATCATCTAATAACGCTTTGTACCCCGCCTCTATTAGCTGTACCTTTGTGTAGCCGTACTTTTTCAAAAACTCATTTATCTGTTCGGCTTTCTCTCTCGGTACGCTCGTTCCCCATACCATACACTTCGCCTTTCTTTCAGCTTTGTGCTTTTCTTCGTAGCGCTTGTCTTTTATAGACCTATCTACATTTTCCATACTTACCTCCGTAAAATATATTAGTCGTATCTATACGATTTAATATATTTTAGCAGATACTCATATGTAAGTCAAGTACTTTTGGGAATTACCGGCGTAATTTTTTCAACCCTTCCAATTCGTATTCGTAAAGATAGTCCGGCGTATCGCTCATTAAACCCTTTTCGTATAGATCGTTGTCAAGCTGTAAGACACTATTTACTCGTCCTAAATCGTGATATATAGACGATAATATTGACTTGTTGATTGTTACGTTAAGCGCCGTCTCTTTTAGCAGCTTTACGATTGTATTGAATAACTCGTCATCCAACTTACTACCGTTAATCTGCGGTCTCGGCGGCGGGGACTGTTCGTCATCAAGCGTAACCTCTCCGTACAGCTTGTTACGCAAAATCGGCAAACCGTAAAACAATGCGTCATTTATGACTTTGCTAAAACTTTTATATTCCGGATCTTCCATTATCTCGTCGATTTGTTCTATGATATCCATATCCATGATTCTGATATGCCTATCTACTGCTTTGTCTACTTCTTTTCTTTTCAATTTTGTTTCTCCTGTTAAAATTTTTTTATTGCCAAACGGAAAGCGGGTTTCCCGCTTGTCCAAAGTTCGAAATGGGCTTTTTGCCCACTTTCCTTATCCTCATAAGATAGTCGTGGGGACACTTTTGGCAGACGGTTTTTTACGCCGCCTGCCGTGTCCTTGTTTTTACTTGGTTATATCGACTGCGCCGATAAAGTTATAAATAATTTTGACTGCTTGTGTTTTAGATTTGCCATTGCGCACTTTCTCGCCCACCTCTATCCTATCGACAAAGGAGTGTAAGATTTCGGGCGTGAGTTCTTCCAAGTTTATATAATACTTTAACGTACTTATAAACCTTTCGAGATTCGCATTGTCCTCAGCTACGGAATTGATACTCGCTTCGAGCGTCGCTACTCGCTCTTTTAACTGCTTTCGCTCATTTTCATACGAAGCCGCAAGCTCGTCATACCTATCGTCGGTTATGCGTCCAAGCGCATTATCTTCATAAAGCTTTCTGAGTATCGCGTTCAATTCCTCTTGCCGCGCATACGCTTTTGACACTTCTACTTTCGCCGCCGCAGTCAACTTTAACTTCTCTTTTTGCGAGCAATTCAAGTACCGCTCCACAAACTCGTTTTCGTGCCACGCTACATACGCGCTTATCTTCCGCAAGTCGTTTAACACAATTTGTTCCAATGCGTCGAGTCGTATTCTATGCGAAGAACATTCATCCTTTTTCTTTTTCCGATACGTCGTACAAACCAAGTAATTGCGCTCTTTATTGTACGAATTATGGTGGATGTTCATTTGACTTCCGCAGTCGGCACAAAACACTTTTCCGACAAACATATTCTTTGGCTTTCTCGGTTGCCCTGCCGTCTTGACAGTTATCTTGTTCGGACTTACACGCCTGCACTTATCGCGCATACGCCTTACAAGTTCAAACGTTTCTTTGTCGATAATCGCTTCTTGCGTATTCTCGAAAATCACCCATTGGTCGCGTGGCACATTGATTTGCTCTTTTGACTTATACGAAGTTTTCTTTGTTTTGAAATTGACCGTGCAACCCGTATAATCTTCTTTATCCAAAATCTGATACACCGTTGTTGGATTCCATATTGTCGGACATTCACTCCTGCTACGAATAGGCAATCCAAGCTTTTCGTTGTGCGTTTGTGGCGTATCTATGTTATTTGCCGTCAGAATGTTCGCAATCTCTTTTACGCCTTTCCCCTCCAAAAACAGCCTGTAAATTTCTTTCACTACTTTTGCCGCCTCTTCGTCAATTATCCATTTCGTCTTATCATTCGGATCTTTCCTATATCCATACGGCGGTACTGCGCTTAAATGCTTGCCCGACGTACCTTTTGCGCGTAACACAGCTTTTACTTTCTTGCTCGTATCTCGCGCATACCACTCGTTGATGATATTCCGAAAAGGTGTGAATTCATTGTCGGCTTCGCACTCGCTGTCCACACTGTCGTTGACAGCTATAAAGTGTATCTTGGCATTGGGGAATAAGATTTCGGTGTAGTAACCAACCATTATGTAATTTCTGCCGAATCTCGACATATCCTTTACAATTACGGTTTTAACCTCTCCGCTCTCGATATCCGCAATCATTCTTTGAAAATCCGGACGCTCGAAGTTTGTTCCCGAATAACCGTCGTCCACGTAGAACCGACAATTATGAAAACCGTTCCGCTTGGCATATTCGCCGAGTATTTGCTTTTGATTGACGATACTGTTGCTATCGCCGCTTAAATCATCGTCGCGGCTAAGCCTACAATATAGTGCGGTAACCGCATCACCTCCGTTTACTTTATTTTTTATTGTTGATACCGTTTGCATTCCTAACATACTTTTTTACCTCCGTTAGTTTGCAAACAGCAAGTCCGTCCTATTTCGCCGTAACTCTTATACGCATTACGCTCTACAAGCATACGCATAATATCTAACGGCGTTGATTTGGCATTATTACTTTCTTCGGCAATTACGGTATATACCGTGCCACCGATTTCATATTGCTCTATTCTTTGCTTACTCCCTGGCTTTTCCGTAAATTACTCCCGTTATTGACTGCACAAACGCAGGGAACATTTGCTCGTCAATATTTTACTCCGTCACTACGTCTTTTTCAGACGCCACGGATACTTCAAAAGCTACTCGTGCTTTTGTAAACATTGTTCTTGCAATGCTCTATACCCTTCTTCTATTAGCTGTACCTTTGTGAAGCCGTATCTTTTCAAAAACTCATTTATCTCTTCGGCTTTCTCTCTCGGTACACTCGTTCCCCATACCATACACTTGGCCTTTCTCTCGGCTTTATGCTTGTCCTCGTAACGCTTGTCCTTTACCTTTCTATTGTTTTCCATAACCATACCTCAGTGAAATGCATTAGTCGTATATATACGATTGTATATATTATACTTGTAAAGTTCGGCAGAGTCAAGCGTTTTATGATGTTAATACGTCTTTGGTTTGAGCTAATCGTCGTCCATCGCGTTCAGCATATCCACTTCGTATTTTGTAAGGCAAGTCGGCGTATCTCGCATCGCACCGTTATCGAACTTTTCTACCGGCAACGATCTACCTTTTAATTCTGCGCTCTTGGCGTTAAACAGCGAACACACTATTGACTTGCTTATCGTTGTATTCATCACTATCTCTTGTAGCAGTTTCACCATCTCGGCTATGCGCTCATCGGGTACGGTTTTTACTTCTATTGCCTGTGGTCGTTGTTCTTCTTCCAACCGCACGGTGTTATCCTGTTTACTCTCCAACAACATCGGCAATCCATATTGTAGCGCATCATTTACAAGCCGATTAAAGCTCTTGTAGTACGGCAACAGTTTCTCGATTATTTCGACCATATCGCAATTCGTAATCGAAATATACTGTCTTGTGTTACCGCTTAATATATCGTTTCTATTCATTTAATCCTCCTCGAAAAGTGGGTTTCCCACTTGTTCGTTTTCGCTCTGCGAAAAGTTCCAAAGTACAGAATGGTGTACTTTGCTTTACCTGCTTGTTTTCCCTATGGTTTATGGTGCAGTTTGCCTCTCTTGCGATTACCGTTTTCCTCATTGATTTTATTTGCAATTTATACCTCCGTTTGTTTATTTGGCGCAAGCATTTATAGACCGCTTGCAAGTCTTGTTAATAGCGCATAAGCACCACCTCCTTAAAAATACTCTCTACTTAACCAAGCACACTTATCTCCAAAACGTGGCGGTCTGAATAGATATTTCTCAAAAGAATTTTTATACCCCTCCATATATCCAAGGACACTTTTTTCAAAAAGTACACGGTCTAAGAAAAAATTTTTTAAGTCCCTCTATATATCCAAGCACACTTATCTTAAAAAGTTCGGGGTCTAACGTAAAATTTCCTTCACTTAACCAAGCACACTTATAGGCAAAAATATAGACGCAGGGATAAAAGTTTTTATAAAAGTAATTGTCCCTCTACTATTCCAAGCACACTTTTTCGGAAAAGTTGACGGTCTGCGCTCAATTTTCTTCAAAGAATTTTTCATACCCCCTTCACTTAACCAAGGACACTTATAATGAAAAATACAACCACTCAGCCGAAATTTTCATTAAACTTTAATCTTCGGCGCACGAAAAAGGAAGTCAGTTAGTTCCGACTTCCTTTCAGTGATTATTAAGTTGTGTTGTTACAAATAGTCTTGTTTTACCCTATGCCGAAAAACCGCTCAAAGAACGCAAGCAATC
>CAMWXP010000078.1 GCA_947178255.1 uncultured Clostridia bacterium | reverse complement strand
GCCTTGCTTGCAAGGTATAGTGCGCTATACTTCTATTCTGTTCCTGTGGTAAAATTCCCTATGAGAACTACGGTAATTCTACGGTGCTTTTTTGTGCGTTCAATTATTTGCGGTTGCATGCGACATACGCAGCAATGCGGCGCGGAAGAAGTCGGAGCAATAGTGTCGCAGCGCAAGTACCAAAATCATGCCGCACTCTATCATTGCGGTGATTTCGTACGCCAAGTATTCGTAAAAATTTTGTCCTCTGACTATGCCGTCGTTTGTTATGTCCAAAACGCTTGGCATTATAAGCAGCATTCCGCAAAACATAAGCACACCAAAGCTGTATGCCAAAACGTTTTTGGTGTGGCGCTTATTTGTTATTGCGACCAACAGCGCGATAACAACAGACAAAAACAGTCCTGCCGAAAAAATCAAAATACCTATATTGTAATAGAACTCTACGGTATGTATTATAAGCGGATACAAACACAATCCGAACATAGCCGTTGCAATCGCCAAGCATACGTACAGTTTGCGCCGTGTGCGATTGTCTACTTCGTCGCAATCATTGCCAACGTTATATATACGCCTTACGATAAACTGCATAAGCTCGTTTACCGCGATCAGCACAACGGGCGCGCCCAAGCAAAAGCTTCCGTACTTGACAAAGCCGAGATATGACTCGGCAAAATAGCAAGAGAACAATACGCCCACACCTACGCCTATGCCGTAGGACAAAAACCGCGCACTGAGACTTTGCCCTCTTTTAAATTGTGCAACAGTCATAACAATGCCGACGATAATCAACGCCATTGTCATTCCTTCCGTCAAAACAGCAAAGCCGCCGTCAAAGTGGTCTTGCGATACGAGAAAAGCGGAAATGACCGCGGCATATACAAACAACAGGACCGAAGCAACAAACGAGCAAACCCGCGCCGCTTGCGGCATTGTGTTACTCGATATTTTAGCGGCAACCTCTTCAGCCACGTTATCCTCTACGCCGTCCGCATAAAAATAATCCTTGCTTACCGAAAAGTATTCGGCAATTTTTTCGAGCGACTGCCGGCAAGGCACGCCCAAGCCGTTTTCCCACTTGGCAACGGCGCTGCGGCTTACGTACAAAACGGCGGCTAATTCCGATTGCGAAATGCCGTTGTCGGTGCGTAGTTTTTTCAGTTTTTCGCCTAATTGCATAAACTCACCTCAATCGGTTGTTACGTACATTTTATCACAACACATATGTTTTTGCAATATTCTACCCCGTTACTTTTGATGTCAAATCCGTTACTTTTGATAAACATCACAAAAAAGCGCACTGCCATTACATGCGGTGCGCTTTTATCGTTTCTTTATATTTTATTCCAAGAGCTTCTTATATAAGCAATTATTTCACTTTGCGTCATTCCGTAAAAAGGATTATCTTCATCTTGCCATAGATTTACTATTTTCAATCCCTTTTCTTCTGCGTAACGCAAAGCTCTTTTTGCTCCGCCCATATAATATTTTTCTTCTACATAGCATATTAGAGTATCACATTCGTCAATCATATGTCTATTGCTCATGCTAATCTGTCGCTTAAAATGCACATCATCAATATCGTACATAACTGTTTTTACATCGGAGTACGGCGCATCACCATATTCGCTATCTTTATTTATTGCATGCAAGCTTGTCAATGCTACTTCGATATCCAAGTTCTCATACTCCTTTCGCAACTGTCTGCAAGCGCGAAGTGCAAGCGTATCAAATTGTCCATGCGTTCCCATTATAAACGAGTTACACCCGTTTCCAATTTCGATTTTTATAGCTTCAATAAGCCGCTTGTCAAGATTGTCAGCGAAAATTTTTCTATGTCCTATGAAAGCAGTTTTCACAATTATCTCCTACTATGGTTGTATTTACAGCCATAGTATAACATATATTATTAAATTTTAAAAGCGTTTAGGGTTGTAAATACGTCCTTATGTTTAAAATTATGTTTGGTAAAATATAGTTGTAAAAACAACCATAGAGGCATACATGAAATTAAGCACGGCAGTTGCACTGCGAATAAGCAATATTTTACGGGAAAAGAATATGTCGCAGTACCGTTTGGAAAAGAATATTGCTATGCCGCACAATACTATGAAAACTCTTATGAGCGAAAGGAACAACGGAGTTAATCTCAAAACCGTTATGCAAATAATTCGCGGCTTGGATATGACTACGGCACAGTTTTTTGACGACCCGATTTTTGAAAATCCCGATTTGGAAATAGAATAATTTAAGCACACAAAAAACGCACTGCCTTTACGGACAGTGCGCTTTGGTTTATTTCTAATTTTTGGGTGTTCCCCATCTCGTCCAGATTGCCGTATCATTGAAATTGGCAAAAACCAACAGCACTACTATAAGTACGACACCAAGGCTACACGATATTATAAGGTACAAGTTTATATCTAGATAAATATAAACAAGCGTCGTTGCCAAGATTGCGATAAAGTCCGCGATAGACGCAACCGCACACCAAAGCACCCTACGCGCAACCGTGCTGTGCTCGCATAATACCGAAATCACAAAATACCTTGCAAGCTTCATGTCGTAAAACTTGGTTGGCTTATTTTGTAAAAGGCTTCTTTGCTGCACTTTTGCATTGCAATAATAATTAGCCTTTGCACACAAAATTCGGAAAACGACAAGCGCGATTATCGGAACTATCAAAACTACTGATTTGTCCACCGTTCTACCCCTACCGATTAATCGTTTTGCAAGCTGATTACCTTGATAAACTCGGCGAACAGCGGGTGCGTGTTGAGCAGTCTCGATTTATATTCGGGGTGAAAAATCGCGCCGATATAAAACTTGTTCGTAGGTATCTCGAACGCTTCGGGAACGCCCGTCGGCGAGTGCGCCGAAAAGATTAATCCGTTTCTTAGGAAAAGCTGTTCATGCGTGCTTGAAAAATCAAACCTGTGGCGGTGACGCTCGGCTGCCATCGGCGCGCCGTATATCTTGCTCAAATACGTACCCGGGGTTATCGTTGTGGGGAAAGTACCTTTTTTGAGCATGGGCGGTTCTACGCTCGCCACCACGCTGTACGGCGTATCAGGCGTAAACTCCTGCGAATCGGCGCCCGTCATCGAGCAAACATTCCTAGCAAACTCTATTATACCCGCCTGCGCGCCCAGTCCTATCATAAGGCAAGGAATATCGTTTTCGCGCGCGTACTTTGCCGCGGCTATCTTGCCGTCAAACCCGCGCACGCCGAACCCGGGAGCTATCACTATTCCGTCGTAACCGTCAAGAACGTTCGGATTGTTCTGCACGTCCGCACTGTAAACGAGCGTAATATCCACCGCTTCGTCCCTAAGCAGTCCTGCCGTGGTAATGGCGTCGGTTATGGACTGGTATGCCGTAGCTTTTTCGACGTACTTTCCTACCACAGCTACCTTGATGCGGCTTTCCGCTTTCCTGACTTCCTGCGCCTTGTTGCACATATCGGTCCATGCTTCGAGTTGCGGCTCGCGCTCATCCAATTTCAGCTTGCGTAGCGCAACGCCCTCAAATCCCTGCTCGTGCAGTTTTAGCGGTACTTGGTAAATATTGTCGGTGGTAACGCTTTCTATTATGCCACTCTTGTCCACGTTGCAAAACTGAGAAATCTTTTTCTTTGCGCCGTCGTCAAGCGGCAAGTCGCTACGGCACACGATAATGTCGGGCTGAATGCCTATGTTTTGCAATTCCTTTACCGAGTTTTGCGTCGGCTTGGTTTTATGCTCGCCGCTCATTTCTATAATAGGCACGTATGTAATGTGAATATACACAGCGTTGCCCTTGCCCAATTCGCCGCGGCATTGACGTATGGCTTCCAAGTACGGATGGTTTTCTATATCGCCTACCACGCCGCCTATCTCGCACACCACAACGTCCGTTTCTGGACGGTTAAGCGTGTACAGCGTGCGCTTAATCTCATCGGTAATGTGCGGCACGACCTGCACGGACTCGCCGTCGTATGCGCCCTCGCGCTCCTTGCGTATTACTGCGGAATAAATCTTGCCGCTGGTGATATTGCTGTTTTCGGTAAGGTTTTGGTCCAAAAACCGCTCGTAGTGACCGAGCACCAAATCGCCCTCGCCGCCGTCGTCGGTGACAAACACCTCGCCATGCTGGTACGGACTTAAATACAGCGAGTCCACGTTGAAGTACGGATCGAACTTGATAATATCGACCGAATAGCCCTGCGCCTTGATGAGCATTGCTATGCTCGCCGCCGTTATTCCCTTGCCTAAGCCCGACACCACTCCGCCGGTAACAAAAATATATTTAGACATAATCTGTAAGCTTAACGCTTGTCCTCCTATATGCTTAATCTAATTACTGCTTATTCGGAAAACCGATTTCTATCAGCTTTTTCGCGTTGTATTCCACAACGTCCAACAAATGCTCGAATATCCTTTGCGCCGTCGCGCGCTCGGGGATAGACCGCGACGTATTGCTGTCCGTGTTGTCCGAGTGCGCAAAAAAGTTGCGCTGGGCAAAGTATTCGGAATATAACGCCACCAACACTTCGGCGTAAACCACGCTGTTTATGCGCTGGGTGTACCCGCTTTTAAGAATATACTTGCCGCTGTCGTCCTTGTCGAACGCCTGACCTATCATCTTGACCTTGATGTCCTTGGCGCATTGCAGGTCGAATACAAACCGCTCCAAACCCCTAAACGCCGGCACCAACAGCACCGAGTAGTCGGACAAGTGTAACGCGCTTTGCGAAAAGTCGTGTATGCCGAACGAAAAGTCTATGCGCGATTGCTCTGACAACAATCTATACGCCGTTGGCAACCGCTTTTTCAGCTTGTTTTGCAAGTCCGAAACCTTTTTGCCGTCACCCGATTCTTCCACGTAGTTTTCGAGCGCCGACGAATAGTCGCTGTAATTGCCAATCTGCGACATGACCTCACCGAACAAGTTGCTGCGCTTGCCTTGAAGCTGAATGGTCATACGCTTGGTTGCGTACCTAAGCAGCACCTTTTGTCCTTGCGCGTCCGATACGGTGAAATTCTTTACCTCTTGCACCGTGCCGCCAAACTCCGTTTCGCCCGTCGTCACCGTCTTGCCGTACGACTTTAACCTATTTAGCGCGCCGTCAAGCGCGTCGAGCGGAAAGTTCTTAACCGAATAACCGTTTTTATATTCGGGCAGCAGCACTATGTCCGCCGTGGGCTCGTCCTTTTTTGCCTTGGGCGGCCTACCGCGCTTGCGCTTTTCCGTCGGCTGCGCCTGCGGTACGGGTTCCGTGCTGTTTTTGGGCGGACGTCCGCGTTTGCGTTTTTCGGGCGCTTGCGCCTGCTCTATTTGCACCTGCGGCTGTTGCGGCCGTGTGTTGATTTTGAACACCGCGCCGTCGTCCTTGTCGCTGTCTTCCGAACCGAATGAGATTTTGGGCGAATCAGTACGCGAGCGATGCCCTACCGATATTGACATTCCGACGCGATTGGAAGCGCCATTATCCTCACGCTTTTCAGCGCGAACGGTGCTTGGCGTATACTCGTACGTACGTACCGATTGCGGCATTGCTTGCACGCGCGTACCGTTAAACGGCGTACCTTGCTCCAACCGTGTTTCGCCGTACGACGGCAATACGCGTTTTTTTGCGGTTTGCGGCGGATATATAACGTCACCGTCGTACGCAACCGATTTATCTTGCATAGGCGGCCTTTTCTTAATCGTTTGCGGCGGATAAATTTCGTCGGTAGAAATTTCAGCGCCCTTGGAAGAAACAAACAGCGTAGGGACAGGCGTAAACTCCTTGCGGCGCCGTATGCTGTCCGGCGAAACAAACAGCTTGGATCTGGTTGTGCTGTCGCTTACTTCCCTTACCAGCGTCTTAGGCATAGGCTGACTGCCCTGCGCCGGAACTGTCGAGCGTTTGACCGATTTACCGACGGGCGCGTACAAGTCCAGTAGCCCCTGTGCCAAATCGCTCCTACCCGTTATGGACAGTATGTTTGCCGATGTGTCGTAAACCACAGCTACTTTATTTTCGCCCACAAGATAGGAATACCTATCGTAATGCGATCTTTCGGTAGCGCTAACCGCGCCGTTTGGCGTATAGGTTTTGGTGTCTATTTTGCGTATAAACTCCTTAACCTCGTCAAACGAGCACGGAGAAATATTGTATCTTACATTCTCCATTATAACTCCGTAATAATAATCCGATATTTTTATCCGCAGTAAATAAT
>CAMWXP010000077.1 GCA_947178255.1 uncultured Clostridia bacterium | reverse complement strand
CCGCACTTGACAAACAGCAGCGCCGCCGCCTTGCCGACAACGACGTCGGCAACCGAATATCCCGATAGGTCTACACCACCTGCGATAAAGTTCATCATCGGCGCAATTCCCCTGCTTTGGCTGTACAAGCATTCGCCGCCTTTACACAAACAAATGGTATGCCCCGAAAGATTGTTTTTTGCGATTTGTAAATCCGTCATTTTTATCCCTTACTTTTCAAACTCATTTGCAACGTTCTTTAACAAATCGCGTATAGGCAAATGCTGCGGGCAGGCTTTTTCGCATTTGCCGCACTTTATGCAATCGGACGCCCTGCCTTTGTTCTTTGTATGCACTTCATCGTAATAATAATTCGTATTCCAGTCGTGGTAAATGTTTATTGTATTCATACACGCAAACAAATCGGGAATGGAAATCTTTTTGGGGCAACCGTCAATGCAGTAGCGACAAGCGGTACAAGCAATCAAGTTCATACTTTTGAACACGGCACACACGTTTTGAACGGCTTGCATTTCCTTTTCGTCAAGCGGTTTAAAGTCCTTCATGTAGGACAAATTGTCTTGCATTTGAGCCATATCGCTCATTCCCGACAATACCATAAATACGCCTTTACAGCCTGCCGCAAAGCGTATAGCATAGCTTGCCGTGCTTGCACTGCCGAGCTCGGTAAAATACTTTTTCGCAGTTTCTGGCAGATTTACTAGGTTGCCACCCTTAACCGGTTCCATTACAATGACGGGCTTGTTGTGCTTGTTGCAAACTTCTAGGCACTTGCGCGACTGCACGGCGGGATCGTCGTAGTCAACGTAATTGAGCTGAATTTGCACGATTTCGACTTGCGGATACTCGGTAAGTATTTGATCCAACACTTCCGCAGTGTCGTGGAATGAAATACCGAAGTGTTTTATCTTACCTTCCGCCTTAAATTCAAGAGCCTGTTCGTAAGCGCGGCACTTTTTGAAATGTGAAAAAATTTCCTTGCTCTGCGCGTGCATAAGATAGAAATCGAAGTAATCGACGCCGCAAATCTTTAACTGTCTTTCAAAGAACGGGCGCACGTCCGCTTCTGTATTGAAATACGGTTGCGTCAGCTTGTTTGTAAGTATGTACTTGTCGCGCGGGTAACGCCTAACAAGGCAGTCGCGCAACGCCGTTTCGCTTTTGCCCTGCAAGTACCCATGCGCGGTATCGAAATAATTAAAGCCGCTGTCGATAAACGCGTCAATCATTTTGTTGAACTCGGCATAATCTACGTTGTCGCCTTTCATCGGCAAACGCATACAGCCGAACCCGAAATTTTTATGTACTTCGTTGAACATATCTCACCTCACTTGTTATGATATACCATGGTTATTTTTTAGACGTTCGCATCTATGTGACTATTGACATAACTCTCTTGCTTGTTTGCCAGTAATATGATTTATATCTAATCTGATTATTACAAATGCGTCTTTGCTTTTGTCAATTTCATGCTGCAATTCGGTATCGTGACGCGGGTAATACTTTTCGCCTAATTCTTTAATAGCAGACAGCGTTTCCTCTTGATTTTCAATTATTTTGACGGTACCGAAGGCTATAACGCTTTTGTAAAACGTAGTGTATTTTTCGGGCTGTACTTCGTCTTTGTCTATAATACAAAACGTTGCTTTATCACAATTTTTTATCGCGTCGATTTTGTGCCCGACCTTTGCGCTGTGAAAGTAAATCTTTCCGTCCGAGTAAACGTAGCTTAACGGCACGGCGTACGGATAACCGTCCTCATCTATAACCGATAAAACACCCGCCGTATTCGTTAGCAAAATGCGTTCGATTTCTTGCCTATCCAATTCCTGTTTAAATCTTCTCATCTTTCGGAACATCGTTTTTCTCCCGATTACAAAACACTCTCACAGTGGCTTAGTATAATTATACCATGGCTCATAATATTTTTCAAGCAAAAGAAACGGCACTTGTTTAATATCAAGTGCCGTTCGTATTTAAGTCGATTTACACACTTTGGTTTTGATTCGACGAGCTTTCTTTTTTACTTTGGTTTTTACGCGCGTGCGGATAAGGAACCAGCCGTTGCACGCTATATACAGCATTCCTATCGCGCCGGTTATCGGGTACAGCATGTTCACCACCGAAGTAAAGCCGAGCGCGCCCACGGCAAGTCCGCCGACAAGCACTATGCCGGCGGATATTAGTTTATTCTTTACAAAGCCATGAATATAGTCGTACACTGATTTGAACGCCGACAGCATTGTCGTGAATATCGAAGCGGCTATCACCGGCAAACTTATCATATACATTACCCTGCCGCTTTTTAGCGCAATCAGCAGCATCGGCATATCGGCGTGCGCCGCCGCGCACGATTGCAACGCGCCCATTATGCACACCAACAGTCCTGCAATTATCAGCGCGGCTATCGCCGACGATAAAAGTATTTCGCGCGGGGAAAGCTTATGTACGGTAGTGAGTACCCCGCCGCCCAGTATCATATTCATTGCCACGTACAAAATTATGCTGTACGCGTTGATGCTTCCGCCCTGCGCTTTTAGCGGAAAGTCTATTGCCGACAATGTGCACGCGCACAAAAACACTATCATTATCGGCACGAGCACGGCGTTCGCTTTGATTACGCCTTGCAAGCCCTTTACCGCTATCCACGCGCACAGCAGTCCCAAGATTATCGAAGTGAGCGGGCGGATATTGATAAACTCGGCGGCAAGACTGTCGGTAGCTGCAAGCATTGCGCCAAGCACCGTAACAGAATTGAACAGCATAAACACGTCGGCTATCGGGCGCACCTTGCCGAACACCGCGCCGTTGACCTCGCCCATGTCCGTCTTTTGCACCCGCCGCCCGACAAACAAAAACAGCACCGAGCATCCGAATACCATAGCGCCCGCAATGAGCGCGATAAACACGTTAGGCACCGCGCCGAAAAAGGTTACTACTTCCCTGCCCGACGCGAACCCCGCGCCGATAACCGTGCCCACTATTAGCATCGATACCGATATAGAACGCAAAAACGACTTGAACATACTTTATTTTATAATTCGGAATTCGGAATTATGAATTCGGAATTATAAAATAAAAGCGCCGTCGTTTTTACATGACAGCACTTTTTAATGTAGTGATTTATAGTTATTTTTTACCCTTAATCGCTTGATACAGCGGATCGTCTGAAAAGTCGCGGTAATGATTATCCACCGTGCCGCCAAGCGTTTCTATGGCGTTGCGTATTTCCAAAAACTGGGCGTAGTCGCAATCGTCCAACAGCTTGTAAAGATCGGCACATGCGCGGTCGTCGCCGTACCTGCCTATGAGCGCCGCGACGTATGCGATATTGGGATCGGACGCCAAAAGCGTGCGAAGCAGTTCGAGTATTCTGTCGTCGCCTGCGTCGCAGAACGTGAGTGGCTCGGCGTACATTTCCAGCTTGCCTATTTCGTCGGTGTTTTGAACGCGTTTAAGCAATTCTTCTTTAACGCTGTCTGCGCGGTCACACAGCGCCTCTATACATTCTTCCTTTACGCACGCGTCGATATCGCGCTCCACCATGTCCATATAAAACTCGTCGCTAGCGCCGCCCAATTCGTTAATAAGGCTGAGTAACACAAGCAAAAGCTTTTCGTCAGTAGCTGTCGTAGCAAGCTCGATAAGGTCGTCCAACAGCTCCGGCTCGGTCGCTATTCTGTCGAACAGCAGCGAGTTGGGGTTGTTGTCGCCTACGCACGAACCCTTTAATATATCTATCAAATCTTCGGTGGGAATGCGATTGAAAAACTCGCTCGGCGATATGCCGCCTATTACGTCCTGCGGCGAGGTCGCCCACTCGTGATAAATCTTATCGAGGTCGCGAGCGAAATCGTCGGGCGAATCATATTCGGCCTCGTGCGCGTTGTAATACTTGTCGGCATAGTTTTCAAAAAGCTTATCGAAGTCGATAAAGTATTTTTCGTTGTTTTCCATAGTAACCACCTTTACGGATATTTTGTTTAATTTGTTACGGCTTGGGTAAAACCGCCGCCAGCATTTTGTACGCCGCATTGGCCTGAGCTTTTGTTTCGTAGCCCAGCGCAAAATGCACGCGCTCGTCAATATCTTTGTTGTTGTAATTGAATTTGGCTTTTACCGTGCGCCACAAAAAGTTTGCCACGTCGCGGTCACAGAACCCTGCACCCCACACAAGCTGCCGTATTTTTTGATAGTATTCAAGCAAAAACGGCAACGCCTTGCGGCAGCACATAAGCGTCAATGCGTACGCGGTGTAATACCCCTCGTTACAATCCTCGCCCGCTTTTGGCACCGTTTCGCCCGATATCGGACAAAAAGACAGTTCTGCCAAAAAGTCGGTCTTGCCTTTTGCCGCGCCCAGCAGCTTGCCGAGTATAACCGCCTTTACAAGCTCCTCCACGTACGGCGACACAAGCGCGTTGCGCATTTGCGTTTCCAGCCGTCTGTCGTTTGCAAGTATATTTAGCGTTTGGAACATCACCTTTACTATGCTGCGCGTGTGGCGGAATTCAAGCGTCAAAAACACTTCCAATCCGTACGTAAACGCCTCGCTCTCTATTATCTCGTTGCTTGCCGTAAACAAGTCCGAATGAACAAGCGCAATCATATTGTCCACAAGCATGCCCAATACATTTTGCGGTGTTTCATCCTCAAGCGGCATTTGGTCCACACCCGCCTTAGCCATAAGATAGTAATACTGCGCGTTAAAATCGTCATACTGTATGCGAGATAATGTTTTAAGCTCTTTTACAGCAGCATCCCTATCGCCCGAATTGTACAGCATTTGCGCGTACACCGAGCGCAAATCGAACGAATTGAACTCGTCAATATAATCCTCGATAAGGTTTATCGCGTCATCCTTAGTGCAATACTTTACGGCGAACCTAAGCGCCTTGTACACGTGGTCGGAATCGACGTAATCGGCTACATCTATGCGTTTGAGCGCGTCGGGAATTTTTTCACACTCACCCGTTATCTCGTACAGCGAGCATTGAAGCGTACCCGCAAGCGCACCGTTGGGCACTACCGCAAAAGCGCGGTCTAACGCCGATTGCGCCTCGTCGTATCTATTCATATCCACCATTATATTAGACCGTACACATTCCGCGCAATAGTACAACCTGCCCGTACTGCGGTCTATTTCGTCCAATGCTTGAAGCGCCTTTTCGTATTCGCCTTTTACGCAACAGCTTTGCGCATTACGAAGCGATATCTTTGCCGAAAGGTAGGAAGGACGGTCGTCGGTCGCGGACAAAAAGTCGTTATCGTCATCACTCGCGTCGTTATGTTCTTCCTCGCCGCGTACAAGCTGCATCATCATATCAAACATTTCGCTCGGGCTGATAATTTCCTCGAGCGGCTCGTCGTTTTTAAGGCGAATAATCTTGCCGTCGGGCGAAGCGTCCTTATCCGCTTTTTCGCCGAAGTTACCGCCCTTGAACCTGATTACCTTGGACTGTATAGGCGGCTTTTGCTCGGCGGTATTAGCGGGCTGCGCTATCTGTTCACCATCCTCGTCTATGCCGATAAAAGCGTCGTCGGCTATCTCACCGTATTCTGCCGGCACAAACATACCGTCCAAGTCAATATACATACTGTCGTCGTTGAATATATCAAGTCCATATTCGGACAGCTCGGCGGCAATATACTTTACGTCATAGCCGCGCCGCGATATAAACTCGCTCACCTCGGCAATGGAATTGGGGTCATGACGAAGTATAGCCACGGCAAGCAAATTGCGGTATGTATTGCGACTGTCGGGATGCGTAATAAGATGCATCATAAACTCGCGAAAGGCAAGCGGAAGTAATTCCCTATCCTCGCTGTCCTGAGTCATCAAAAAATACAGCACACCCATTGCCGAATGAAAATCCGGGTTGCTTTTTGCTTCCGAAAATTTGAGAAGTTGATCGATTGCACCCTCGTAATCGCCGCTTTCCAAGCAATCGGCAAACTCGCGTTTATATAGCGCAATCGCGCCGTTTGTGTTGAACTTTTTAATCAAATTACTTTATTTCTCGTCGTTATCGTCTTGCGACTGCTCGTCGGCTTGATCGGCGGGCGTATCGTCGGGCTCGTCGTCCTCCTCGCCCTCGCGCATAATCTGCTCATGCTCGCGCTGCAACCGTTCCAAATCCTCGCGACGGAAGGTCGGCGTAAGCGGCGTTATGGACGTGCCCTCGTCAATAGACTTTTTGCGCTTTTTTGGATTTTTGTACGCGGTTGGC
>CAMWXP010000076.1 GCA_947178255.1 uncultured Clostridia bacterium | reverse complement strand
TCATTATTCACCACACCATTAACGTCAGCGCATGCAATTAAAAAAACAAGTATAAAGACTCTATTTATATCTACAAGAAAAACGTCGAATATTTTTCCTTTTGTGCAAAATTGTTTTATTTTGTTTCTAAAAGCTCGACGACAAGTTCAAACAGTCCGTTTTCGTCTTGCCCTTGCTCAATTTGTATAAAATATCTGTACCCGTTATCTTCGAATACACAGGTCGCTAGCGAATCATTTATATCCCAGTTTACCGTATGATTTTCAATAATATATTCTCTATTGCTGTTAGTTATGGTTGTAGCAAACTCAATCAAATACACATTTGATTTAGTTATGGAAAATCGTACTACTTCATCCGATTGCAATAAGAATACCTGTTCTTCTAAGCATAACACCTCGTTATCCAATTTAGATAGCAACTGATAATGCATTCTTCACCTATTTCATACCAATCAAAATACAAAAAGTTAAGATCGTTAGTTTCGCGGTACTCTCCTATTGCAAATTCAGTATAACTCTTTTCATAATACGCTGTAATTAAAGTTATTTCCAGCCCCAAGCGAAATATATTGCAGATTGTAGTCGTGATTAACTACGTAGCTTTGTAATCAGTTTTTTAATTCACTTTGAGATACGCCTAGCGCTACGACGTTTGTTTGCATGCGATTGTACAAAGCAAAAAGAAGGTTCTGTACATATGTTCGGTTGTGAATTTTATATCTACCGGTTAAGTAATATGAGTTCCAATCAGGTATTAGGTTTCCATAATATTTGTCATAAAACCCGACAATAATTGCGCCGGCAACCGCTCCGTACCCGTTATCCATCCCGCTAACGGCACTATACCGAGGCGTATTGTTGGCGGCAGAAATATTCTCGACAACCTCTCTTGACACATACAAATCGTTTCGGAAGAAACATATGTGCTTACAAGCTCACCGCGACGTATATTTCATCAGCTTGATTATTGGGCGCTCATCCAGCCGCCGCAAAACGGCAGGCACAGCAGTAATAATGCGATTGCTTTTATCCTGTTTGTTTTATTCATGTATCACATCTATTTAGCTATACAGAATGCCACAAGATTATTTTTCCAATTCCAACAAGTTATCTAAGATTTGTTTATCATTTCTGTAAAACCGCTTATATAAAGAACCGACATCATGTTCAGTCATCTTGCAATTTCTTCGAAAGTCATATCATCAATAATACGAATTAACAACAGGGCGTCTTACCGCTTCTCCGTTTTTATGCTATAAAACAATCTATTACCTGTCATAGCTCTTATCTATTTCTTTTTGTTTTAATCTTTTTTATAGCCAAGTATGAAGGATATCCGATTACCAAGGCGACGATTGCATCCATTATTGCGGCTATAATACCAATACCAACCATAAACAAATAACTTATACCAAAGAAATGTGCGATAAGCGGAACAATACCAACAAATGAAATGAAAGATATTACCACCGTACTAATCGCAAACAATACATTAATTACTATTTTTGATTTTATACGCAACAATAATTTGTAAGAAATGCCGATAAATAACCCATAAAATGCTGAGCCGATAGCCCACCAAATACTAATTGACCCAGAAAAAATAAAATCATTGATGATTCTAGCAATAAAAGCAACTACCGCACCATATATTCCACCCATATATAGTGCTGCAACTGTTACTACTGCATATCCTAAATCAAGTCGAATAAAGCTGCCAAAAGGGATTTGACAATAACTGCTTAGGACTATTACCAACGCGATTAATATTCCTAATAAACAAATTTTTCTAGTTTTATTCATAATAAGCAACCTCCATGTATCACTTTTTTAAAATTACAATTAGAACATAAAAGCCCAATCACGCATATTTTATATGAAATATTTTATATAGCAAAGAACGTGCTGCCGAAGCACCAATATCATCGGTTTCGGCAAGAAGTTCAAGCGCTTGCTTTATCAACATGACGTTTTCATATGTAAGAAGATAACTATTAAAACTAAAACATGCATTTAATTCTACTCCTCCGCCCCTTCCTGAATACGTAAAAATTGGGAAATGGTATTGAAGATCGGCTATATCTCGTTTAACCGTATGTATGCATACACCCAACTCATTCGACAAATTTAATATAGTAGTTCTTCCGCTATGCAATAAATAATTAAGCAAATTTATTTGTCTATCGTATTTTCGGCTCATATCTCCAATCCTTTTTTATCAGCTTACAAAATAAAAGTGCCATACGTATTATATTAAAAAAAATCACGCCGTATTTTTCTAACGGCGTGAAATTGAAAAATGCAAAACGGTGTGCTGTTTCTTGCTATTTGATTTCGTAGCCTTTAATTTGCATAAGTTTGTCTTGACTTATAAAACGCCACGACCGCACGGATTTTTTGTCGCCTTCAGACTTTAAATCTGTAATATCGCCAAACAATTGCAGTCGTCCGTTTTCTACACCCAATCCAATTTCCATATGGCCGTATAAATTGTGCAAACTAATCTCGCAAAGCTCTACTTCGTTCAGATTCTCCCAAGAAGAGATATCCCCGCTATGCCGAAGTAATTCCGTGTAGCCTTTTTTGCATATTTGTTTTAATTCTTCTGAAAATTTATTCTCTATATCTCCGTAAACGTGACTGCAAAATCCTATGGCTTCATTTTCCCTATTTCCAATATATTCCTTGATTTTAAGCAAACCCCATTTATCTAACTCCTTAGACCCTGAAAACACCTTATCATCTGCAAGGTCGCTCCTATCCAAATGTGCAATAATATGCTCATTACCTATCGCGATATGTACAAATGTACAGGTAGCAACCGCTCTGGTTGTCACTTGAAAGTAAGTCGTTTCTTCGAATTTTAGCACGCGATTATCTTCTTTAAATAATTTCTTAAGATAGAGTCTACCGTCGAATTCCTGAAAAATGCCGATGGTGTTCCAGCCCAATATCATGTCATCACATATAGTTTCATTTTTGCCAAACAACGTTTCTTCAGCGAACACATTTCTAATATCTTGATCGGTTTGGCTTTCAAGCTTACCGTCTTCGTGTTTCACTATACTACCAAGCTCCTTTAAATAATCCATTTTTTATCTCCTTTTACGAATTTAATATTTGAGGAAGGACGGAATCGAATATCGCCCTTAAATTGAATACGCCAACAGCACCGACAAGCTGAGCGTAATACGGCTTTAACGCGTCCGTTCTGCGAGCAATAGACAGCATCGTATCGACCGCGTTCACACCTTGCGGAAGATCGCCGTTGACGGCTACAATTTGCGCCGCGAGCTGTCTGCACGCGTCGGCGCATTCCGCAAAAACTTTATCGTATTTTTCGAGAAACAATTTAACCTTTTGCACGACGCGTTCTATGCAGCCCACGGCGAACATATCGCGTTCCTTCCGCGGGCTGCGACGCGCCTGCTCTTTTCCGTCAAACGAAATCAATTTTTGCAGCTCTACCGCAATATCGGACGAAAGTGTCAACCGCTGTTCGTCAACGATATTTTGAAAAGCACACAAAAGCGTTTCCGCCGACCGCGCATATCCGCCGACCGCGTTTTTCAACAGCGGAGTCAGCTTGGATATTTCGCCGAGCATTGTATTTAGTTGTAAGTACACTGCGTAATTGAGCATTTACGATAGCGAGAGATAACGCTTTTCACGTCCGTTCTCGCCCTCCTCAACTATGAGCGACAAATCCTGCTCCTTTACCTTTAGCTTTATATGCATCAGGCAATCCTTAGTGGCATACTCGTTCATCTGAACGGTATTGACGTCAACTTGGACGGAGGCATTGGAACGCATGATATTTTTGAACTCGAAGAACATCATGTTTCCGATGTACTTTGCAGCGGAAACTATGGCCGCGCTATCGGCATACGGGCAAGATTCTTTTTTATACGTAGCAACATCGCGCTTTATCTCTCTTTCCAAACAGCGTATAAACTCGTCGGACAGCTCGAGTATTTTTACAAGGTCGTAGTTATACGTATCGAGATAGTTTCTGATATTTACTATCATTTTTTCGGTGATTTGCTTCGCCGAAGACACGAATTCTTCTAACTGCTCGTCTGTAAAATCGGCGGTGTAACCCGACTGAATGCTCTTTTTCTTTTCCTCGCCGTTTTTAGTTTCAATACGCATTTTTTCGCGCGAGCGATTTTCCTCAGCCTCTTTTGCCTTTTCCGCTTCCCTGCTTTTAACGTAGGAATACTTAAAATTCCGAACAAGCAAAATGGGAAGCTTTGTGTTTATCACATTGAACAGCTTTTCTTTCTGTCCTTCAAACTCGTCCGAACTCTTGGTTATGCCGACAACCATAACGGGCACGTCGACCTCGGCGCTTTCGATTATGTAATGCGGTATAGGCATGTTTTTGACAAACGGATCGGCGTGGTATAGCTCGCTGGTGCTTGCCGCATACGAGTCTGCATTTGTACGCGCAGTGGCTACGTCGGAAATTATTTGACCTATAAACGTAGATAGCTCAACCATAGTTTACTGCTCTCCTCTATTCCTTAGTAGCCGGTTGCGCTTGAGGCGCCGGTGCCGTAGCCGCAACCTTCGGCACGATAGCTTCTTCGAGAATATCGAGGATTCTTCCCATGCCTACTGGCACGTCGTCCTGAACGGCGTGAATTTTGATATTGAGCGAATACTCCTTTTTCACTTCTTCCGTCGACGAGGACTTTTTCTGGTGCGAAACCGACGCGTTGATATTGACGTGTCCCTTTGCGAACCACCCGTTGTAGGAAGCACCGGCGTCAACGCTACTGCTGACGTCTGTGTCGGACGACTCGGACGAAGTGTTGATGGAGTTGATCTTGACGTTGAGCTCGATATCCGTGGACGCAACGCGAATAAACGGAATGGGCACGATCGTAAGCAAAGGCACCTGCAACGTCATATCTTGGTACACTGCCGGTACAGCCGCAATCTTTTCACGCTTGTCGATAATGATTTCGGCGTCGCTGCCTTTTTTGGTATTTAATTTGAGCGTGCTGTTCGCCGAAAGCTCATTGGCGCCCTTTACTACCTTAACCGCGGTGATTGAGCCGTTTGTGTCTACGGTGAAATTCAAGACGACGTTTTTAGTGCCGGGTACTTCGAATGCGCCGCTGTTAAGCTCTTCCTCGTCATAGCCGACGCCCTTGGCTTTGACCTTAAAGAAGTATGCTTCTGGCGTTTCGGGCCTATAAGGCGCGACTTCCTTGGGATACTTAAAATCGACGTAAACGGGTTTTACTATATTGCCGTTTTCGTCGTTTTGGAAGCCGACGCTTTTAATGAAGTTTACTGTCGTCATGGACGAATTGTTTTGCGCATTGACAACAGCGTCTAGCGCGCCGCCGATGATTTTATCGAAGGCGATGCTCGACATTTCTTGTGCTGGATTAAACATTTGATTATTTCTCCTTAATAAATTTTTTTGCTTTCCGGATAGCAATTTAACTATAATAATCAAACGTTCCATATGTCGGAGATTAATATAAAAATTTTTTACGCTCATTTCGCGTACAACGCATATTCTTAATCCCCCTCACTATAATCTCACCACACACAATCCACGTTAATGCGATTCGAGGCAAATCATTTCTGATATACATCCCCGCTCTCGTTCAAAACTAAAATTTCTCTACAATAACTTAGGATTATTCGGAGTAAATATGAATTTTCACGAAAAAGAATCAGTATCTTTATTTTTAGACGATTTAGATTTAATTGAAGATAAAACTAGCGCTTTCCATCATATATTACTGTATAAGCACAATAAATTAGGTAAAGTCTTAATTATTGATAATGAAATTATGCACATAGAAAAATATGAATGCTTTTATCATGAGCCACTTGTGCATCTCCCTTTTGCCATTAAGCCAAATATAGAAACCGTTCTAATTTTAGGTGGAGGTTCCCTATTTGCGGCACGGGAAGTGCTTAAATATAACGGAATTAAAAAATTAGTTTTATGTGATCATGACAAAGAAGTGTTAGGATTAATGGAACGACATTATGAACACGCTAAACCGATAATAGACGATAATAGGTTCATATATATCGAAAACGATGCTTTAAATTTTTTACAAAACAATACAATTAAGTACGATTTAATCATTAATGATTGTTTTGATTTATCGAAAACTTTTATCAATGAAGAGAATTTATATAGAATTTTAAATAACCATGTTACCCAAACAGGGCTTTGTTCCGATATGATTTATAATGATATTTTTGATTATGATACGATGAACAAATCATTAGGTTATTTAAAAGAAAATCCGTCTCTTTACATGTCATTAATGTTTATCCCCGAATATCCAGGAGTTTTACATTTACATACAATTTGGAATAAAGACAAAATTAAATTGGATTTAAAGAATCCCAATTTAGAACAGTTAAGTATGTTTAAAAATGGTAAGTTTGAAATCTTTAACCCTAACC
>CAMWXP010000075.1 GCA_947178255.1 uncultured Clostridia bacterium | reverse complement strand
GTAAATAATATTAAGCAGTAATATTAATCTATAAAAATAATCGATTATTCTTTTGTTTTGCGCATCTCAATTATATTGAACGACGGAATACAACCGAATATATCTATTGTATTCCGTCGTTAGCAGTCAAATGCTGCAAGATGCTTTGTAAATACTCATTCGAGAGAACAAAATTATTGCTGTTTTATCTGTGTTTGTGCGGGTCTGTAAATTTGTTCCCCGAATAAATATAAGCGACTTAATCGTCGCTTATACTTTGATTTTTATTTCTTTACTTTGCGGAAGCGCACAACGTAGATGATAACGCCCGCAAGCAACACTATTGCCACTATGATGAGTACGGTAGAGAGCGTAGTCCAAGTGGTGGGAGTGCTGGAACCCTGGCTGGTAACGGTAAGCGTTTCGGTAATCTTGTAGTCGTTGCCGACAGCGTCCTTAGCCGTGTAAACGATGGTGTACTCGCCTACCTTGTTAAGCTTGATTTCCGAGCCGTTGTTGCCCTTTGTGGCATAGCTGGTGTAGGTGCCGTCAACGGTGCTGCCCGAAATAAGCTCGTGCGAAGGATCGTAAATTTGTTTTGTAATCGTTACGCCGTCCGTGCTTTCGCCCTCGGCAAGTTCAATGTTCTTGAACGTGAAGGTGTCGCCTTCCTTCTTAGCCGAAGCGGTGGACGTGCCGCCGCTGACGGTGAACTTGGGAGCAAATACGTCGCCGACATTAATCGTTTCGGTAAGCTCCTCTTGGTTGCCGTTTTCGTAGACTGCAGTAAACGTTACTTTGTAAGCGCCGTCTTTGTCGGCTTTGAACTGATTGTTTTCGTCCAAAGTGACAGGCTGACCGTCGGGATCTTTAACGTCGATGGTAACTGTGCCCATGCCGTATTGAGTATAAGCAACTGCTGTGGGAAGCTTGACAAGACCGTTGGTTTCGGAGTATTCGCCATTTTCGGGATCGTACTTAGCCTTGTAGCTGGGCATTGTGCCTTGCAGCTCGATTACAGGCGTAGCGTCGTCTATTACTTGTACGCTGTAAGGAATATCAACCTGAGTAACGTCATCATAGTTGAAGCTACCTGCTTCACGATTGATGTTATCGGTGTTGATATAGCCGTCCCAAACGCGGTAGGACTGAGCGGTCTTAGCGGTGAACTCATTGCCCATAAGGCTGAATATGCCGCCCGTTATCTTGCGAACTACGCGGAAATCGCCTTGCTCGCTGATATGCTTGATGACCGAGTTTTTAAGATTGTACTTGACGTTGACTTCGCCCTTGGTATCGACGTTAGCGATAGCCGAGGTTTGGTTGTTGCCGTGCGTCGACGGATTTACGCCCGTGAACTTATAGCCGTACACGTCGTTGTTTCCGTTTACGTCGAACACGCGAATGGTCATAGTATATGCGGTTTCTTCTTCCTCGCCTTCGGCTGCCTTAGCTGCACTCGTAGCGGTGAAGATGATGTTTTGCACGTAAATCTTGGCTACGTCGTCCTTTACGTCGGACAGCGTTTCAAGCGTAACGTCTACGTGGTTGCCTTCCGGATCGTACACAGCTACTTCGAAGCCTGTGTAGTTGCGCATATCCTTGTTGGCAGCGGTAATAACAAACGAACCTGCGTTTACCGTGTCTCCCACTTTGATAGGAGTAGTATCGGTGCTGTCCTTGGCGGCGTTGACAAACTTAATCTTGGTGCCGTCAAACTCGAACTTTTCTTCCGTTTCGGCTTCCTTGATAATTTTGGTGACAGCGGCAATCTTGGTGTAGTCCTCAGGACTAGCGGTTACGTCGATATAGCTCTTGTCGTCAGCCACGGCGTTGCTGCGGAAGTTGCCCGCTTTGTCGGTGACGCCGATATAGTAGTAAAGGTTGTCGCCCAGTTCAAGCTCGGCCTCGTCGTCCTTGCCTTCGTTGATTACAAGGTAGCCGGGCTTTGCCGTAAGGGACGCGACTTCGCCACCCTTGACAGGGATGGATTTGTCTTCTGCGGTATACAGTCTGTAATCGACAAGAAGTCTGGTGTCTTCCTTGTCAGCGTACACGGGGTACGGAACGGTGAACGTTTCGTCAGCGGCCGAAATGTAATCGGGAGCGGTTACTTCCGCCGTGTTGGGGATGTTCTTGTCCTCGTAGGTGTCGGTAAGCGTGATGGTATACGTTTTGGACGAAGTGTTGTTGTCCTTGTCGCGGGCGCGGAACAATACCGTATAAGTGCCCGCCTTGGACTTGACTGCTTCACCCTTGGAATTTTTCTTAGCGTACTTGGAGAAGTCGAACACAAAAGCTTTGTCGTCGTTGTTGAACGTAGCGTCTTCGGTGTACACGTCGTTTTTGGTGAACTTGCCGTCGTCGCCGGTCGACAAAATATTGGTGATGGAAAGAACTGTCTTGGAGTTTTCCGAATCGGTTATACGGAAGTACAGGGAAATAAGGTCGTCCTTGTCGTCCGCATCCTTAGGCATATGGCACTTGTTGTCCACAAGCTCGGGAATGAGGAACTTAACTTTGCCCTGCATATCTACCGATTTGCCGGCTTGGTCCTTAACGTCCATGCCCCATTTTTCGGGGATAAGGTATTCGTACTTGTCGGTGTTTTTGAACACGGGAGCAACGTGGTCGGCAACCTTGATTATACCCTCGTTGGTGCCGGACTTGCCGCCTGCCGACGGATTGGCCTCGTCGTAGAAATCGTTATAAGCGGTGTAACGTACCTTGTAATCGCCCGTTTTGGTCGGGTAGAAGGTCATCGTTTTGTCGTTGTCGAACTGTACGGGATCGTCCGCTATGGTTTCATAAGCGTAGCCGTCGTCGTTGACCTTGACGTTGTTTACAACATTGTTGTCGGGGTCGAGAACCTCGATAACAACTTTAACGTTGTCGTCGCTCTTGTCGGAAACCTTAGCCACAGGAAGCGTGACAGGACGGTTGACCGACGCGGTTTGCGTCATGCCGGACACGGCGAGCGACGGATTGCCGCTCTTGTTAACCTTGGACTGAACGTTAACGGTGAACGTTTTGGTAAGGCGCTTGGTGCCGCCATCTTTGCCGAGCGTAGCGGTATAAGTGATGAACACTTTGCCGTCGTCTTCGGCCTTGAAGGTTTTGTCTTCGCCGTAGGTATGATTCTTAGAGTCCGCGATTTCGATTGTGTAATCCTTGTCGGGATAATCTCTGAGAATGTTGTTTTCGTCGTAGTATTTGACGGAAGCTTCGGGAAGCGTGAACTGCGTGCCCTTTTCCACATACGTGGGGATATCCGCACCGTTGTACGCAATGTACAGGAAGTAGTCTTCCGCAAGGCTTACGCTTACCTTGAAGTTGTACGAAATGCCCTCTTCGGTATAGCTGACCTTGTATACGCCAAGCTGCGTAGCCGTAACCTTGTCACCCGTAGCGGTAACTTCGTCGCCGTTGGGTGCGGTAACGGTTGCGCCTTCGGGAACGGTAAATTCATCGCCGTAGTTGCAGGTGTTCTTTACCTTTGCGCCTGTGGCAACGTTTACCATATCAGACGTATGCGGCGTGTCCAACTGTTCATCGCCTTCGGCACGAGCGGCACGAGGCGCGACAAAAGTAAAGCAAGTGATCAGCATTGCCAGACATACAAACAGCGTCGTGGCAGTCAATCCGATTCTTTTGATTAGTCCGAGTTTTTTCATTTAGTCGATAATCTCCTAATATGCTTTTGTACACATATACTGTTCAATTATACAATTACGAGCAGTATTTGTCAAACATTTTTAATACCAAATCAAAAAAGATTTAATTTTGTTGTAAGGTATTTTGGGGCGCGGACGGGCCGCCGTTTCCTATATTATGAGAAAGGCAGGAAAAAATTATGTAAGATACGCATTCCCCTTTTGCCTATAATATGAACTGGCGGGCGCTCAACGGTGAACGCCCGCTCGATTCGGCAATGTTTTCCCAGCTTATTTCTTATTTAACTGATAAATTATATTCAGTCCTCTAAGGGTAAGCGTTCTGTCCACAACGTCTATTACGGACACGCACTTGTTCACTATATCGGATATGCCGCCGGTGGCTATGACCTTGGCGTCGGCGAGCCCGCTCTCCTTTTTGAGCCGCGCCACCATCGATTCTATCATGCCGGAATAACCGAAGATTATGCCCGACTGCATATTGGTTATGGTGGTTCTGCCTATCGCGCTTTTGGGCACGGATAGCTCAACCTTGGGAAGCCGCGCCGCCGCGTCGGACAACGACTCGGACGCCGCTTTCAGTCCGAACGAAATCGCGCCGCCCAAAAGCTCGCCCTTTGCCGATATCACGTTGAACGTGGTTGCCGTGCCGCAGTCTATAACTATGCACGGCGCGCCGTACAGCTTGTACGCGCCCACGCACCCGGCCACCCTATCGGCGCCCAGCTCTTTGGGATTGTCGTACTTGATGTCCAGCCCGCACTTTAACCCGGCGCCGACCGTGAGCGGCTTGATGCCGAAGTAGGTCTTGACCATATGCTCGAAGGTGTAGTTAAGATTGGGATTGACCGAGCTTATAATGACGCCCTCGACGTCGCGCGGCGAAATATCCTTAACGGCGAGCATGTCCTTGATGAGTAGCCAGTACTCGTCGCCCGTCTTGTTTGCCGACGCCATACGCAACGTATGCAACAGCTCGTCGCCGTCGAACACGCCCATTTTAATGTTGGTGTTTCCTATGTCGAATACTATAACCATTATATATTACCGTTTTGTTGTCCGTTGTTTTCGATTAACGTATTTTTGATAGCATGCTTGTCCTTGCCGCGTAGCACCACGCGGTTGAGCGTAACGCTTATGGGCGGAACTATCGCCGCCATGCAAACACATTCTATCGCGCCGCTAATCAGCATTTCGGGCGCGGCAACAAGCATTGTCACGCCGCCCAGCGAAAGATTGGGAAGTATCAGCACGAACATCGTAACGACAAGCGCGGTATTGAGCAGGCTCCCTATCGCCGCAGATATCGACACCGCCGCGATTTGCCCCACCTTCTTTTTGGGCTTACATAAATGCTCTATCAGCTTGTACGCGCCGAAAGCGCCGAGCGCTGCGAGTATGCGCGGAAAGATAGCAATGTACGGCGCTTGCATAAACCCGAGCGCGGCGAACGACGGCGTGGGCGCGATAAAGCAATACGCAAAGCTTATGCACCCGAACGCCAGCCCGACAAAAGCAGTCATGCCGACGGTAAGCGTAGTAGCCGCCACCATTACCGGCAGAAAGAACACGAACGGCAAAAGTCCGGTAACTGCGCACAACGCGGCAAGCGTTGCCGCAAGCGTAATGGAACGCGTGCTTATTTTCATTTGATTCCTCCTGTTGAACCCTCGCCTATGCGCGAGTAGCCCACAGTCATATTTAGGTAGTATAAACTACCGCTCATAGTGTAGCACAGCGACAAAAAATACGCAAACAATATTTGAAAGTTTTTTGCACACAACGCCGAAAATTCCATACACTGAAATTAGATAGGCGCTTATCGCACAAAAGAAAAACCGTACCGCCCTCGCGTAACCGCGGACGCGAGGAGCGACTACGGCAAACAAATCTATGGAAGGAGGAACGCAAAATGTTCAACGGTGGCGGATGCTGCGATATACTTTGGCTCTTGTTGCTTTGCAGCTGCTGCGGCGGCAACAACTGCGGCTGTGACTGCGGCTGCAAAAAGGGCTGCGACTGCAACGATTTACTGTTATTCTACATTCTTATGTGCTGCTGCGGCGGCAAAGATAAATGCTGCTGCTAATCCGACAAAGCACTGCGGCAAGATAGGTATACCATTGCCGCGTAAAAATACTGTACATAAGTTAAAAACCCACCGTCCGATCGCGACGGTGGATTTTTAATATACTTTATGTTAAATTAGTCCATTTTGCAAGCGTCGAGGATGTAGTCGGCGACCTTGCTCTCGTCCATACGGATTTGACTCATGCTGTCGCGGTCGCGAACGGTTACGGTGCCTGTCGGCTCGGTGTCGAAGTCCACCGTAATGCAGAACGGCGTGCCTATTTCGTCCTGACGGCGGTAGCGCTTGCCTATCGACCCGGGCAGGTCGTACGTGCAGGCTATTCCCTTTTTGCGTAGTCCGCGGTAAAGATTGTCGGCGCGCTCGGACAACGCTTTTTGAAGCGGCAGCACCGCAGCCTTGTACGGCGCGATAGCGGGCGCAAAGCGCATAACGGTGCGCGTTTCCTTTTCCAGCTGTTCCTCGTCGTATGCGTCGCAAAGTACGGCAAGCATTGCCCTGCCCGTACCTAGCGACGGCTCTATAACGTACGGCACATATGTTTCGTTGGTGACGGGGTCGGTGTATTCCAGCTTCTCGCCCGAATACTCGGCGTGTTTTTTAAGGTCGTAATCGGTGCGGTCGGCTATGCCCCACAGCTCGCCCCAGCCGAACGGGAACAAGTATTCGAAGTCGCTCGTCGCTTTGGAATAGAAGCTAAGCTCGGCTTTGTCGTGGTCGCGTATGCGCAGGTTTTCCTTTTTGATACCCAGCTTTTGCAGGAACTCGAAGCAATAGTTTTTCCAGTAGTCGAACCATTCGAGGTCGGTGTCCGGCTTGCAGAAAAACTCCATTTCCATCTGCTCGAACTCACGCAGTCTGAAAATAAAGT
>CAMWXP010000074.1 GCA_947178255.1 uncultured Clostridia bacterium | reverse complement strand
GAGATAGCTTACGATCCCGACAGCGGCGACGTGCTTGCAATGTACAACGAGGAGAGAGGCGCGGACGAAACCCCGTACAACGTGGTATCGCTAAACGGCTCGGCTATGATAAAGCAGGGCAACACATATACCAACGACAACTTTACCGTAGAGATTTCCAATGATTACAGATGGTTCACGATAGAGTGCAAAACGTATAACAACACAAGCGACATGGACGTGCTCAAGTTCTACGTGCGCGACAGCGGTAATAATGTGTACGAAAACGCGATCCCGGTAGAAATACGCATTTGCACACTGTACTCATCTATAACCAACGACGCGCAAATGACAAATACTGCTATTCGCCAAGAGCAGTTCCAGCGTGGCTCGATTGCTTCTGTATACGTCAAGTCGTTTGACGATTACAGCGGCACAAGCGTCGGTTTGCCTACGGACGAGGAAGAGCTCGCCAAAATCAAGGACGTGCAAAGCACATTCCAGTTCCTTACTTATCCCGACATGCCGGCTTCCGTCGACCAAATCGCTACAAGCGCAAAGCCGATCAACGATCCCGACGTTGTCAAAAACACGGTCAACCTTAATTACGAGCTGCGCATTTACGCATTTATGACCAATGTGGGCGACAGCGAAAGCGAATTCGAGGCCGTTTCGCTCGACAACATTTCCACGCTGTTCAACCTCAATGCGTCGGTTGTCAACAAAAAAGTGCTTGCACTCAAATCGGATACCGTTTTGCGCGACAACGCTTTCCTTAACGAAAAGCAAATCGGACTTAACAACTTCCTTATCGGCGGGTTCTATTCCGACGGCGTATCTATGACCAACGTCAATCGTTCGCTGTTGCTTTTCCTTCAACGCTACTTCATGTTCGATGTGGGCGACGACGGCGTATCGTTGCACTTCAAACCCATTTCGGCAAACCACGGCGTCGATATTCCGCTCTACGTACAGGTTAAAAAGTACATAAGCGAATCGCGTGCAGTGTTGCCTGCCGACGTGGATACCGTTTGCGGCGACATATTCTACGTCAACGTCCAGGATTCCGCACCTATTGCAGTCGATAAAGAGCAAGACGATATCGGTGTGTTGCAATTCAGCGGCAAGGTGGGCGACAGTGCAATATTCAAGCTGTACGATGCAGAAGATCCGTTTGGCTCGTTGTTTACCGATTCCGACATTAACGACTACGTAGTGTACGACGGATTTGTGTCCGACAAGGTACTTACGCCCGACTACGCCAAGGCGATGCAGGCTGCTACCGAGCAGCAACTTGATTGGCGCGGTGTGGATGCAGTGGATAAACCGCAGGCGATTAGCATTGCTGTCAACAACACCGGAGCGGAAGCCAACGGTATACCGGCGTACTCCGTAAAAATAACTATCAATAGGCGTATCGACCAAAAAGACGCAAACGGCAATTATCTTGACGAGGTATCGTTGCCCGTAATCATCTACGGCAAGGACCGCGGTGGTAAGTCTGCATCGGTGCAAGTGGAAATAACGATTCAAAACTCCAACATCGACATCGATCGTTCCAAGATAACCGAGGTTACGCCCGATCCCAAAAACGGATACTATCAGCTTTCCGTAGACGACAGCCAAGTCCGTTCGTACATTATCGACGCGTATTTGGTTCCCGGCAAGACTTTGGCTCCGTTCTACTTTGTCGATAGGGATGAAGCAAAAACGTGGATTACCGACCCCGACTACAAGAGAATGCGTACCGACACCGATTCGATGCGTTTGGTTGGCAGGGATAGCGCCACTTCGGAAACCTATCTCATGTACGGAAAAACGCTTAGCGTAACATCTAACAAGCAATCCGGCAATGTCGCCACGATTACTCCTATATTCGGCAACGACGTAATGCCCGAAGATCAGTTCCACTTTGTCGGATTCAGCATAGAAGCGCACACCGCCAATCGCGAAATAGACGACGCAACGGCGACAATGCGCATTATAGACCGAAGCGGCGATCCTGCCAAGACTGAAAACGGCTTTACGGTTACTGTTAAGATCCATATCCTCAACGCGCCGCCTATGTTGAAAGACGTAGATAACAAGCCGTTTGTAGTTACCGGATCGTCAACCAAGGACGGCGACCCTATTGTAATCGACATCAACGATTATGTAACCGACCTTAATAACGACAAGCTCAAAATCGTCGGCGTATCGGCTGTATACAGCGACAATGCCGAACCGAGGAATTTGCACTGCGAGCTTGATACCGATAGTGAGGGCGATCTTGTTGACATAGCTATATCGGATACCGCCACCACATGTTCGTTTATACCTAAAAAGGGTTATTACGGCGAACAATTGGTAAGCGTCATGGTTGCCGATATCATAGAGGGCAACGAAACCGCGTCCTATGGCGTTGCGGAGTTTAGAGTAAAATTCGTAATCGGCTACAACATTGCCGAAAAGCCTCTTAACGACATAACGGCAATTCGCAGCCTTCCTACCAAGGTCGATCCTACAATGTTGTTCCAAAACGTTAAGGACACCTTCGGCATTAAGGATCATGCAACCGAACAACCGGGCGAATTCAACCCCGGCGCCGACTATGTGATTACCGACTTGACCGCTTCGGGCGTAGTTATACGCAAGGACGGCGACGACTGGGTATTTGTAAGTGACAAGGTTGCCGATTTGATCAAGTTCAACGTAACCTTCAAGAACAAGAACGCACTTGACGATCCAAACGTTAAATCGGTCAATATGTCGTTTAACGCGACCATCGGCAAGAATAGCGAACCCAAGCTTTTGGATGACTTTAAAAACCATGGCGACGAGGGCTACTTGTTTATGACCGGCACGGGCGACTACGGTTTGGACAACAACGGCACCGTAATGCTCACGCCCAACATGCTGTTTAGCGATCCGGACATTGCCAATGGCGATAAGCTCACTTTCGACAGCAAGACCATTTCCGTATCGGCTCCCACAATTTGCTCGGTGCGAGTAAGCGATGACGGCACGCAGCTTTATGTTACGTTCAACTGTCGTGGCGAATGTGACCTTACTGTCGGCGTTATGGATCTTACCGGCGAAACCACCAAGGTTACCTTCAAAGTCAAAAATATCGATAGACCGGAGCCTTCGTTCTGGGATAAGATAATGATCAGCTACGAGGAATACCCGATTATTTGGTGGGGCATAGGCATAGGTATTTTGGCCCTGATTGCGCTTATCATCCTCATCATCTTGTTGCTTAAACGTCGCAAACGCAAACGCGAGGAGCTGGAAGCCATACTTATTTCCGAAATGGAATTGGAAGAGCAAATGATGCGTTTGGGTGCGGGAAGCATGGGAGCTATGCCTTATCAATCGTACGGATATTTGCCGCCTACTATGAACTTCCAGAATGATTCCGGGCTTATGCTCGGTGCTGGCGGAGAGGCGCCTAATCCCGGAGCAATCGGACTCAACCCCGGCGCGCCGAGCGGCGACAACGGCGTTCCCACAGACTCCGATATGTAATGTAACAACCGACTTAAAGCCACTCTCAAATTATTGAGAGTGGCTTTGTGTTATGCTATTTAAGTATTAGATAAAATTGTGATAGTGGCGTCGAGTAATTTTTAACGACATATAAGTAGTTGGGTGTAGCAAAAAACGAATAAATCAGCAAATACACGACACTAAAAGTTTTCTTGTGCACTTCTTTTTTTAAAAGAAGTGCGCTAAAAGACTTGTGTTTTAATTAAAAAAGGATTATAATTAAAAAGACGCGAGAGATATCGCATAACGCATTTTAATATTTCGGTAATATTTCGACAACAAACGAGCATTGTCTTTTTTGTGCGAGTAAATATAATTACTTATAGATTAAATAAATGAAAAAATGTCGCATTTATGCAGTTAGCCATAAATGGACTGATAACGGAGGCAATATTTTGCAACAAAAAAAATTCGTCGAGCCTATGCTCAAAGTTATCTTTTTGGGCGGAGTAGGCGAAATCGGCAAGAACATGACCGCACTTGAATTCGGTGAGGATATTATCATCATTGATTGCGGTTCTACTTTTCCCACGTCTGATACACCGGGTGTGGACTTGATTATACCGGACCCCGCGTACTTAATGCTGAATAAGGACAAGATTCGCGGCATCGTTATCACGCATGGCCATGAAGACCATATCGGTTCGGTTCCGTACTTCTTAAAGGAATGTAACGTTCCGGTATTCGGCACAAGACTGACGCTTGCGCTTATAGAGAATAAGCTCAGAGAAATGCGCATTGATAACGCCAAGCTCAATGTAGTTCAACCGGGCAATACCATTGCGCTCGGCCGCGCGTTTAAGGTCGAGTTTGTCAAGGTTTCGCACTCGATAGCCGGATCGTGTGCACTGTCTATATCGACGCCCGTCGGCACCGTTTTCCACACCGGCGACTTCAAGGTGGACTTTACGCCGATAGACGGAAACATGATAGACCTTCAACGCATTGCGGAGATAGGCAGGCAGGGCGTGCTGTTGCTACTTTGCGAAAGCACCAACGTCGAGCGTCCCGGATCGTCTATGAGCGAAGCGACGGTTGGCAGATCAATGCGCAATATATTCAACGAGAACAAGGATAGGCGCTTGATAATAGCGACTTTCGCGTCCAATATACACCGCTTGCAGCAAATAATAGACTTGGCGGCAGAGTTTGGGCGCAAGGTGGCGTTTAGCGGTCGGTCTATGATAAACGTTGCCGAATGTGCGGCGCGTATAGGCGAGCTTAAAATGGACCGCTCGCAGATTATCGATATAGAAAAGGTAAAAAACGTAGACGACAAGGACTTGGTAATACTCACGACAGGCAGCCAGGGCGAGCCTATGAGCGCGCTCACAAGAATGGCGTCGGACGAGTTCTCCAAAGTCAAGCTTGGCTATAACGACACCGTAATACTTTCCGCGCATCCCATACCGGGCAATGAGCGCATGGTCTATTCGGTTATAAACAATATTTACCGCCACGGCGCGCGCGTTATCTATGAGAGCTTGGCTGAGCTTCACGTTTCCGGCCACGCTTGCCGTGACGAGCTGTCGCTTATGCACGCACTGTTAAAGCCGCAATACTTTATTCCCGTGCATGGCGAGCATAGGCACTTGCAAAAGCACGCCGAGCTTGCCGTTGCAATGGGCGAAATGCCGTCGCACATAATAATCACCGATATTGGCGACTGCGTGTACGTGTCGCATAAAACGTTCAAGATAGGCGAGCAGGTCGCGGCGGGCAGTCTTTTGGTAGACGGACTTGGCGTTGGCGATACCGACAGCTCGGTACTGCGCGACAGAAAGCATTTGGCAGAGGACGGACTGCTTATAGCCGTTATTTGCATTGACGAGCTTTCGGGCACAGTGTCGGCTATCGATATAACTTCGCGCGGGTTTGCGTACGACAAGGACGGCGGCGACGACTTTTTCGACGCTTGCCGCGAATGTGTGGCGCGCTTGCTTTCGGGCTTGGATTTGAGGGAGTGCGACAGGAACACGCTCAACAACACTATACGCAAAGAACTGAAAAACTATATATTCAAGCAGACCCGCCGCAGCCCGATGATTTTACCTATGGTTATAGATTGTTAGTATGATAAAACCCGAATTGTTAGCCCCTGCGGGCGATATGAAAAGACTGGACGTCGCGCTCGAATACTGTGCAGACGCGGTATACTTGGCGGGCAAATCGCTGGGTATGCGCGCCGCGTGCAAAAACTTCGATTACGATGATTTAAAGGCCGCGTCGCTTGCCACTCACAGCAGGCGCAAAAAGTTTTACGTAACCCTCAATATTTTTCCCAACGACAGCGACTTCGACGGCGTGGACGAATATGTGGACTATTTAAAAAGCTTGCATGTAGACGGGCTTATAGTGTCCGATTTGGGGCTTATAAACCACTTGCTTAAAAAGCACCCCAACGTGCCTGTGCACGTGTCAACGCAAGCGAATGTGACAAATAGCAGAGCGGCGCGTATGTACGCCGATATGGGCGTTAAGCGAATAGTGCTTGCGCGTGAATTGAATCTGACCCAAATACGAATGATACGCGACGCATTGCCGGACAGCGTAGAATTGGAAGCGTTTGTGCATGGCGCAATGTGCGTGTCGTATTCCGGGCGGTGCTTGCTGTCAAACTATTTGACGGGACGGTCGGCAAACCGCGGCGAATGCAATCAGGCGTGCAGAATGCTGTTCAAGCCCGAATGCAGCAACGAAGCTTTGGAGTTTGTGGAAGACGACGGCACATATATATTCGGCGGAAACGACCTGAACATGATAGAGCACTTAAAGGAAGTGTACGACGCGGGCGTTACATCGTTTAAGATAGAGGGTAGAGTAAAATCCGAATACTACGTGGCATGCATAACAAACGCCTATCGTAAAGCGTTGGACGCTAGTTTAAGCGGAAAACCGATAGACGCGTACGTAAAGGAAACGGCAAAGGCGCCCAATCGCGGATTCAATACAGGCTTCTATTACGGTCAGCCCGTGCATGACGAAAACCCGCAAAAGTACTACGAGTTTTGCGGCATAGTAATGCGCGACCAAAAGGACGGCGCGGTGGTGGAAATGCGCAATAGGTTCAAGACGGGCGAGAGCTTGGAAGTGCTGTCCGCCGACGATAAATACTTAAACAAAATAATCGAAGTGCCGATTATGGAATACGAGGACGG
>CAMWXP010000073.1 GCA_947178255.1 uncultured Clostridia bacterium | reverse complement strand
GAACAGATACCGCATTTTTGAGCGCGTCACCCAGTCGTACAGAAACAATTGTGGACACGCCTTCTTCTTCCATAGTAACGCCGTATAAGCAGTCAGCTTCTTCCATAGTCGGCTTTCTGTGCGTGATAACGATAAACTGCGTATCTGCCGAAAAGCGCTTGATCATAGCGGCAACCCTGCCGACGTTCGCGTCGTCGAGCGCCGCCTCTATTTCGTCCAGCATGCAGAACGGCATAGGACGAAGTTTCATTATAGCGAACATTATTGCTATTGCGGTAAGTGTTTTCTCGCCACCCGAAAACAGCGATATAGATTGAAGATTTTTGGACGGCGGCTGCGCGATGATTTCCACACCGCGAAGCAACGGATCCTCGTTTTCAGTAAGCTGCAAATCGGCATTGCCGCCACCGAATAGCTCGCGGAAATAATTTTTGAAGTTTTCGCGGATTTGCTCAAAGCAATTATCGAAGTCGCGCATCATGTTTGCGGACATTTCCTTGATAACGCGTTCCTCGTCGGCAAGGCTTTTCATCATATCGTCGCGTTGTTCGGATAGCTTGCCAACCTTTTGCGACAGCTCTTGCGCTTCCTCAATAGCGTTTTCGTTAATGCTACCGAGGTTTACTATGCGGCGGCGAAGCTTGGCAATCTCTATCTCGCCGTTTGCCGCGTCGTAATTCTCTTCCTTATATTCCAAACATCCTTCATACGCAAGCTCGTAATTCTCATATATGGCGGCTTGCATATTTTCCATATTGACGTCTACCTGAGCAAGCAAAATTTCCTGCTCGTGCTTTTGCTCTGTAAACTGAGATATTCTATCGGTAATTTCCAAACGCGCTTTGTCGCTTTCAGCCGACTGGACGTTAAGGTCGGATTTATGTTGTAACAGCGCATCGAGCTTGGCTTGTATTTCCTGCCTGCGCTTGTCGTTGCCGTCCGTATTGCTTACGGATAGTTCCTTGATTTTTTCGTCGCACTCTCGCACGGTTTGGTTGTTGCGGTTGATTACGTTGTTATTTATTTCCAAGCGCGACGTGGTGGATATCGCCTCACTTTTTAACCGTGCTATTTCGTTTTGCAATGCCTCCACGTCTTTTTGCAACGTAACAATTTGCAAATCTTTGGCAGCCACTCCATCGCGAAGCATATCGCGCTCGGCGCGTAACGTCTCCAACTCCTTATTTTTGCGCGCATTTTCCTCGCTACGCTCGTCCACGCTCATATCGTCTTGATTTTGCTCCACGGCGTCGAGGTCGGCATTGGTTTCAGCTAACCTCGCAACAAACTGTTCGAGCGTGTTTTTATCAGCCGTCAAGCTTTCCGTCAGCATTTCCAACTCGTCGCGCAGCGCATTGCTTTGCGCCGTCTTGGCGGCTTCAGCAAGATCGTAATCGTGAATATCTTCGGAAAGCTCACGCACATGCTTGATAAGCGATTCGTTTTTCGCTGTAAGCGTATCGCGTTCACCCTGCAAAGCGTCTATGCGCGCTTTAAGCGCATCAATTTGCCCGATAAGGTCTTTCAGCGTGCGCTCATGTGAGAACACGTTGGATGCGTCCGATTTTTTACTACCGCCCGTGATTGCGCCCTGCGGTGTGACAATATCGCCGTCAAGCGTGACAATACGGAATCCGTACTTACTGTCACGTGCAAGCGCTACGGCAGTATCCATATTATCGACAATAACCGTGCTACCGAGCAAACCACTTATAACGGAATCGAAAATCGGGTCGTAGTCGAGCGCATTAGTTGCAACGCCGAAACAACCGTGTCTATTGAGCAACGGCATCAATGCCTTGTCGATAGTGCGCGGCTTAAAGCTCGTTATAGGAAGGAAGGTCGCCCTACCGTACTTGTTGGCCTTTAAATGCTCGACAAGCAGCTTTGCATCGTCCTCGTCCCTGGTTACTATATTATTGACGGCATTACCGAGCGCCATATCAACAGCAGCTTCAAAACCGTCCTTAACGGTTATTACTTGTCCGATTACACCGACAACGGCGTTTTTGATGCGCTCGTTGTTTTGCGCGTCGTCAAGCAGCTTACGTACTGCATGGGTAAAGGCGTCGCGCTGGACGTCTTCTAAAACACGTTTGCGCGACAACAACGCCGAATAATCCTGTTTGGCTTGACCAAGCTCGCCGCTCAATGCAGCAAGCCTCGCCACAACATTTGTGTTCTCGGCGGAGGTTTCGTCCTTTTGCGAAATCAGTCCGTCGCGCTCGGCGCGTAAGGATTGCAATTCCTCGCCCTTAGCTTTTATATTTTCCGTTTGCTCGGCTATTCTCGCCTCGAAATCGGCTATTCTATTATTAAGTTCCTCTATTTGCGCCGTAAGATTGGTGCGCTCGGCGGAAAGTTCGCCCACGCTGCGGTTGACAGCGGCGCGGCGCTCCATTGCAGCGAGCAAAGCACGGCGTGCGGTGTTTATCTTTTCCTGCTCTACAACAACCAAATCGGATAGCCGTGTATATTCGGCGTTGAGTTTGTTATACTCCTCTTGCGCAAGTTTAAGTGCGTCCGATTTGCGCCTAAGCTCGTCCTGCTTTTCGGCGGCGGTTACGGTAAGAGTGCCGTAATTGTCGTTGAGCGAAGTGTTCGTCGCCATAAGCGATCTTGTTTGCGCACTAAGATGTTCTATTTGTTGTTTGTATAAGTTTATTTGACCGGCAATCTTTTCCTTATCGACTGTCAAATTTGTAAGCGCGGTGTGATACTTGTCAAGCTGGGAGTCTATTGTTTGCAGCTCCGCCATTGCGGAATTGTAGCTTTCCGTCGCGTCGGCATATGCACGCTGTTGTTCCTTGATTTGCGCGTCAATGCCGGCAATAACTTCCGAAAGCTTGTCCTTTGTACCCGACGCCGTTTCGTATCGGTTTATATAAAGGTTAATTTCGTGATGTTTAAGTCTTTCCTTAATATCGCGGTACTGACGGGTTTTTTCGGCCTGGCGTGCAAGCGGTGCCAAACGTTCGGTATCGTTGCTCAAAATGTCATTAAGCCGCACAAGGTTTTCGCGCGTACGTGCGTTTTTGCGCTCGGCCTCGTTCTTTTTGTACTTGTACTTGGTAATGCCCGCCGCTTCCTCGAACACAGCACGACGGTCCTCCGGCTTGGCATTGATTATTTCCATAACCCTGCCTTGACCGATAATGGTATATCCCTCTATTGCAAAACCGGCGTCGCGCAGCATATCGTTTATGTCACGCAGCTTGCACTGACTGCCGTTTATGTAATATTCGCTCTCGCCCGAACGGAAAAGCTTACGCGCGATAACAACTTCCTCAAACTCGCATGACGGGAACAGCGAACGATTGTGGTTATCAAACGTAAGCGCAACTTCCGCGTACGACTGCGCCTTACGCTTTTTGGAACCGTTAAAAATAACGTCCATCATTTTCGAACCACGCAAAAGCTTAGCCGACTGCTCGCCGAGAACCCAGCGCACAGCGTCGGCAACGTTACTCTTTCCGCAACCGTTGGGACCAACGATTCCGGTTATGCCCTCGCCGAACTTTACTTCCAGTCTGTTGGCAAAGGATTTAAACCCGATTAGGGTGAGTTTTTTAAACTTCAAGAGTGTTACCCGCTTTTACGTAATTGCGTACATTTAACATTGTAACATATATGACATAAAAAATCAATCGAATTAACGAAGTTACTTCTTTTAAAAAAGAAGTAACCAAGAAAATTTTACACGATTAACGTGCATATTATTTTATACTCTTCTTAATACGACAAAAAATGATGGACTTAATCTTTCAAGTCGGTTAATGCTTTGTATATAACCTCGGCCAGCGCTTTTTCGGCGTCGTGCTTTGATACGCCGCTACCATTATACCGCTTTCCGTTAACGTCGGCTTCGGCGATAAATTTGCCGCCGTCACTACAAATATCGTAATAAAACATCTTGATATTATGCTTTTCGCCGTAATTTTTAAGCTCGCTTATGTAATCGCGTTCGGGTATAACCTCGCCGTAATATATTTTGTCAAGCACGGCTTTGCAAGCATCAAGTCCGCCGTCAAGGTATACCGCGCCCAAAAGCGCTTCAAAAACGTCCGAACGCTTTTTATCCGAAAACGAATTTTTGTTGACGCCTGCGCCGACCTGTAAGTATTGCATAAGCCCAAGCTTATCTACTATACGCGCAAGCGGTGCGCGCGAAACGATAGACGCGCGCTTAGCAGACAAATCGCCCTCGCTTGCGGTTGGGTCGGCAATAAAAAGCTTTTCACCCACCAAAAAGTCAAGTACACAATCGCCCAAAAACTCAATGCGCTCGTTACCGACCGCAGGATGCTCGTTGGCATACGACGAATGTATAAACGCCGCGCTCAGGTATTTGCAATCGTTAAAGGTGTAACCTATAAGCGATTGAATATTATTAATCCAATCGTTATTCACCCGCGCTCTCTGTGGCGACGTCTACCGCCATACCCTGCTTAATCTTTTCGATAATATTGTTTTTGTGCACTCTTATAATATTACGAATAGACGCCTTGGTCGAAACCTCATTGGACGAGCCGTGAGTTTTGACGACAATCTTTTTTACGCCCAAAAACGCCGCGCCGCCGTATGCGTGGTAGTCCATTCTGTCCTTTAATTTGTACACGGACTTCTTCATAAGCAATGCGCCGATTTTCGATTTAAACGACGACATCATTGCTTTTTTCAGCTCGGTCATAATCATCTTGGCCGTACCTTCCACAGACTTGATAAGCACGTTACCCGCAAATCCGTCGGTAATAATTATATCGTAATCACCTGTCAAGGCATAACGCGCCTCTACGTTGCCCACAAAGTTCAAATCGGTATTTTGTTTTAACAACGCGAAAGTTGCCTTGGAACGCTCGTCGCCCTTGTGATCCTCGGCACCGACGGACAAAAGTCCGATTTTCGGCTTTTCTATGCCAAACAGTGCGGACACGTACATGTTCGCCATAACGGCAAACTGCGCCAAAAATTCTGGCTTGGAATCGACGTTAGCGCCGCAGTCGGCAATACACACCAGTTTACCCTCTATCGCCGTAGGCATAAAGCATGTAAGCATAGGTCTGTGCACGCCCTTAATACGTCCTACCATAAGCGTTGCGCCGGTAAGAACCGCGCCCGTGCTGCCGCCGCTCAACAGACCTATATAATCATCCGAACTGTTGAGCAAATTGATTGCGCGCACAAGCGACGAATCGGGCTTTTGACGAATAGCGCGTGTGGGCGTATCGTCGTTACTGATTACGTCAGGTGCATGCTCGATTTCAAGATTGGCAGGCTTATTCGCGCCGATAGTGTTCTTTATAAATTCCGAATCACCCACCAAAACAATGGTGTAGTCGGTATATTCCTTTGCCGCGTCAACCGCGCCCAAAACCATTTTGGCGGGCTTGTCGCACGCGCCGATATCAACAACTATTTTCATATTAATCTCCTTACTATAAACAGCACTAAAAATACCCCGTTAAGGCGGGGTAAATTTTTAGTCGTTACTTTGTTTTTGTTCGATTTTTACTTCGCCGTCATAGCTACCGCAGAACGGACAAACGCGGTGCATCTGGATCTGCTGATGGCAGCTTTTGCACTCTACCAATGCGGGACCGGACAACTTCCACTGCGAGCCGCGAGTATGCGTACGCTGTTTAGACGTTTTATGTTTGGGGACAGCCATAATCCACCTCCTTGTGTTACAAAATGATTATACAGCATATCGACAATCTTGTCAAACATTTTTTAACGAATTAATCATTTTTTTATTGAAAAATGCTTGACAAATGTATTTGATAAATGATATATTTACTATGCTGTCAACGACAGTTACACTTATGCGGAAGTGGCTCAGGGGTAGAGCATCACCTTGCCAAGGTGAGGGTCGCGGGTTCGAATCTCGTCTTCCGCTCCACAGGAACACCTAAACGGTGTTCTTTTTTTGTTTATAAAAATCTCTAAAATCAAAATCGACGACTATAAATAGTGCGTCGATTTTATAATATGTAGCAAATAATTTTAAAAGCTTTGACTTTCCGCATATTTCCAATCTATCTTATGCGGCGGATTGCTCAACTGCTCATACGCCCGCCACATCATTAGCGCGACCGTATCATACGGTACACACCCTGTAGCCGCGCCGAATGCAGGTACTACTACCGAGTTTACCCCACCGTTAAGGGCGGCTATCAAACTTGACCGTGTGCAGTGATAAACTAAGCTCTCGTCCTTGATTATGCTCGGCGTGCGCATAGTGGGCGTATGAATAAGCTTTATATCGTTCAAAGCGGTATCTATAATAATACTCGAACCGACGGGCTGCTCGCCGTACAAATTTTCTACTATGTACCGCTGAACGCGCTCCTGCAAATCATTGCCAAACCAAGCGGTAATCGCCTCGTCATACCCACCGTCCATAATGCCGAAAGCGTTTGCCGGCGACACTACACAATCCACCTTGTTGCGCCGCATGAACTCCACAAAATCGGAACAAACAATCGATACGTTATTCTTTCCGTAAAAATGCTTATTCCATGCAGCGTACATTTCCGGATTTCTATCCAAAAGATAAATCTTAAGATTTTTTATATCCCTACCCATAATCACCTCCTAACCGAAAACAATAAAACAAATTATCAAAAATTATTTTTAAAACCAAAAAATGTGCCGAATCATATATCGACACATAATGGAGCCGATGTCGGCTTGGCTACGAAACACTCTCCAACCAAAAAAGTGTCGAAACAATGTTCGACACATAATGGAGCCGAAGATGGGACTTGAACCCGCAACCTACTGATTACAAGTCAGTTGCTCTACCGATTGAGCTACTTCGGCGCACAAAAGTAGATTGTGGTGCCTCGGGGCGGAATCGAACCACCGACACAGGGATTTTCAGTCCCTTG
>CAMWXP010000072.1 GCA_947178255.1 uncultured Clostridia bacterium | reverse complement strand
TTCTTTACTCCTATTAGTCACGTTTTTGATTGTTTGTGGAGTAGGAATCGTTTGTCTTGTTTGTTCAATTATCTTTCGTAAAACGGATGACTTTATTGCTCTTTTAGTCTGTGGTATTGTGATTGTAGTGTTTGGCAGCATGTTTATTATTATTTATTCTTTATCTGATGCTTTTACTCCTATTTACTTGACAGAAAATGGAATCAAAAAGAGAAAGAATTCTATAGATTGGAAAGATATAAAAATCACACTGTACCCACCGCCTAGCCGAGGATTATATTGCTACTATTATTTAATTGCTGATAGGCAATATTTAACCGAATTACATGCTTTGAAATTTGCTATTCGTCATGGTATTGCTATTCGGTTAAGTAAAAGGGTACTAGATATGATTTTGCCGTATTGTCAATCGAAATTGTTAGTTTTGAATTGTTACGGTAATTGCGATAGTATGAAAGCAACACAGAAAATCAATTTAATAGTAAACAAGTTTAATGATAATCTATATACTTAAAAGGTCTTTAAAGAAGTTAATTTTCGGAGGTAAAAATGACAAAAATTCTTACAAGCATATGGTTCGTCATAACAATGACACTCATCTCGTTAGTGTTAACAATCGTTGCAGGTATTCTTTTGGGATATTGTCCAGACACAACTGGTACGCTTGGCGTATCGAATGGTTACGGTAGTGGCAAAATAGCGACGGAATATGTTTTTAATTTGAAAGTCGCTACTGGATATTGGTGTATCGGCATTATGATAACCATTGCAGTGTGTTTATTGTGCATATTGATAAGAAAAGCTTATAGCCAATCCAAAGATACTAAAGTCGAATAAAAATGATTCAATATATAAAACGAGTTGCTCCCGAATGGGGGAGCAATTTGTTTTTGTCCTGATATATAAAAGGCGATTCCAAAATTAGTCCGTTTCAACAAAGAAACGGGCTATTTTTGTATACTAAAAGTTATCTTATGGATAACTCTATTGAAATGTTTAGAATATCGCTCAATGACATACTTTCTGTGAGAGACTTAGACACAGTAGGTTTTGCAAAAGCATTTGGTATTGATCCGTCTATTGTACGAAGATGGAGAAATAAGGGCATTGATGTTCGGCTTAAAACATTAATTAAGCTAGCGGATTATTTTGAATGTTCCATCGAATATTTATGTGGAAAAACACAAGAATATAATGAGTTCAAATCCAAAAAGGAATATACGAATTTCGGAAAACGGTTGAGACTAATTATGACGCAATTGAAATTAAGACCATTCCAATTGTTTAATGATACAAAGATTATACCATCCAAGTATTATTATTGGTTGAATGGTGGTGAACCTAGTCTCACTAGTCTGGAAATGCTTGCAGATTATTTAAATGTTACTTTGGATTATTTGGTAGGCAGACATGCTGATGCATTGTAAAAAGTATTTTTGATTGTAATATGCATTATGCTATATAGTGCGTTTTATTCGCATGTACAACCATAAAGAAATAATCATAGTGTTAACAAATTTTGTCTAAGTAATCCATTTTTAACAGTTGAGATTATTTTTTCTTTATAATATTACGATATGGATGATATTGTCGTTTCATTTAAGAATTCCCTAAATGAAATTATGATTGAACGCGGTATCAGTATAGTTCAATTAGGGAAGGGAATAGATGCCGATCCATCTACACTTCATAGGTGGTTCGACAGAGTAAATGATGTCAAGTTAAAAACGCTTTTAAAACTTGCTGATTATTTCGAATGCTCAATTGAATATCTGTGTGGTAAAACTCATGAGTATAAAAAATGCATTCCTCATTCTTGCTGTAAATTCGGTATTAGAATTAAAGAATTACTTGCAGAGTACAAATTAATTCCGTATAAATTTTTTAGCCAAATTGGAATTGCGCCTTCAAAGTATTACTATTGGTTATCAGGTGGAGAGCCGATGCTTACAAGCTTAGAAGCAATGGCAAAGTTTTTATATATTACGTTAGACAAATTAGTAGGACGAGAAAAGTAATCCGCTTAATCGGTGGGGACAACGAATGAAAGACTCTATATTTAATTCTCTTATGGGTCGAGTCTCGAAAGGAGATTTATCGGCTATAATTCCAGTATATGAAGAATATTATAAGAAACTTCAAATTGTTGCCATTCGCATTTTGAAGAATAAAGCTGCTGCCGAAGATGCTGCTTCACAGGCAATTATCGACTTAATTGAAGATGCAAAAAATGGGAAAGTCAATAAGATTAAATATGTCAGCGGATATTTATGTACACGCTGCAAGAATATAGCATTAAAGATAAAAGAACGCAACAAAATTTTTGTTGGATTTGATGAAACAGATGAAATAAATACGCCGGATTTAATAGAAAGTATAATAGGTAATGCCGATTTAACACAGGCAATAGTGGATCTTAAAGATATAGAAAAAGAAATAGGTTTACTATTTTATGTGTACGGATATAAAATCCGCGAGGTTGCAATGGAATTAAATATGCCAGAAGGTACTGTGAAATGGCATATAAGCAATATCAAAAAAAATATTTCAAAAAATTTTACATAATTACCAACTTTTTGACCTTCTAAAAGACCTTAATATATGAAAGGCGATAATGGGAGGCAATAATGATAAAGCTAGTTTCTATCATAATGGGGTTAATCTTTGCGAGCTATACTGGCTTTGTGTGTTCTCCGGTAACAGTGGAAACGCTGTATGGCGCAGATTCTCCCGCCGGAAGTATGGTCTCCACGCAAGAGCGTAAAATTTACTATTCTGAACGAATTCCCGACACGTATATTAATCCGTACAAAGCGCCGATATTTGGCGCTGGAAAAGTTAACGGTTGCGCGGTAGATGTTGGAGGAAATACGTTTGTTTACTTTGATAGACTTTATGATGACTTAGTTGAAGATTATACTTATACATATGCTCTTGGTAAGTTTTCATATGGAACGCAGAATGACGGCGTTAACAACATGTTTAACGATTTATATGCACGCATGGGTTCTAGTAATATAGGAACTTCGATAGATGGTTTTTTGAATGGGATGCGTTCTTACGCGTCGAGCCGAGGTCATAGTATTAATTTCGAAAAAGTAACCGGCAGTTACCACAACACGAACATTGTCTATATTAAAGAACAGCTTAAACAGGAGAAGGTTGCTGCGATATTCTTGAGCGGTTTTTCAATCTCTTCGGTGTCGGGACCGAGCAAGCGTAATGGGTATGATTACGTCTTACATAATATTTACGATGTACATCATGTTATGCTTGTGTATGGATATGCTGATTATAATTACTTTGACGGCAATGGAAATCACATTTTAAGGGACACCTATTTCTATGTATCTACAGGGTACGCGAGCATGCCACGTGCATTATTAAATATCTGTATGTTATGTGATATAGAAGACATGTACATAATCAATGTTAATTAGTGGAATCAGGGAGTTAAAACATGCTTACTAAAAGAAAAATACAGGATAAAATTACAAAAGAACTAAAGCCGGATTGTTCTTTTGATGAGTTTTGCAAAACAAACGGTATAGAATTTACTTCTGAACCTTGTGCACCTAAAAAAACTGTTGGATGGAAAAAGATTTTTTTTCCTATCTTTGCTACTGCAGCTATTGCTTTGTGCGTTGGCTTGCCCTTTGCGTTTAAAAAAGATACAGTTAATCCGGTTATTGATACTTACGGCGATGCGCAAGTATCTTATGAGACAATATCATCAAGCACATTACTAGATGATACAAATTTAATTTTGTTTGATCTAAATAAATGTGAGAGTTACTCATTTATTCGTCGAATGTACCCAATAGAAAATAATGACTTAACTGTCGGATATTCCATTAGTGATGTAATATACGGTCTTGAATATGAAGGAAATTTATATGCGTATGAGTTTGATTATTTTGTTCGTTGTTACAGTGGGTATCAATTTTCAAATGTAGATTTATATTCTAATCCTGAAAGTTTTTTCAGTTATGAGAATACAAAATTTGGATATACTGTTGATGAAAATGATATGGTGGGATCTGCATTTGTATCGTTTAAAAGCGGTGATTATGATTATTATGTTAGTTTGCGGGGCTTTGAAGATATTACAGAAATCAATAGCGATAGCGTAGAGATTTTTATTAAATATGTGTTAAGCAATTAGGGAGGTGAGAGCTAATGCGGGAAATTGCCAGTGATGTAATAGTTTACGAATCGATTCTAAGAATATATTATAATGAAAGTGTGAAATGCTACTTAGATCAAAAAACGATAAGCGTGGTGGATAGCTTTATTGAATACTGTAAGGCTAAAGATATTGTAGATAACACCAAGATTGCTGAAACTATGGGGATAGTTTACGATAGCGGGAATCGGATGCCAAAAGAAGAAATGACGAAGGCTCTAGCGTTAAGCTGTTCATCGCTTTATAGATTCAGAATCAAGTTAATTAACAGTTTTCATAAATATTTGTCCGATACCTTAGGCGGAAAGTAGTTGTGATGATAATAAAGTAAAATAAGATATTTGAACATGCCACATTCTACGGAACAAAAAATTAAGCTACTTGTATTATACGATTTGCTTTGTCGGTTTACTGATGATAATCACGCCCTAAACACGGACGAGATTATTGTTTTGCTTGCTGAGAAAAATATATCGGTATCACGTAAAATACTTTTGCAAGATATCGCCTTATTAAATGAGTATGGATACGAAGTTTTGTCTTACAAGAAAAAGTATCACTACTATTACGTTGTAAATCGTCATTTTGATGCCGCTGAAATTTCGTTGTTGACGGATGCTGTGCAGGCTTCCAAATTAAGCGGAGCGCAAAAGCAATCGTTGACGAATAAACTTATGTCCACAATGGGTGATATCAAGCGACGGAGATTGCTGTTGCCGCTAATTTTGGAACAATGCCCAAACGGAACAATAGACATATCATTTACACAATAGATACTTTAAAGCAAGCTATTATCAATAACAAGCAGGCCTCATTCAAGTATTATTCGTTGGACTATAAAAAGAATCGAGTTTATCGAAACAATGGAGAAAGATATTTCGTAGATCCACTTGTTGTCGTTTGGAATAAAGATAACTATTATCTCATATGTTATGATAATAAGCACGAAAGAATAGCAAATTATAGAATAGACCGCATAGAAAACGCAATAGAAGAGGAAAAGGAGCGCACTTATAGAAAAGAGTTTGAAACTTTGATATAGAGCGATATCTCTAAAGTGCTTTTTCAATGTTCGGTGGTTGTGAACAAGAAGTTGAATTGCAGTTCAATTCAGCAATGCTTGATGATGTATTTAATAAATTTGGCGAAGAAGTCCACATATCAAAGATATGTGATGACACTTATCGTGTGAAAGTCCCGATACAGGTCAGCAAGACTTTCTTTGCTTGGGTAGTAGGAACGCTAGGAAAGATACAAGTTATCTCTTCTCAAGTAGTGTGTGAAAAATTTGGAGAGTTTGTAGCAAAGATAAAAGAAGGCTATTGATAATGCCAAAATTTTTATATGATGTTTTTGTAGCTTGCAAGAACAGAAAAACGAATGGCTTATAGCTTATTTCTATAATTGAACTTGTTAAGAACTTGCTTCTTGCGCTGAGTAGTGACCTCAGTGTATATCTGTGTTGTTGCAACACTTGCATGTCCAAGTATTTCCTGAACCGAACGCAGATCGGCGCCGTTAGCAAGTAGGTTAGTTGCAAAAGTATGACGTAAATAGTGCGGCGTAGAGTGTGTGGTGATTTTCGCCTTCTTTAAATATTTTTTATAAATGTATTCTATTCCGTGTATGCTTATGGGTTGACCGTAACGATTTATAAATAGATGGTTGCCGTTTACCAGTTTACGTTCTTTTAATAGCGCGACTATGCGATTCCACGTAATCGGGGATGAAATATAAATAAGGCGCTGTTTTCGTCCTTTTCCGTGAATGAGCAATGTGCGCTCGGAAATTATTATATCGTTCAACGTTATTGCCGTGGCTTCGCCAATGCGAATGCCTGTGCTTATTAGTAGGTCTATTAAAGCCGCGTCGCGTACATACTCGCATTTGGCGAAATCGGTTAGTCTGGATATATCGACGTTATCAAAATGAATTAAAATCTTAGATACGTCTTTAACGGCAAGCGTTTTAGGCAGCTTGCGTTCCTGCTTGAAACGAAATTTTAGCTTGACAAAAGGGGAGCGGTCGATTATTTCTGTATCTACCAAATAGGCATAGAAGCTTTTGAGTGTAATTATTTTGCGTCGAACAGAAGAGTCTTTAAGCTTTAGCTTAGAACTTAGATAAGAAACGAAGGAGCAAATATCAGGATGTAATACGTCTTGTTCGTAATCGAAGAATTGATGTAAGTCGCCGGTATAAGCGTATAACGTTTTATCCGACAGGTTTTTTGTTGCTTGTAGGTAGTTGATAAATTTAGACAAATAGTCCATGATTCCTCCAAAATGTTAGTTTATCTATTGCAGTATACCATTATATTGAAAAATATTAAAAATATTTTTAATATAAGGAAAAAAATTCGACATTTTTCGTGTATATATAAATAAGGCCTTTATACTTTGTTTTATACAGTGTCCTTGCGTTCATATCTGTCTCTTGCGTGAGGAAAATCTGTTTACGACTAGGCAAAAAACACAAGACGTATTCCGCTTATATACACAATAAACGTATCGGCCGTAGTGGAAAAGTCTTACAATAACTTAGGATTATTCGGAGTAAATATGGACGAATTTATATCTTCTTTACTTATTGCAGCTGGACAAACTTTGGTGGGTGTTTTAGGCAGTCTTGGATATAATAAAATCAAAGAAAAGTATTTTAAAGAAAATTCTTTTGTGGGGCCATTTGATTTGTGGCAACGCGGAATTATGTCTAATAATATCCAAGTTGGTGATAATATTTTATTTGACGGGCTTATTTCGCCATACATTCAATTATTTCCTAGGAATCCATATGAGAACGGAAAGAGGTGGAATTCTCTGTATTCTTTTGAAGGAAAAATAAATGCAAAAGAATATAGCAAACTGGAATTTTATGCAGGTTCTGATGATACGATTAGAACAGGGTCTTTAAATGGTGAGACTTTAGTTGGTCTTTATGCTCGTTATGGATATATAGGCGAAGGATTATTAGGTGTGATACCAACAACCTTCTTGTTAAAAGAATTTCCTAATTTCTTCGATGTTAATTTCTACGGAGCTAGGGTTGTAGTTAAAGGCAAATTAAAAAAATGCCCCACCCAACATTACTTCATAGCAAAAAGAATGTTCGATACAATGAATGTTCCTTTGGAACAAGAAGAATATAAAGATGTATTATATTTAGAGATATCCAAGGTTATTCCATTCAAAAAAGATCGGGATATCACTTGTTCGTTACTGGGATCGCCTTGGGCAGCAACGGATATAGAGAAAGAACCATTTATAGTACAATATGGCTATATAAGTAATCCCGAAGAAATGAATTCATGTTATGATAATATGCGGGCATCTAAATCATGGAATAATATTCAAGTATTTTATGACGCTTTAAGAAGCCCCAGTAAAGAAGTAAGCTTTACAAATAAATTTATTTTATAATATCATTTATAATTTTTGGTATGTAGA
>CAMWXP010000071.1 GCA_947178255.1 uncultured Clostridia bacterium | reverse complement strand
TCTATGCCGAAGCTTTTTATGTGGTTTACGGCGGCGTTGCCGAGCTCGGTGTCGGGCAGGGCGGTGAGGTATTGCGTTTTGTACCCGAATTGCGACAGGCACGCCAAAACGTTGCACTCCGTTCCGCCGTAGCACGCGTCAAACGCGTTTGTCGATGCAATACCGACATCGCCTGCGGACAGGCGTAACATAATTTCTCCGAAAGCCGTAATTTTTCCGTTCATACCGTCACCTCAAATAGAAAGTTCTTTTTGTATGCGCTCGTTGCAAATATTGGCGTAATACATGCAAGCGAGTAACGCCTCGCCGCATTCGCGCTTTAAACTGCCGTTAAATGCCCGAAGACAGCGGAACCCAAATCCGTCCGTCGCTTGCGTAAATCTGCCTACACGCGGGTAGTATTCGCGCTTTACGCGCTTTATTTTGCGCGCCTTAACTTTGAGCGAGTATCCGTAATCGATAAATACGTCTTTCATATCGATAAGGTAGAAATCGCTGTCAAGTTTATCGGTTGTGAGCGACGGAAGCGCTTCGTCGTGTTTTTGTCCCGACAATGCGGTCACGGCAAACTTTTTCGATTTGTTTTGCAGTATTTCCGTCAGCTCGTCGGCGGTGTATTTTGCTATGACGTAAAAGTACATATTGGGTTTGCCGCCTTCCAACAAATCACGCGCAATGCCCAAAAGGTTGGTGGAAAGATCAAAGCCTATAAGGTCTGTTTCGTCAAGCCCGAAATTCTTTTTGATGGTGGTCAAAATTATTTTTCGGAACGTGTCGTTGGCGTGCTTAGGCGTTCCGCCGATTTTGCCGTCATCTTCGAGTATGACGTCCGACTTTTTCATAGCGAGCGAAATTGGCTGGGCGAACTTGTTTTTCCAAGTGGTTTTGCTGTGTCCGCGTTTTTCCAAAAGAAGGTAGCCGTCCTTTGAAAAAATAAGTCCGTTAATGCCTATTTGGTTGGCAAGCTGAGAACACGACAGGGGATTTACTTTTGCGCCGTACTCGAACATCCCGCGTATAGAAACGGTGTCGTCAAGCTTGTAATCCATACAGCGGTTGGTGACGAGCATATCGTAATACTGCGTGCGACGGGTGTTAAGCACAAGCTTGCCGTCCGCAAAGTCTATGTCGTCCAAGCGGATCGTATCGTTGTTGCGCGACGTGGAATTTTTGTGCGCACCCATAAGCGCAAGCTTATTTTCGGTGACGAACCGAGGAAGTTCGAACATTTCGGTGCTGTCGTTAAAGGTTACTTGGGTATCGCCTAAAATGTTGGCGAATATGCTAACGCTTGGCAGTTGCAATTTGCCGTTCATATACGAATCGATATCCGCCTGGCGTGCTTTGTAGCTGTCCGAATATTTGTCGGCAATCGGATTTTTGGGCGGCTTGCGGCGCGGTACAACATTGTACAGTGACATTACTACGCCGTCCTTGTCGCAAAAATCCTTGGTTTTGTCCATTGCGTATTTGGCGTGCTTGTTGTAGCGGCAAATTATTTTGTGGTGGTCGTCGTCGATTTTGTAAGATTCTTCGAGCAGCTTCATGCACTTGACGACGATGCTTGCGACAATCAACGACACTGCGGCAATCAGGAATATGGAAATAACGTCCACGCTGGTGATGATTTCCATTATTTTTTCGCCGATTTTTTCGGGTTGGGAGAATGCGCCGCCCAAAGCGAATATGCCGACAATGCAGCCGATAAGGAATATCAACCGCACCCAAAAATTGCCGATAAGCTTTTGCATGAATTTCAAAAAATGCTTCATATCTAAAAAGTACCTCTATATTCCGTTATAGTCTATCGTCGTCGTCCAATATTACCGCGCCGTCAACGTTGCGGATTATCGATACTTCGCCGGCGTCCACTGCGACGGTGGCATTGCCAATGCGCACGATAAGCGAGCCGTCGTCGGCTATTTGTTCGGCATAGCCGCGCACCGTCAAGCCGTTGTGCGTAAATTCCACCGTTCTGCCGACGTTTATGCACAGGTTGCCGTAGCGGATATTATCGAATGTGGCAATCGTCGCGCGCTTTATCATTCGAAGTAGACCGGTAACAAATGCCGAGGCGCGGGAGATAGGCGCTTCCATAGATATCGCAATATCGCCGAGCCCGGCTTTTTCAAGCTCCTTGGGGTCGGTGGCGTAGTTTATTCCTATGCCTACAAGATACTCGGCTTTTCGCACCGCTTTGCATAAAATACCTGCGACCTTTTTGTCGTAGAGCATTATGTCGTTTACCCATTTTATTTTGGTTTCCAGCCCGAGCATCGCCTGAATAGCGTCGTGCACGGCAAGCCCCACGGCAGGGGTGAGCGTGTGCGGGTTTATGTAAACACCTTGTGCGCGCATAACGATATACAGTCCGCCGCTGGGGCAAAAAAAGGTGTGATCGCCTCTGCCAACGCCTTTTGTTTGGCGCTCGGCTATTATTACGTCGTACTTACCAATCTCGTCAAAGGTGGACTCGCAAGTATCTACAATCTTGACATTTAACCCCGTATGCAGACGAATGAATTTTTCATTGAGTATCATAATTGTATTGTAATATATAAATAATAAAAAATCAAGTTTTTTGGTAATACAAATATCAAAAGTCGCGCGTAAAGGGTTGATATTTATTCAAAAATAGTTTACAATATTGTGTAACAAATACGATAGGAGAATTGTATATGAAGCAAAACGTTTTCGACACGCTTGAAGCCCGCGGTTTTATTAAGCAAACTGTGTACAAAGATGATTTGTACAAACTTTTGGGGTCGCAGTCGGTCACGTTTTATTGCGGGTTCGATCCGACGGCGGACAGCCTGCACATAGGGCATTTTATCCCGCTTATGGCGGCGTCCATTATGCAAAAGGCGGGACACAAGCCTATACTGCTTGTGGGCGGCGGCACGGCTATGATAGGCGATCCGTCAGGTCGCAACGATATGCGGCAAATGATGACGCGCGAAACAGTGGAAGGGTACGTGGAAAAAATCAAGCCCCAACTCGCGCGGTTTTTGAGCTTTGAAGGCGAAAATGCGGCGGTCATAGTCAACAACGCCGATTGGCTGTGCAAGCTCAATTATATAGACTTTTTACGCGATTACGGCGCCTATCTTTCGGTAAACAAAATGCTCACCGCCGACTGCTTTAAAACGCGGTTGGAAAAGGGTTTGAGCTTTTTGGAATTCAACTATATGCCTATGCAGGCGTATGACTTTTTGCGCCTTTTCACAGATTATAACTGCATACTGGAAATCGGCGGCAACGACCAGTGGAGCAATATCTTGGCGGGCGCGGATTTTATCCGTCGCGTGGCGCACAAGGACGCATATGCGCTTACTTGCTCATTGCTCGAAACCAAAGACGGCAAAAAGATGGGCAAGACCCAAAAGGGCGCGCTGTGGCTGGATTCGAACAAAACCACGCCGTACGAGATGTACCAGTACTTCCGCAACGTGGACGACGAGGAAGTGGAAAACTGTTTGCGGCTTTTGACGTATGTCGATTTGAACGAAATCAAAGCTATTTGCGCGCACCGCGACGAGCGCATAAACAACGCCAAAAAGCGGCTTGCTTACGAGGTGACAAAGATTATTCACGGCGAAGCTGCGGCTAATGACGCACAGGCTAAGGCGCAAGCGGCGTTCGAGGGCGGCAATGCCGAAATGCCTACCGTGACGATAAACGCCAACGGCGAAAGCGGCTTGCTTGATGTTATGGTCGCGTGCAAGGTGTGCGCGTCCAAGGGCGAGGCGCGTAGGCTCATAGAGGGTGGCGGCGTCAAGATCGACGATAAAAAGGTGGATAACGTTACAGGCAAGGTTGGCGACTACACAGGCAATACCGAGTTCGTTTTGTGCAAGGGCAAGAAGGTTCGCCTTAAAGTAATAATGCAATGATAGTTTGCGTCAACGAGGGCGAGCACGAGCTTGTCATCAAAAAATCGCGGTTTATAGCGATATCGCGGCATATAGAAAAGCGCGAGGACGTTAAGCCGATAATCGACGCGCTCAAAGCAGAGCACCCCGACGCGCGTCACGTCTGCTACGGCTATATAGCAGACGAAAAAGGCGACGACTTCGGTTACGACGATAACGGCGAGCCGACGGGCACTGCGGGTAAGCCGATATATTCTGCGCTTGCTTCGAGCGAGGCGCGGAAAACGTGTATAGCGGTAGTGCGGTACTTCGGCGGAATCAAGCTGGGCGCGGGCGGACTTACTCGTGCGTACAGACAGAGCGCCGCCGACCTTATAGCCCAAGTGGGCGTAAGCAAAGCGAAAAAGCGCACGGCGATAGAAATATGCTGCAACAACGAGGCGTATAAGCGCGTAAACGCCGTTCTGCGCGGTGTTAGCGGCACAATCGAACAAATACGCTACGAAGCTGACGTGTCGTTTACGGCGGTAATACCGACCGAAAATGCGAACGAGCTTATAAAGACTTTGGACGGACTAAAAGCGGAGTATAAGATAATCGGCGAGCGGTACGCGGCTGTACAATGACAGCGAGTAGGCAGCCGATATATACGGGGAAATTATGCAAGCTGAACAAATCATCAAACAAATAAAAAGCGTGTGCGGACTTGAAGTAAGCGAGGTCAAAACGCCGAAGGATATTGTGGGCGGTATTTTGCGCGACGAAAAAAACGGCGTTACAATCTTTTCCGTTACAAAGGACGGCAGAACGTATTCGTTTAGTATGCGCGGCAGCAGCGAAAGCGATATGGTTACCGCGGCGCTTGCGCGTGAGTTCGTAATGGGTTTACTTGCCAAAGCTCCGTCCGATCCGTTTGCCGAATTTTTGCGCGGCGCGAGCAGTGTGCCGCAAGGCGTACATGTCGGCAAGTCCGACTACTTTGTGTTTGCCGTGTACAGCGAGGCGGGCAATCACAACGTTACCGAATACCTTGCCACAATGGCGGACGGGCGCGACTTTGTTGCCGATATGTCGGAAGGCATTACGGCGTTTTGCAAGGTGTCGGATAACGATACAGACTACCGTTCGGCGGGCGAGTTTGCCGCAGTATTAAAGGAAAATCTTTCCGAAGAGCTGAAAGAACACGTAAAAATCGGCGTGGGCGGTGTTGCACACGGCGTGTCCGAATTGCCCAAATATTACGCATACGCAAAATCCGCGCTTATAGGCGGCGCGGAATTCGATCCGTTAAGCGACATATATTCATACAAGGAATACGCGCTTATAAAGTCACTGGCGTTGCTTACGTCGGCGGATAAGGAACGGTACGTAAAGACTGTGCTCGATAGGTCGTACCGCGAGGTGCTGTCCGATTCCGAGCTTATGTCGGCTGCGGACGCGTTTATCAAGCACTCGCTAAACATATCGGAAGCGAGCAGGCATATGTACGTTCACCGCAACACGCTCATTTATCGGTTGGACAAGATAGAGCGGCTCACGGGGCTTAACATACGCAACTTTAACGACGCAATGACTTTTCGCATTGCGTGCTTAGTGTATAAGATGTTATGAACGGGCTTTCGTGCCGAAGTATTTTATAATAAGCCCGAGCGTTTGAGCGGGGATTAGCTTTTTCAGCGTCGCGTACAAATCTATACGCGGCGCTTTTTGATTGTTTTCGTACATTTGCGACAACAGCGAGGTCAGCGCCGACGGGTCGGGGTTTTCGGTCAGCTTTAATAATGCTTGTTCCTTTTCGCCGAGCTTGCCTTTAAGCAACAGCGGAAGCATTTGTTTAATGTCCATAAATAACTCCTTATGTAACTTTATTTGACTGTTATTCATACAATATTGCGTGGAGGATTTTTTATGCGCAGTATACGGGATTTCGGACGTGACGGTAATAAAAATGATAACTCGACGCTAAAAGAAGACGTGCAGGCGGTCGCCGCAAAATATGCGGGCAGGAACGAGGAGGAATTGCTTCGCGCTCTCAAACAAAACGTGGCGGCGGCAAAACGCAACGGCACGTTTTCCGCTGAGCAGCTGGACGGCTTTGTGTCGTTTGTGTCGTCCGGCTTGGACGAGCAATCGCGGCAGAGGCTGCAATCGCTTGTGGAGATGATAAAAGCAGAGTAGTTTTTTAAAAGTCTATTTACTTATTTCTCTGATCGCTTTTACAAAGAACTCAACTTCGCTTGAGGTGTTGTGGTAGGACAGCGACGCGCGCACCGCGCCGCAGTCTAGCGTGCCTAAATACGTATGGCACAGCGGTGCGCAGTGCAACCCGCACCGCACGGCAATGTCGTACTGTTCGTTCAAAATGTTGCCGACGGCGGCGGCGTTTGTTTTTGCGAGGTTAAAGCATACGATGTTAGGTAAAGTGTTATACTTGCCGTAAATCTTGACGCCGTTAATTTTGCTCAGCTCTGTGCGCAGCAAGTCGCCGATATTCGCAAGGTTGCGCGTTACGCTAAGCGGCTGTCTTTGGTAGTGCGTTATTGCCGCAATCAATGCGAATATAGAATTGACGGGCAGCGTACCGCTTTCGAATCCTTCGGGGAAGTCGGTCGGCTGTACAAGGGTATGCGACGCCGTGCCCGTGCCGCCGAACCGCAGCGGTAACAGCGGAGGATTGCCGCGAACGCATAAGCACCCCAAGCCTTGCGGACCGTGTAGTCCTTTGTGCGGAGAAAAGCATAGATAATTACACCCGATTTCGCGCATGTTTACGTCCAAATATCCGACGGACTGCGCGCCGTCGATAAGGTAGGGTATGCCGTGGCGTTTTGCGATATTGCCTATCTGTGCGACGGGCGCTACCACGCCTGTCACGTTGGAAGCTTGATTGACCGCAATAAGGTATGTGTTGGGGCGGATGGCGCGTTCCACCTCGGCGGGGTCGATAACGCCGTGCGCGTTTGGTTTGACTGCGGTATAGGACACGTTCATGCGCTTGCCCAGTTCGTGAATGGGGCGGAGCGTGCTGTTGTGCTCGTATATTGTAGTCACTATATGTCCGCCTTTTTTTGCGGTGCCGAATATAACGGTATTAAGCGCGTCCGTGCAGTTGAATGTGAATGCAGTATCGTCGCACGCGGTAAGCTTTTGCACCGCTTTTCGCGCCTCGTAAACTATTTGGGCGGCTTTAATGGCGGCGGAATGACTGCCGCGTCCTGCGTTCGCACTGAGGCTTTTAAGCGCGTAAGCGTCGGCTTTTATTACGCATTCGGGTTTGATCATAGTGGTTGCGGCGTTGTCGAAATAAATCATGACAGATGGCACTCCAAATTCATATAACGGAATAAGACCGTAAAAAGACTGTTATTAGTTAATGGCGAATTTTGACGGTTTAGAACTATTAAGAGGAAATTATAGCGTATGAATTACATTTTTTCGTTTTCTTCAAGGAATAGTGCAATAAGGTTTTGCGACGCGGTAGCGGCGGTAGGCGGCAGAGCAAAGCTTGTCAACGCGCCGATAGAAAGCGGGTCGGGCTGCGGACTCGCCGTAAAGTGCAACGATTACAAGCTGTGCCAAAACGTACTCAATTGCGGACACTTCGGGTACTTGCGCGAGATATACGAGTACGACGGTCAAACATATAAATCTTTATACAGACAATCGAATTATTAAAATACCTTTACATTTATTTTTTATTGTGGTACAATGTATTTGAGCAAGTTTTTTCTTGCTTACATTTTTTGTGCCCGATAGTAGGCGAAGCGGCAGAAACACATACTATGAACGAACAATTACTCGAAAAACTGAAACAAACTTATCCCGACGCTTGCTGCGAACTGGAATACGGCAATGATTTTGAATTGCTTATTTCGGTCATACTAAGCGCACAGTGTACGGACAAGCGTGTCAACATAGTTACGCGCAAGCTTTTCGGTGTGGCTAACACGCCGCAGGCTTTTTGCGATATGCCGCTCGAAACGTTGGAAGAATATATCAAAAGCTGCGGACTGTACAAAAACAAGGCGGCGAACATAAAAAAGTGCTGCGAGGAATTAGTGAACAAATTCGGCGGCAAAGTGCCGAGTACAATGGACGAGCTGTTGTCGCTTGCGGGCGTGGGCAGAAAAACGGCCAACGTAATGCTGAGCGTCGCGTTTGGTCAGCC
>CAMWXP010000070.1 GCA_947178255.1 uncultured Clostridia bacterium | reverse complement strand
TCTTTTGCTCGCCCTCGCTCTCGCCGCCTTTTCCGCCTTCACTCCTTCCGCCGCCGCTGTCGCCGCCCTTGCCGCCGCCTGAACCGCCGCCACTGCCGCTATCTCCGCCTTCACTCGCCTTGCCGCTTTGCATTTCCACAAGCGGCATGTATGCGGTTTTTGACGCGCTGCCGAGGTCGGACAAAAAGCCCAACAGCGTGTTGGTGGCTATATGCGCCTTGCGCGCACTGTACGCTATAAAGTTGGCGTCGGTCGCGCCCGTCTTTGACATAAAGTCGGTAAGGTCGGCTATTAAATCCTCCGCCTTATCTTCGGCGGCCGCCATCCACACGTCGGCGGCAACGTCGGTCGCCGTCATCAGCGAGCCCAATAATTCGGGCTTTGCATCTTTACCTACAATCACCATTGAGCAGTGACCGAGCTCCACCCGCCGTCCGAGCGCGGTGTTCAGCGCTTCCGCCGCCTCGTCCAGCGTTTCGCCCTCGACCGTTACGGTATCCTTGCCGGTCGAGCCTTGCGCCTCGGTAGGCATTACGTACTGCGCGGTAAGACTTACCTTATCGCCGTCGCCGCCGTCAAGTCCCAAAATGCCGACGATAACGCGGCTGTTCACTTCCTTATTGCGCAGCGAAGTTGTCGGCATAAACGCTATAAAGAACGCGAACAAAAACAGTAACGCCTTGTATATAAGCAATTTTTTGCGCACAGTCATGCCGATTGCCTCCCCGCCGCTTTTGCGCCGCCTTTATTCTTTTTGTTGTAAATCGCGCTGCAAATAAGCGCGAGCAACGGTATACCCACAGCCATAGTCGGCGTGATTATCGCGCACGCGTACGACGTTACGCAAAGCGAAAGTATCATAGGGTCGGTAAACGCAAAAACCTGTACGACGTACGTTGCGACGCACGCGCAAAGCGATATTATAAAGTGCGCGTTTTTACCTATAACAAACGACACGCATCTACATGTTGCGTAAAAGAACAGCGCCGCCTCGATAAACACCGACACGCTCCACACGACGGATGAGAACATATCCAGCCTGCCGTACACGTTGCCCACCGAAAATTGAAGTATGTTTGAAATATTGGTTGTTGAATCGATAAGCATCGGAACGTTGCCAAACGCAGCCGACAGCGCGATTGCGAAAAACACGGCTATGCCGGTGCCTATAACGCCCGACCCCGCCGCAAAGCACCACGTGTACTTTTTGGTCTTAGTCCTGCCTATAAACAGCACGAGCGGAGTAAAATCCCCCACCCATGCGGGGTGTTTAAGCAGTGCCGCCGTAAAGCCTTTACCGTCCGCGACGGCGGGCAAAATATTGCCGAGATCGAAGCCGGTAAGCACTACGATAGCGACAAGTACCGCAAGGCACACAACTATTATCGGAACCAAAATTTCATTAAGTCTGCTTAGACTGCGCAGCGTATGCGTGCCCGCCGCCGTCAAAAACACCAACAGTACAATAATCATCATACTCGTATCGAAGTCGGCAAGTACGTTGGTGCCGTAAAACGTCAGTATTTCGGCAACGGCTGTGTTCAGCTTGAAAAACAAAAACAATCCTATTATAGCCACAACGATTTTCGCGCCCACCTTGCCGAGCACGGACGAAAGCAGCTCGAAAAAATCTACGTCGCACTTTCTTATCGCAATAATCATCGGCACGAGCGTAACAAGATCGAAAACGCCGTACACCGTAAGAATAAGATAGCCGTCACGCCCCGACGCTTGTATGAGAAATATGGGCAGCAAAAACATTTTTGTCGCCATCGCAAGAATGAATATTATAGCCACAAGCTGCTTGCCCGACGCTTGCTTGGTTTCGCGGGTGTTGGTCGTGCCCGCGTTTTTGGTATTTTCACTGCCGAGCGCCGAATTATTCGTTTGTTGTTGGGTTGCGGGGTTCATATGCAAGTTAATTCCGAATTCATAATTCCGAATTCCGAATTAATATTTATGCTTGTCTTGTCGGATTGTTGTTGGGAATGCTTCTCGGCCGCTGCTTCATCGTCGGGAAGGGACTGCGTTCGATAGCGTCTTTAAAGTCGGAATATACCAGCGGCGTAAACGGCGCAAGGTACGGCGCGTCGTACGCGTTTAGCGAGCAAATATAATGCAGAGTAAACAGCACGGCAAGTATCAAGCCGAACAACCCGCAAAGCCCGCCTATAAGCGTATACAAAATTCTAAGCACGCTCATAGCGCCTATCATCGACGGCACTGTAAACAATGCAATCGAGCTCAGTGCGATAACCATTACCGCAGGCGAGCTTATAAGCCCCGCGCTGACCGCCGTTTCGCCAAGCACCAACGCGCCCACTATGCTCATAGCCATACCGACGGCACGCGGCATGCGCACGCTCGCCTCGCGTATAATCTCGAACAAGAGCAACACGAAAACCGTTTCGGCAAGCGGCGAAAGCGGTATGCCCTTGATCGCCGTCATAAGCGTTACCATAAACCGTACGGGTATAAGCGTATAGTGGAAGTTTTGCAGCGCCACGTACAGCCCGGGCAACAACAGCGCAAGTATCAATCCCAAGTACCGCAGCAGCCGCACAAACGTACCGTACGTCGAACGCTGGTAATAGTCCTCGCCCGACTGGAATTCCTCGACTACCACAAACGGCACGGTTATCACCATCGGCGAACCGTCGACAAAAATCGCCACACGCCCTTCCAGCAGCTTTGCAGTTACGATATCGGGTTTTTCGCTAAGTCCCGTTTGATTGAACAGCGACAACGGTTTTTCCTCGATATACGGCACGAGGTAGTGGCTGTCCACAATGCCGTCAATATCAATCTTTTCCAGCCGCTTTTTTACGTTCTTTATCACCTTTTCGTCGGCGACCGAGCTTAGATAGCACAGCGCTATTGCCGTCTTACTTTTTCGCCCTATCTCCATGCGCTCTATGGCAAGATCGGGCGTTTTAAGCCGCCGCTCCAACAGCGAAAGATTGGTCTTTAAGTCCTCTATAAATCCCTCGCGCGGACCGCGCATAACCGTTTCGGTGGGCGGCTCGGTAATGCCGCGCGTGGTGTACTTGCGCGCATTTATCACTGCGTAGCGGTTTTCGTCCTCAATACACAACAGCATATCGCCGTTGAGCAACTTGTTTACGCAATCGTCCACGTCGTCCGAAATAGTAATGTCGTATTCGAGCAACGCGTAGCGGCTGAATTCCTCCAACGTACCCAGATTTTTTGCAGTATTCTCCAACGCAAAAACGACGGCGCGCGCCGTTGCCGCGTCCGACAAATCGGGCTGAACTATCAACACTCCCGAAACCTTGCCGCACTTAAACTCGTGCGAAACCACATTGTCGGGCGTAGAAAACTTATCCAAAATACGCTGTGCCGCTTCCATACCGTTATTGTGCGAAAGGGCGAATATTATTATGCGTGTACAATCAAACAAAAAACGCCGTCACTATCGGACAGCGTTCATCAAACCTTTTCCTATATTCAAAATCTCTCTTTCCCCGTTGCGCTTGCCTATAATTTGTATACCTATCGGCAAGCCGAACTCATTCCCGAACGGAACGCTTACAGCCGGCAATCCCGCAAGAGACACGGGTGCAAGGTACGAATCGCACATATGTTCCCGCTGCGGATCGGTAATGCCGCCTATGGGCGTAGCAACCGTCGCAGCAGTCGGACATAACAACGCGTCACAACCGCTTAATGCTTTAAGATATTCGGCAGTTATAACGGTGCGCACCTTTGCCGCCTTTACGTACAGCTTGTCGTAGTTTTCGCCGTCGGTAACAACCGCGCCCGTCAACATTCGCCGCTTGACCTCGCCACCCAGCAGTGCGGTGGTCGGATACGCCTCGACAACCTTTTTGAACGCATTTACAGCCTCTGCCGACGACAATACATGGTACGCGGACAACCCCGCAAAGAATGACGGTATAGACACTTCCACAACGTTTACGCCAAGCGCCTTTAACTGCTCTATCGCATTATCAAACGCCTTTGCTACGCCGTCGCTCTTTTCCGCCTGCAAAAATTCCTTTGCAATACCTATCGTTATTCCGCGCACGTTGCCGTCCAATGCGCGCATTTCCTGACCTGACGCCACAGAAAACAACAGTAGCGCGTCGTCGCATGTACGCGACAGCATCCCTACCTGTTCCATAGACGGACACAGTCCTATTACGCCTTGTCTACTAATCGCGCCGTACGTGGGCTTTAATCCCACCACGCCGCAAAATGCTGCGGGCTGGCGCACCGAGCCGCCGGTATCGGTACCCAGCGCAAGCACCGCCTCGCCTGCCGCGACGGCGTTTGCAGAGCCGCCCGAGCTTCCACCCGCAACTCGGTTATTATCCCGCACGTTACGCACGCAACCGTAAGCCGAGTATTCGTTGGCGCTGCCAAACGCGAACTCGTCCATATTGGTTTTGCCTATTATTATCGCACCCGCGCGTTTTAATCTTGCAACAACTTCCGCGTCGCTGTCGGGCACGTAATCGTACAACAAATGTGACGCGCATGTGGTTTGCACGCCCGCTACGCAAATATTGTCCTTTACCGCAACGGGCACGCCCAAAAGTTTTTTGTCAGTGTGCTTGCCGTTTTTGATTTCTCGTTCGGCGGCTTGCGCCTCTTTTAGCGCTTGGTCGGCGCACACCGTAATAAAGTTGTTCAGTTTTTTATCGCCTTGTATTTTGCCAAGGCATTCCGTAACAACCTCGGTAGGAGTAACTTCCCCGCTCGATATCGCCGCGGCAAGAGAAACGGCTGTCAAATCGGTTATATTCATACGCCCAGCCTGCCTACCGTAAATCTACCCTCGCCCTGCAAATCGAATGTGGGGTCAATTCCGTTTGTATCGATATTATCGAGCGCTTCGAAGCTATGTAACTGTTTTCGGATATGCGCATGCATAGGCTCGATTTCCGCCGTCGATACTTGTATCCCGACAGCTTTACTCAGCCTTTCGATATCCTGTTCCGTCATAAGTTTATCCATAGCGCGCTCCACGTTTTTTCCGATAATCATTTTACAACAAGTTGAGTTTTGTGTCAACATATTTTGACGATTTACAGCCGCGGTTTTTCCGTAAAATCATTGCTATTATCTTGACTTTAAGGCCGTGGCGTTATATAATATAAAGGTTGCATTGCAACTACATAAAAATCGTTATAATTTACTTTGGAGGTTTTATATGGTAAAGATGACTATCGACGGCAATACCGCTGCGTCGCACGTAGCGTATGCCTTCTCCGAGGTCGCGGCTATTTACCCCATTACGCCGTCCTCGCCCATGGCTGAGTACGCGGACGAATGGGCTACCGCCGGACGCAAAAACATGTTCGGTCAGGAGCTGCGTATTGCGGAAATGCAGTCCGAAGGCGGCGCCGCGGGCGCTGTTCACGGCTCGCTTGCGGCAGGTGCGCTCACCACAACGTACACCGCGTCGCAGGGCTTACTGCTTATGATTCCCAATATGTACAAGATTTCCGGCGAGCTTTTGCCGTCAGTCTTCCACGTAAGCGCACGCGCACTGGCCGCCCACGCGCTTAACATATTCGGCGATCACTCGGACGTTATGGCTTGCCGCCAGACCGGCTTTGCCATGCTCGCGTCCAACTCCGTTCAGGAAGCTATGGACTTGGCTTTGGTTGCGCACCTTTCCACGCTCAAAGCGAAGGTGCCCTTCCTGCACTTCTTCGACGGCTTCCGTACCAGCCACGAGATTGACAAAATCGACGGCATAGAGTACGACGAAATCAAACGCGTTGCCGAAAAGACGGGCTGCATGGAAGCTATCCGCGAGTTCAAGGCGCGCGCGCTCAATCCCGAGCACCCCACCCAAAAGGGCACGGCGCAAAACGCGGACATCTACTTCCAAAACCGCGAGGCCGCTAATAAATACTATGACGCAACTCCAGCTATTGTTCAGGCAATGATGGACGAAGTTAAAGCGCTTACCGGCAGAGAGTACAAGCTGTTCCAGTACTACGGCGACCCGAAGGCCGAGGACGTCATCATAATGATGGGTTCGGGCTGCGAAGCCGTAGAAGAAACTGTCGATTACCTCGCCAAACAGGGCAAAAAAGTCGGCTTGCTCAAAGTCCGCCTTTACCGTCCGTTCTCCGTTGAGTACTTTATCAACGCTCTGCCCAAATCAGTCAAGCGCATTGCGGTACTCGACCGCACCAAAGAACCCGGTTCCTTGGGCGAACCTTTGTACCTCGACGTTTGCACCGCGCTTGCCGAAGCAGGCAAGACGGGCATCAAGGTTATCGGCGGCCGCTACGGCTTGGGCTCCAAGGAGTTCAATCCGACAATGGTCAACGCCGTTTACAAGAACCTTGCCGCGGCAAAGCCCAAAAATCACTTCACGGTCGGCATCAATGACGATGTTACCAACACGTCGCTTGACTGCTCCGAGTTCATCAACGCTTCCCCTGCCGGCACTATCCGCTGCAAGTTCTACGGCCTCGGCAGCGACGGCACGGTAGGCGCTAACAAGAACTCCATCAAGATTATCGGCGACCACACCGACAAGTACGCGCAAGGCTACTTCTTCTACGACTCCAAAAAGTCGGGCGGCCTTACCATATCGCACCTTCGCTTCGGCGACGTGCCCATTAAGTCCACCTACCTTATCGACCAAGCCGACTTTGTCGCTTGCCACAACCCGTCCTACGTCACACACTACAACATGGTTGACGACATTAAGGACGGCGGCGTGTTCCTTTTGAACTGCCACTGGACGCCCGAACAGCTCGACGCCGAGCTTCCCGCCGCTATGAAGCGCACCATCGCCAAAAAGCACATCAAGCTTTACACGATTGACGCGCTCAAAATAGTCAACGAAATCGGCGCGCGCAAGGGCGTAAACACCGTTTGCCAAGCCGCGTTCTTCAAGCTTGCAGGCATCATCCCCTACGAGGAAGCCGAAGGCTACATGAAGCAGATGATTAAAAAGGCGTACGGCAAGAAGGGCGACGACGTAGTAAACATGAACTACGCTTGCGTAGACAACGCTATCGCCGGTCTTGTAGAAGTTAAAGTCCCCGCAGAATGGGCTAACGCCACCACCGGTGCATGCGCTGCCGAGGTCGCGGGCGACGAATACTTCAAGAACGTTATCAATCCCATACTTCGTCAGGAAGGCGACAAGCTGCCCGTATCGGCATTCGAGGCGGACGGCACCGTTCCCACCGCCACAACAAAGTACGAAAAGCGCGGCGTAGCGCCCACCGTACCCGTATGGCTTGCGGACAACTGCATACAATGCAACCAATGCTCGCTTGTCTGCCCTCACGCTTGCTTGCGCCCCGTTCTTACCGACGCGGCTCAATCCAAAGCCGCTCCCGCTACCTACACCGCGGTCGCGCCTAAAAATCCCAAGCTTAAAGCGGCAGGATACAGCTACCGCATGCAGCTTTCCCCGCTCGACTGCACAGGCTGCAGTTCGTGCGCAAACGTCTGCCCCGCCAAGGAGAAGGCGCTCGTTATGAAGCCGCTTGACGAGGTTGTGGACGCGGAAAGCAAAAACTACGCTTACAGCGAAAAGATTCCGTACGTTGACGTTGCGGATATGGTCAGCCCGACCACCGTTATCGGCAGCCAGTTCAAACAACCGCTGTTCGAATTCTCGGGCGCGTGCGCGGGCTGCGGCGAAACCCCGTACATCAAGCTCATCACCCAGCTTTTCGGCGAGCGCATGATTGTTGCCAACGCAACGGGTTGCTCGTCCATTTACGGCGGATCCGCCCCCACCTGCCCTTACGCAAAGAACGCGGAAGGCAAAGGTCCGGCTTGGGCAAACAGCTTGTTCGAGGACAACGCCGAATACGGCTACGGTATGCACCTTGCATACAAGGCGCGCAGAGAAGCGCTTAAAGCCAAGATTGAGCAGTTTATGGAAATTGCTTGCGACAAGTGCAAAGAGCTTTGCGGCGCGTGGATTGAAAATATGGACGACGCAGAAGGCAGCAAAAAGGCGGCTGCGGCGCTTGTTGCTCACCTTGAACAGGCAAAACCCGACACCGCGGAAAAAGCGGCATTCATCAAAGATATTCTTGCCGACAAAGACTGCCTC
>CAMWXP010000069.1 GCA_947178255.1 uncultured Clostridia bacterium | reverse complement strand
TTTTTAATTACGTACGTAATGACGTTTGGGCGCACACCCGTTTGCGACGTGTTTACCGACAATCCCGCAAGCATGGCGCTGCAACAAAAGCTCGGACTTACGCGCGGGATAGGTTACACTTATTGGATAAGCGACGACGAGGAATAGGAAATCATGGAAGTTTTACAGACAATAAAAGAATTATTCGACCCCACGTTCGAGAGAGTGGGCGATAGCGACCTTAAATATGCGTTAAAGCGCGAGCTGCTGTTCAATCTGTACTGCTTTGCGTGCGCGGTGTATCCCGAGTATGCGGCTAAGCCGTGCAATACGCTTTTCGAATACGGTATATGTTTTTTGATAGAACCCGAACGCCACCCCGACTATGCAAAGGATAAGCCGGAGTTTGTACATACAGCGGCGTCGAGCGACGTGCTTGCGGTAGGCGGCAGATGGTACGAGCGTAACGGCAAGTATTTTATCAAGTACGATTACGGCTCGCCGCTGTTCGATAAGCTTGTGCTTAACGGCGTGATACCGCCCGACGATAGGGAACCGATAGACAGCCTTTCGCTGTACGCGGCGGTGTACTGCGTATGCAATCTTTTCAAGGACTTGCGCGCGTTGTGGTTCACGTACTACTTCTATTTGGACGCGACCAACGAGCCGGTGGTCGAAGAATACGACGAAAAGCTTTTTGCAATGCTACACGAGGAAAAGATTTATAAGCAAGCGTGCGAGGTAGAAGGCTCGATGCTGATAGGCGACGAAGCCGAGCTTGTCGGCGCGGATAAGTTGCTTAACTGGTACAAGCCGTTTATGGATTTACGCCGCAACTATATATTCGAGGTTTTTGAAAAGCGCATGGCAAAGGGCGATATCGATTTTGTGTGCGAATACTCGACGACGCTACTCAACTGTTACCCCGAATCGACCAATCTTATGAACTGGAACGCCGCCGCTCGCACCGAGCAAGTCGTAAAAAGCCGCGACGTAAACGCGCTTAAAGAGTTGATCGTCGACTTGCGCGAATTCTCCAAATACACCGATTCGCCGGTAATCAAAAAATACCTCCAACTCGCCGAATTGATGAAAAAGAACATAGACGCAGGAGCGTAGTCCAGTGATATTTCCGCTTGTGCGGAAGTGATATACGAAGTGTGATATTTTGCTACGCAAAGTGATATTTCGCTACGCGAAGCTAAGGAGAATATGTCGTTATATGAGTGAAAGTATTTTACGCGATAAAGCAAAAGAGTTTGCAAAAGAAATTGTGGTTTTCATGCGAGAAATCAAAGAAAAGCACAAAGAAAATATATTGACTAATCAGTTGTTGCGTTCTGGAACGGGCATAGGGGCAAACATACATGAAGCACAATATGCTCAGAGCACAGCGGATTTTATTTCCAAGCTTGAAATTGCGTTAAAGGAATGTTTTGAAAGCGAGTATTGGTTAGAGCTTTTATTTGAAACAAATTACTTAATAGAAGATGATTATAAAAAACTGAAAAATGAGTGCGGCACCATTCGGAAAATGCTAATTTCGTCTTGTAAAACCGCGAAAAGCAAAAATGAATAAATTTATAAAAACCCGCCTCTCTTCAAAGCCGAAGAAAAGCGGGTTTTTTGGTGATTTTAATTTTTTGAATTTTGTTGTAAATATCACTTCGCACAGCGAAATATCACTTGCCGTAAGGCAAATATAACTCATTTTTTAATGAACGTCAAGCATTCGGCGGTGCCGTCGTCGGCGGTGGAAACCGTTATGCCGTTGGCTATGCATTTTGCCGCGCGGTTGAACAGGCAGGGCGCGTTGCACGCAACGCAAGTGTCTACCGAAAAGTCGGGTTTGCTGAATTCGGCGGAGGCTTCCGTTTTGTAGTCTTTGCCGCCTTCGCATTCCTCATAGGTCGTGCAGCGCGTGCCGCCCGATACGGCTATGTCCTTTGCACAGCAGCAATAGCCGTGGTTGTGCTTGCAATTTTTTTGTCCGCATTTAAGATCGTACATGTTTAACTCCTGTTGTAAAATGTAATATCATTATTATTGTCAATCTGTGTTTTAATATTCATGCGTGATTGATTTACGCATTAATATATGTTATAATGACTGTGTGGAAAACAGCAGGGCAAACGTGAATACCACTCTTAAATCGCGACCGTCGGTGTGCGAGGTTTTGCTGTACTTTATTATTCCGTTTCTTTTGATAGCGGCGGGCGCAATGCCGTCCACGGCCATACTTATTTTGCCAATCGTGCTGCCGCTGCTATACCTATTATATAAGCGGTTCGGGCCGTACTTGCCGCTCGGCTGTATCGTGTTTTACGGTATTTTGTCGCTTTCGTTCAATTACGATATTTTGACGGTAATATACTTTGTAACTTTGTTTTTTGCGTTTTGCGGACTGGCGGTGTGCGTACAGTTTTTGCCGTCGCAGTATTTGCTTGCCGCCGCGGTCGCGGCGTGTTTTGCCGTACTCGGCGCGTTTGTCGGCGTTGGTATCGTGCGCGGCGCCGAGGGAATGCCGATAGGCGATATAGCGGCGCGGTACGTTATGAATGAGCGCGCCGACCCAGTAATGTCCTATTTTGCCCGCGACTATTACGACGGAGAGAAGCCGCAGGCGGGCGAGGTCAAGCTGAAACCGACAGACGAGGGTTATGCCGAGGCGGCGGCGAAAAGTCTGTCCGAATGGGCAAAGGACGAATTCGATACTTACGTTTGGTACCACTGTATTCACTGCGGCGTTGTACTCGGCTTGGTCGGTTTTTTTATAGCGGCGGGTCTTAACTGTAAGATAGGCGGGCGGGGAAACTCGTGCTTTTCTGCAAAGATAGGGAATATGAAGCTGCCGCGTTCATTCCTTTGGACGATGGAGATTCCCGCGACAGTGACGGGGTTGATACTCGGTTTTTTCGACGGGTACGGAGCGCTGTCGGCAACGGTGATGCACGCATTTTGTTCGCTGCCCGCCGCGTTCGGGTGTTACACGCTTTTGGGCTACTTTGCGGCGCTGTTCAAGGGCAAGGCGAGGATAGCGGCGTATATTGTTTTCGGCTTAATCGGCGTGGCTGCGGTGTTGTTCCCGCTCGCGCTGTTTATATTGTCTATATTCGGCGTTTGTGATTGTATACTTAATTTAAGATATTGGACAGAGTATATAAGAAATTAATTCGGAATTATGAATTCGGAATTGAATGATTGCGCTTCGCGCCCTTATTATAATAATTAAAGCGCGTTTACGCGCAAAACAATAATTCCTAATTCCGCATTCCTAATTCCTAATTCAATCGACAAGTTTTGCCGTAATTTAGGCTTGACAAAGGCGCGGGCTTTTTGGTAGAATAGTAACAGGAGAAAATCGCAATGAAAGTTATACTGACAAAGGATGTAAAGGCTCAGGGAAAGAAGGGCGACGTAGTGGACGTTTCGGACGGCTACGCACGCAATTATTTGTTCCCCAACAATCTCGCTCAGCCCGCAACAGCGTCCGCACTTAACAGCATAAAGATTTCCAAGGAAGCGGAGGAACGCAGGCGCAAGATAGAGCATGACGAGGCCGTAGCGCTGTGCAAACAGCTGGCGGGCATTACCGTCACCGTCAAAATCAAGACGGGCGCAAACGGCAAGCTGTTCGGTGCGCTCAACACCGCGGCGGTGTCCGACGCGCTCAAAGCTATGGGCTACGAGCTGGACAAAAAGAAAATCGTTATATCCGAACCCATAAAGTCGCTCGGCAGATACGTACTGACTATCAAGCCGTTTGCCGAAGTTTCGGGCAAACTTAACGTCAACGTTGTAGCAGCCGAATAACTTATTACAAATTATCAATCAAAAAATATGACCGACAAAGTCGGACAAGGAGTATATTATGGCAAGTAAAGAAGAAACCAAAGCGGCAAACAGAAAGCTTTTGAACCGCAACCTCGCGCAAATGCTTAAAGGCGGCGTCATTATGGACGTAACAAACGCCGAGCAGGCGCAAATAGCCGAGCAGGCCGGCGCGGTTGCTGTTATGGCGCTTGAACGCGTTCCCGCCGACATTCGCAAGGAAGGCGGCGTGGCGCGCATGTCCGACCCAAAAATGATTTCCGAAATTCAAAAGGCGGTGTCCATTCCCGTTATGGCAAAAGTGCGTATTGGGCATTTTGTGGAAGCGCAGATTTTGGAAGCTATCAAAATCGATTACATAGACGAGAGCGAGGTTCTCACTCCCGCCGACGACGCTTACCACATTGACAAGACCAAGTTCGAAACACCGTTTGTTTGCGGCGCGCGCGACTTGGGCGAGGCGCTCCGTCGCATATCTGAGGGCGCGTCCATGATTCGCACCAAGGGTGAAGCGGGCACAGGCAACGTTGTGGAAGCAGTCAAGCATATGCGCAAAATGCGCACGCAGATTGCCGAGGTCGCGGCGCTGCCCAGCGAGCAGCTTGCTACATATGCAAAAGACATCGGCGCACCGCTCGAGCTTGTGCGTTACGTTGCAAAGAATAAGGCACTCCCCGTAGTCAACTTTGCCGCAGGCGGCATAGCTACACCCGCGGACGCTGCGCTCATGATGCAGCTCGGCGCGGACGGTGTATTCGTAGGCAGCGGCATATTCAAGTCGAGCGATCCCAAACGCCGTGCCGAGGCTATTGTCAAGGCGGTTGCGTACTACGGCGACCCCGCTATCCTTGCGGGCGTAAGCTATGGCTTGGGCGCGGCTATGACCGGCGTTGACGTGGAGAATATGAGCGAAGCGGAGCGTTTGGCTAAAAGAGGTTGGTAAATAAATTAATTCAGAATTGCCCTCATCCGTCGGCTTCGCCGACACCTTCCCCCAAGGGAAGGTCATTATGCGGAACGGCTTGACCACTTTTTACCTTCCCAGTGGGGGAAGGGGGACCGCTTGCGGTGGATGAGGGGCGACCTTTTTCAATAATTCTGCATTCTGCATTCTTAATTCTTAATTGGAGTAACTATGACCATTGGAGTTTTGGCATTGCAAGGCTCGGTTATCGAGCATTTGAAAATGATTAAGTCGGTCAACAAAAAGATCGACGCCGTGCCGGTTAAGACGATTGACGAGCTTGCCACTGTGGACGGGCTTATCATCCCCGGCGGGGAAAGCACGACGTTGCGCAGGCTTATGGAGGAGTTCAACCTGTACACGCCTATAAGGGAACGCATTGTTGCGGGCATGCCCGTGTGGGGCACGTGCGCAGGGCTTATACTTTTGGCCAACCGCATAGAGGGCGAAAACCCTTGTCTTTCGGTACTGGATATAGACGTCAAGCGCAACGGCTACGGCAGACACAGCGACAGCTTTGTCGGCGAGGGCGATTTTGACGGCATGTACGTCAACATGGTGTTCATTCGCGCGCCGTACATTACGCGCGTGGGCGAGGGCGTCGAAGTGCTTGCCGAGTGCAACGACCGTCCGGTGGCGGTGCGCAGCGGCAACGTTTTGGCGACGGCGTTCCATCCCGAAATGACTCGCGACAACCGTATACACAAATACTTTATCGGCATGATTGACGCCAAGGTATAGAGGCTTTGGTGTTCGGTCGGAAAAATGAAATCAATAAACCTACGGTCGCCGTTGTCGGCGACGGCGGAGCGCGCGGATTTGTACAAGTCGGTGCGCTCAAAGCGTTTAAATAGAGAAATATTAGCTTCGGTTTTGCGTGGGTGCCGTGTTGCGCCGAATAGCATACAAAAGAGTAGGTGGTATTTATGAACAAATCAAGAAAGAAAATCGCGATAATCGACCTTATAATACTGGTGGTGCTGGCGATAGTGCTCGGCGTTTCTATGGTGTGGTCGCGCGATATCGAGCTTAAACTGGGCTTGCTGTATTACGTGGACGCCGAGGGCGTTGCGGAGGAAGATATAGTAACGCTGTCGAGCGACGTGCATACTTCCGCGGATAGTAGCGCCGAGTTAAAGGTGCACTTTGTAAACGTCGGTCAAGGCGACTGCGCGATTATAGAATTGCCCGACGGCAAGAACATGATTATTGACGCGGGTAGAGGTACACAAAAGTCGAATGAAGCTATAAACTACGTTAAAAGCTACATAAAGGATACTCTCGGCGACGGATTTAAGTACTTTGATTATGCAATACTCACTCATCCCGATTCCGACCATTGTAATATACTCGACTCCGTACTTAATTTGTATCCGTCGTACGTGTGCTATCGACCGAACGTAGAAGCAAAAAATGCCGGCTATACCGACCAAGGGAAAGCCGACTTAACGACTGATGCGACAACAAAAAGTTCGGCAGCTTATGTAAATACAATAAAATCGATGTATAAGGAGATTGACGGCGAGCCAAACGTTGTGTATGTTACCGACCCGAAAGACGAGTCGCAAACGATTACCGGCGGCACGGGCGACAGCGCATATACGTTTACGTTCTACTCGCCGTTGACCAAAAAGTACGGCGAAGATTGGAATAACTATTCGCCCGTTATGATACTTGATTATCAAGGCTATAAGTTTGCCATGTCGGGCGACGCGGAGGAAAAGAATTTAGGCGAGTTTGTGGCAAAGGTGAATGCCGCAAAAACGGACGGCGTTACAGACAAGTACGACGTTTTTACCGACGACTATTGCGTAAACGTGATCAAGGCGGGACACCACGGATCAAGAAACGCCACAACGCTTGACTATCTTAACGTGCTTACCACGCCTAGCGGAGCGAAAAACGTTTACAGCGTTATATCGTGCGGTACCGGTAACACATACGGTCATCCGCACAGTGAGGCGCTAGATAGAATCAAGACGGTCGGCATACCCGACGAAAACGTTTTGCGCACCGACCAAAAGGGCGATATTTCGTTTACAGTGCGCGTGGACGAGGACGGCTCGTACTCCATGTATTGCGGCGATAGAAAAACGCAAAACCCGGACGCCCCTGTGGTTACTCCGGATGACCCCGATGACCCTATAACCCCCGACAACCCCAACAACCCAGATGACGACAAAAAACCGAATGATGACAACAATAATAACCCCGACGACGATAAAAAACCCGAAAATCCGAGCGACGATGACCCCGAACCCGTAAAAATTCAAGTTTTGGTATACCGCGAGCTCGGCGGCATAAAGCTGAAATGGGCGGTTGTGGCATGGTCGTGCTATGCCGTAGTCGTATTGGCGGCGGCGGTGCATATCGTTTTGGGCGGACACATAATGAACGGCAAAGGTAAAAAAGGCGGTAGGCGCAAAAGGTGACGGTAAAGCAGTTACAAGTTAAGGACTACCGCAACGCGGCGGAGCGAACGATCGAGCTTGCGGCGGGCAGGAACGCCTTTGTGGGCGCAAACGCGCGCGGCAAGACCAATCTTTTGGAAGCGGTGTACTTTGCGGGCGTGGGCAAGTCGTTCCGCACTCCGCGCGACCGCGAGCTTATTATGCGCGACAAGGACAGAGCGTTCATATTCGTGTCGGCGGAAAAGGACGGGATTACCGAGACGGTCAGGATAATAATAGACCGCAGCGTAAACAAGTCGGTCGCCGTAAACGGTCTGCCCATCACGCGCATGAGCGAGCTTATGGGCGTGTGTCCCGTCGTGCTGTTTTGTCCCGACGGACTTAAAATAATAAAGGACGCGCCCGCCGACCGCAGGCGGTTTATGGATATTTCGCTTTGCCAAATATCCAAGGCGTACTTTGCCGCGCTGTCACAGTACGGCAAAATTTTGGCAAGCCGAAACAAGCTGCTAAAAAGCGGCGGAGCAAACGACAACACGCTTGCGCCGTGGGACGAGTTGCTCGCCGACGTCGGCGCAAAGATAATCAAGAGCAGGCGGGGGTTCGTGCGCGAGCTTACGCCGTTCGCTGCCGACCGTCACGCATTTTTGTCGGGCAGCAAGGAGGTGCTGTCGCTCGACTACGACGGCGTGGCGGGGGACAGTGTGGAAGATATAAAAGCCGAACTTTTAAAAGGCTTCGAGCGCGACAGGGAAAGCGATTACAGATTGAAGTATACGCACACCGGTCCGCACAAGGACGACATTATAATTTCGGTGGACGGCGTGGACGTGCGCGCGTACGGTTCGCAGGGACAGCAGCGCACCGCGGCGCTGAGCATGAAGCTGGCGGAAATGCAGCTATTGACCAAGGTGATAGGCACTTCGCCCATACTGCTTTTGGACGACGTGTTCAGCGAGCTGGATGAGAGTCGCCGCAAAAAGCTTATCGCGGCGCTTGACGGGTTCCAATCCATAATCACTACAACAGACAAGACCGACTTTGACGAAAACGTCAATATAATAGATATTTAATTAATGCAGAATTAAGAATGCAGAATTAAGAATTATCTGTGGTACTAGCAAACACCAATGCGGCGGTTCGCCTAGACCCATCCTCTGCGGTCGGGGTGCTGGGAGTAAGTCCTGCGCTTTTCGAT
>CAMWXP010000068.1 GCA_947178255.1 uncultured Clostridia bacterium | reverse complement strand
GCTTTTTTGGTGGTCGTTGCCTTTTTGGCAGGCTTTTCTTCAACCGCAATCTTTTGATCGACTGTAGCCGACGCTTCCTCTATCGCCTTTTCCTTTTCGCGGGCTTGGGTAAGCTCTTTATAGCGAACCTCGCCTTCCTCTTGCGATTCCTGCTTTTTGACGGCTTCGGCAAACGTTTCGTACTTGCCGAACATAATCGCGTGCGGATTGACAGCCATTTTAATCTTGTCGCCGTTGTTGTAGCCGGAGAAGTTGCGAATGATAACCGTCATATCATCATCAAAACCTGCAACCTCGGCCGTTACGATAGCGTCCTTGTGGTACTCGTCAAGGTTTTTGATTATACCGCTAAGCACCATCTTAGGCGTTTGGGCAAGCGATTCTTTGTCGATAGCCAAGCCGCGCGGCAAAATATACATAGGCGTCTCGTTTTCCGCGGTTTTGAGTCCGTCCTGATTTTCAATAGACAGCTTGTTCTTGCCGCCGTTTGTAGCCGCAAACTTGTAGTTGTAAACACCGTTTACGTTAAGCGCAGTACCGGTGGTGGTGTTGCCTGTTACAACGCGGTCGGAAATTATGCGCTCGCCGTCGATATTGAACAGCTGGATTTGGCTGGGATCGAGATAGACTTTAAGCGACTCGCCGCCGATGAACTCATAGTCGAGCGGACGCGACATGATAACATTGTTTGCAAGTCCGGGTACGGACATGTACACCGCCTTAAAGCGCGGATAGTTGTCGAAGAATTCCGCAACGCCCTCGATGCAAACGTCGCCTTCCGTGCCCTCTGCTTTGAGCGCGGTGGGAGGAATACCAAGCGTGACCTTGTTGTTGATAATCGACTTGTCGGTAATGCGGTTGAGCAATCCCTCCGGAAGCTTTACGCAAACGTCGCCGAACATAATCGCAAGCGTGTTTTCCACAGCAACCGCCTGTGCCGGAATAAGGTTGTAATCGGGCACGCCCATAAGCGTAAGCTCGGTGGTGGCGTCAAACAAATGCGCATGCTCGGTGGCAAGGTACATTTTGAGCGATTCGCCCTGCTCGAACGAATAACGTGCGTTTACACGCGCAATCGTGTAGTCTTCCTTACCCTCTACATTGAGGTAAAGTATAGTCTCGTTACCGAGGTTTTCGATAACGTCAACCGTGGACTCGATAACCGATTCGGGATGAGCGTCGATAAGCGCCTGCTCGTAACGAACGTCCTCGGGACGAATACCCAAAAGCACGTCGCTGCCGATAATGGATTTATCCAAAATACGCTGTGCGCGGGACTTGGGTATCATTACCTTGTTGGTCTCACCGATAAGCGCGTAAACATTGCCGTTTTCCTCAATAAGCTTGGCTTTGAATATGTTCATTTGCGGCGAGCCGAGGAAGCATGCTACAAAGAGGTTGGCGGGATTGTCGTAAAGCGTTGTGGGGGTATCCACCTGCTGAACGATACCGTCCTTCATGACGACGATACGGGTACCCATCGTCATAGCCTCGGTCTGGTCGTGCGTTACGTAAATAAACGTTGTGGCAAGTCTGTGGTGGATCTTGGTAATCTCGGTACGCATTTGTACGCGCAGCTTTGCGTCAAGGTTGGAAAGCGGCTCGTCCAAAAGGAATACCTTAGGCTCGCGGACTATCGCACGACCGAGCGCGACACGCTGACGCTGACCGCCGGACAACGCCTTGGGGCGACGGCTCAAAAGGTGCTGTATGCCCAGTATGCTCGCGGCTTCCTGAACCTTTTCGTCAATAACCTTGGCGGGAACGTGGCGAAGGCGCAAGCCGAATGCCATGTTGTCGTAAACGGTCATGTGCGGATAAAGCGCGTAGTTTTGGAAAACCATCGCTATATCGCGGTCTTTCGGTTCTACGTCGTTTACCAAACGGTCATCTATATAAAGCTCGCCGGACGAAATGTCCTCCAAGCCCGCTATCATACGCAAAGTAGTGGACTTACCGCAACCGGACGGACCGACGAAAACGATAAACTCCTTGTCGTCGATTTCGAGGTTGAAGTCGCTTACGGCACGAACGCCGCCGCTGTACACCTTGTAGATATGTCTTAAAGACAAACTTGCCATAATTTTCTCCTTATTGATTTGTGGTTTTAATTATTATACACCATTACGCAAGCGATTTCAATATAATTTTGCATAAAAATACCCCGCCTTTTTGGCTAATTTAACCATTGCGGGGTTTATTAATAAAACAGTATGCGCTACTTACGCGAATACGACGACTTTTTATATCGTACGGCGCGCATTAGCGAAGGGTAAAGAATTGAGCAAAGTCCGCACATAACCGCGTCCTTAATGAGCAACACCCCTACTGCGGGTACGCCGGCAATTACCGCCGCCCACGCATTGTTTAGATAATAGTACAATATAAGAATTTGGTACGTTACGCCTATTATGTAAATGGGTATGCAACCTATAAGCGCGCACAAAAACACCTTGCCGCGGCTCTGCCTCTTAATTCTTTTGCACAGCACGCCGCTGACAAACGTCCCTATCGGGAAGCCTATCAAATACCCGAACGACGGCATAAAAACGTACTGCGGTCCCCCGCCCGCCGTGAACACGGGCAAGCCGAAAAGCCCCATTGCAATATATACGAGCACGGCAAGCGCACCGTCCCTGCCGCCGAGCACAAGTCCCGCAGTGATTACGAATACAGTCTGAAATGAAAGCTGAACCTGCGTAAACGGTATAGGCACGGAAATAAGCCCGCCTACTATAATAAGCGCGGTAAATATTGCTATATATACCAATCGTCTTGTAGACATAATATTTTAATTCGGAATGCGGAATTAAGAATGATTATTCTTGTATTCGATTAATGCTTGGGCAAGCTGATCGGGACAAGACGTGCCGTTGCGGCATTGAACGCCTTTAAGCCGTGCAATAACCTCGTCTATATCCATGCCGATAGCAAGCTTAGCTACGCCCTGCGTGTTGCCCGCACAGCCGCGAATGAATTTAAGTTCGGTTATTTTGTTGTCCTTTACGTCAAACTGTATTTCCTGCGAACAAGTGCCGTGAGTTTTGTAAGAATACATAAGCTTTACGCTCCTTTTATTATGCTATTCAGTCAATCTGTCGTGCAGCATAAGATATATGCTTGCGGCGTTCTTTTCCCAATTCTCATGAATATACTTGGCTGTACGGTTGTTGGCAACCACAAACTTAAGCTCCAACAGCGTTGCAGACGGTTCCACCACGCGCAGCCAAACGGTGTACGTGCCGTCCTTGTTCTTATAGTATGTATGCTTATATTCCTGACGGCGCTTATACGACATACGGTTTTCTTTTACGTAGTCGCTTATTTCCTGCCGCAGCGATTCGGGAATGCGCGAATAATAGTTGGCAAGGCACTCCCTGCCGTCGGGAGTCAACGAATACATCTTTTCCTTGCCGCGTTCGGCTTTGTGCAGAAAATTGGACTTAGTCAGCTTATCGATCGTATCCATGCAATACAAAGGCATCATCCAACCATTTTGCGCATAGCAAATGTTGATGATGGTATTGTAGTCGAGCGCAATGTCCATCTTGTCGAACACGAACAACACAATCAGTTTATTCAGAAGCTCTTCGTCGGACTGTTTCAATTCCCTCTCCGTGCGAATTTTTTGAGTGCCGTATTGTGTATTTTAACACATTATTATCAAAAAGTAAATACCTAAACAAGCTTTATCCTAATTTTTCTGTCAAAACTTTTATACGCGCCGTGTAATTTTCCACTTTTTCGCGCTCGGCGTCGATAAGCTTTTGCGGCGCCTTTTGGCAGAAGCCCGGATTATTCAGCTTGGACTGAGCAAGTTTAAGCTCGGACTTGCATTTTTCCAGCTCTTTCTCTAACCGCTCGCGCTCCTTTTCGGTATCCGAAAGCGGCACGAAAATCTTTATGCCGTCCAGCGCGATAAGCGCGCAGTTTTCTTGGCTGCCGTGCTTAACATCCGCCGTCTTTGCAAGCGTAGGCAAATATGCCGTAAGCAATGCACAAAGCGCCTCGTCACCCTCGCAAAGCACGTCGGGCGTTTTTGCGACCGCTTGGTTTGTTTGTTTAAGGTTGCGCACCGCGCGCACGCAGTCTTTAAGCCGCTCGGTAAGCTTGATGTCGGCGGCATAGTCGCCGCGCTTCTTTTTGGGGAATTCGCTCAGCATGAGCTCCCCTTGCGCGTCGGGCAGGCTGTCGTAAATATCATGCTCATTATATTGTACTTGACTAAAATCCATTTCTAATATATAATCTTGCAAACTTTCCAATACTTTACAAATATTGGTTATTATATCGTAATATACTGCATATTCGCATTCATTTTTCAACACACTTATTATCTCTTGCAATTTATTGCAAATGACAATAATGATATTGCAGTTATTTATACACCGATAATCATTTTGAAGCGAATATTGCAATCTCTTTATTTTCTTACAAATTACAGCAGTTATTTTGCGGGTATCTTTCTCGTCACAATCAATCTTAGTTATATTATTTTTAAGCTTTAGTAATTTATTGCAAATCTCAGTCTTTACACCTTTACGAATTCTATGACGAACCGATGATCTCGGCATAAACGCATTTTGCTGTATTAATAATTCATCGTAAATTTCGGTAGTGATAAACGGTATAATCGGGTGCACGAGCTTTAACAGCACTTCGAGCGCGTAACGGAGTACGCCTGCGGTGTTAAATGCGTTCTCGCCCTTTAACTGTACCTTGGCAAACTCGATATACCAGTCGCAGAACTCGTCCCAAATAAAGTTGTACAGCGCTTCCGCAGCGTGACCTACGTCATACTTTTTCATAGCGTTGTTGACTTCGGCGATAAGGTCGTTAAGCTTGCCGAATAACCAACCGTCCGCCGCCGTTGCGGCTTTGGGATTTTTGGCGTAGCCGTTTTGGCAAGCGTTCATGACGAACTTAGCCGCGTTGAACAGCTTGTTCATAAAGTTGCGGTAGCTGTTGAGCGACGCGCTCGAATAACACACGTCGCCGCCGCGCGCTATGCCGTTGACCAACGAATAACGCAATGCGTCCGCGCCGACCGCTTGTACTACTTCCATGGGATCTACGCCGTTGCCCAGCGACTTACTCATTTTGCGCCCCATCTCGTCGCGCACGAGCCCGTGGATATAAACTTCCTTGAACGGTACTTCGCCTGTAAATTTTAGTCCCGCAAATATCATGCGCGACACCCAGAACGTTATAATGTCGTACGCAGTAACCATCAAGTCGGTGGGATAATACTTTTTAAGGTCGTCGGTATCGTCAGGCCAACCGAGCGTGGAGAACGGCCACAGCGCCGAGCTGAACCAAGTATCGAGTACGTCCTCGTCCTGCCTGAGCTTTCCGCCGCAGTGCGGGCAAGTCGTAATATCCGTCTTGCTCGCCATTTCCTTGCCGCAGCCGTCGCAGTAGTAAACGGGTATGCGGTGTCCCCACCACAGCTGACGGGATATGCACCAATCGCGGATATTGTTCATCCAGTTGAAATACGTCTTTTCAAAACGCTTGGGAATAAATTTGATTTTACCCGTCTTGACCGCCTCGATAGCGGGTGCGGCAAGCTCGGTCATCTTTACAAACCACTGCTTGGACACCATGGGCTCGATGGTCTGCTTGCAACGACTGCAATGACCAACGTTGTGCGTATAGTCCTCTATCTTTTCCATATAGCCTTGCGCCTGCAAATCGGCGACAATGGCTTCCCTCGCCTTTTCGCGCGTCATGCCTTGGTACGCGTAGGCGTTTTCGTTCATCGTGCCGTCGTCGTTCATAACGCGTATTACTTCCAAATTATGGCGCAAGCCTACTTCGAAGTCGTTGGGATCGTGCGCGGGCGTAATCTTGACCGCGCCCGTGCCGAAGTCCGCTTCCACGTAATCGTCGTAAACAATGGGTATTTCGCGTCCGACAAGGGGCAAAACAATCAGCTTGCCCTCCATTCCCGCGTAGCGCTCGTCCTTGGGGCTTACCGCTACCGCCGTATCGCCCAACATCGTTTCGGGGCGCGTGGTAGCTACCGTTATATAACCGCTACCGTCCTTGAACGGATATTTTATATGCCAAAGGTGGGACGGCTCGCTGGTGTAGTCCACCTCAACGTCCGATATTGCCGTTTTGCAGCCCGGGCACCAGTTGGTTATCCTGTCGCCGCGGTAAATATAGCCCTGCTCGTACAGCGATACAAACACTTCGCGCACGGCCTTACTGCACTTTTCGTCCATAGTGAACGCCATTCTCGACCAGTCGAGGCTAAACCCCATGGTCTTTTGCTGTTCGACTATGCGATTGCCGTACTTTTCCTTCCACGCCCAAGCGCGCTGCAAAAAGCCGTCGCGACCGACTTCGGCTTTGGATAATCCTTCCTCGCGCATGGCTTCCACAACCTTTACCTCGGTAGCTATCGAGGCATGGTCGTAGCCGGGCACCCACAGCGTTTCGTAGCCTTTCATGCGCTTATACCGCACTATCGCGTCCGGAATCGTCATGTTCATTGCATGCCCCATGTGCAGCTGCCCCGTAATATTGGGCGGCGGCAAAGCTATGGAAAATTTCTTTTTAGTCTTGCCCGGGCGCGGCTGAAAACAGCCGTTGTCCAACCAACGCTTGTATATGCGCGACTCAAAACCTTGCGGATTGTACGTTTTATCCATTGCGTAACTCCTATTGCTTGTACGTAACAATTATCTATATGGCATTTTATCACAATGCAAATAAAATAGCAACTTTATTTAATTCGGAATTAGGAATTCGGAATGCGGAATTTAGGATTTGCGCTAACGCGCCCTTATTTAATTATTATTGTCACACAGTTTATAACTGTGTAGATAGTTCTTTCCCTATTTAATTCATAATTCCGAATTCCGAATTAATCTAAATCTCTACCCTGCCCAACAAATAATCGACGGTGACGTCAAAATAATCGGCAATACGCCACAGCGATTGCAAGTCGGGCTCGATTTTCGAAGTCTCCCAATACGACACCTTGCGTTGCGTGGTGCCTATCGCGGTAGCAAAATCATTTTGAGTCAACCGATGCTGCTCGCGCAATTCTTTGACTATCTTTGAAAATTTAATTTCCATTAAAATTATTATAGACAGAAACTATCTAAATTGCTTGACTTAGACAATTTTTGTCTATATACTGTAAATATCAACAATTAAGGAGAAATTTATGAAAAGCACCAAAAGCACTCTCTGTAAATTATGCGCCGCGCTGTTGGCAACCGTAAGCTGCGGCACGCTGTTTGCGGCGTGCGGCAACGGCGACGAAACGCCCGCACAACACAAGCATAATTACGCCACAACGTGGACAACCGACAATAACGATCACTGGCACGAATGCAAAAATTCGGGCTGTGACCAAAAGGAAAAGGACAAAGCGCCGCACGACTGGAACGACGGACAAATCACTACGGAAGCGACGGCGAACGCGGTGGGAGTAAAAACCTATACTTGCAAGGTGTGCAACAAAACCAAAACCGAGGCTGTGGAATACGTCGCTCCCCTAACCGAAAGCACAGACTTTGCCGCGCTCGTTTCGGACAAAGTGACGGAAGCCGAGTGGAAAGCGGCGTTTGCGGAAGCGTCGTTCAGTAACGTCACTATAAAGCACCGTGACAATGGATATGACAGACAACAAATACTTAAAATAGATAAAACGGCGGAAAGAGATAATAGAAAATTATCATCCTTCCGAAAAGAAGACGAACAATGGGTGGAACGTATTCCGGTTGAGCCTTCGTTTTGGAGCGTTGAAAACAACGCTATGACATGCTATGAATACGATTATGAAAATCAGGATTTTAACACGGTCTATAAGTATATAATATCATTAGAAAATTTAGATGAAAATATGCAAGATACGGTGGACTGGATGACTACGTATAAAATGGCTTGCCCCGACTTTGGAGAGTTTTATAACAGCTTTACTTATGACGATACGTTACACGCATACGTTTGCACAAGCACGCTCATAACAAACGGAATGTTTGAAGACTGGGAAAAGAATTATACCGATATTACTATAAAAATCGTGTCGGGACGGCTTGCTTACGTATCCGTATACGGTTTTAACGTAGAGTATGACAGCACCACCGAGAGCTTTGTACCGACAGACAAAGATTCAGCTTCTACCGAGTTGTTTATATACGACTACGGCACGACGCAAGTGACAATGCCGACAAACGCCATAGATTACCCCGAAGAGGAAGAAGGGCCGAACGAGGAATAAACGCTAATTAAAGTATTACAAAAAGCAAGAACGCAAATACTGCGTTCTTGCTTTTTTCATTTGCTTAGTTAATTCTTAATTCTGAATTCACTCCCCCACAAAAACACGCATAGACTGAAATATAAAACGCCTTAGGAGGACTTATGAAAAAACTCACCGCAA
>CAMWXP010000067.1 GCA_947178255.1 uncultured Clostridia bacterium | reverse complement strand
GCCATGGCGGTACTATTAAAAGACGCGGCAAAGCCTAACCTCGTGCAAACGTTAGAGGGCACGCCGGCGTTTGTTCACGGCGGACCGTTTGCCAATATCGCGCACGGCTGCAATTCGGTAATCGCTACCAAGACGGCGGCAAGCTACGCCGACTACGTAGTGACCGAAGCGGGCTTCGGCGCGGATTTGGGCGCGGAAAAGTTCTTTGACATCAAGTGCCGCACGTCGGGTATTAAGCCGTCGGCCACTGTGCTTGTAGCGACGATACGCGCGCTCAAATACGGCGGCAACGGCGATTTGGCTGTCGGCATCGGCAACCTTATCAAGCACATAGAAAACCTTACAAAAGTGTTCTGGCAAAACGTTGTCGTGGCTATCAACCGATTTACCGACGACACCGAAGCCGATATTGCTTTTGTCAAGTCCCAAGCGGGCAAGGCGGGAGCCGACGCAGTGCTTTGCGAGTGCTGGGCAAAAGGCGGCGAGGGCGCCGTCGAGCTTGCCAAAGCGGTTGTGGACGCGGCAAGCGGCAAGCCTAAACTGACGCTTAGCTACGACGACAACGATACCGTAATCGAAAAGGTGCAAAAGGTTGCTACCAAGGTTTACGGTGCGGCGGACGTAGTGTGGTCTGCCAAGGCAAAAAAGAGCCTCGAAAAAATGTCGGGTCTCGGCGTAGACAAGCTTCCCGTATGCATAGCCAAAACGCAGTACTCGTTGTCCGACGACCCCAAAAAGCTCGGTCGTCCCGAGGGATTTACAATAACCGTGCGCGACGTTCAGTACCGCGCGGGCGCGGGCTTTGTGGTGATCATTGCGGGCGACATCATGCTTATGCCGGGACTGCCCAAGGTGCCTAACGCCGTGGGAATGACAATAGATAACGACGGCAAAATCAGCGGACTGTTTTAATCAATTCGGAATTCTGAATTCGGAATTAAGGAGATAAAATTATGAAAATTCTCGTCACGGGCGGAAGCGGTTATATAGGCAAGGCGTTTATCAAGACCTACCGCAAGACATTCGACATTGTCGCGCCTACGCAGGAGCAAATGGATCTTACCGACGCGCGGTCGATAGAAAAGATGTTTGCCGCGCATAAGTTTGACGCGGTGCTTCATCTTGCGGGATTGCCCAGCAGCGGAAAGCAAACTACGCTCGAAGCCGACAACCTGATAATGTTCAAGAATATTCAGTATATGGCGATTGCGCACGGCGTTAAAAAGCTCATCACCGTAGGCGAGGGTGTGGAATTCGATATGTCGCGACCCATAGTGGATTACACCGAAGATATGTTCGGCAAGTATATTCCCACCGACGGCTACGGACTGGGCAGGTACCTCATCAACCTGTTGGCGAGCAAGGACAAAATCACCACCGTGCTGCGCATATTCCACGTGTTCGGCGAAGGCGGCGGTATGCAGTACCCCATAAACAAAATCGTAGCGGCGGGTAGTCGCGGCAAAAAGCAAATTGTTATCGACCGCGACAAGACGGTGAGCGCTATATCCATTGAGGACGCCGTCAAGGCTATTGCGGCGTTTATCCTGCGCGATTACGAAAAGGGCGATTACAACCTTGTCGCAGGCGACAAAACCAGCTATTTGGAAATCGCCAAGGCGGTTAAGCGCATGGTACGCAAGGACGGCGGCGATATAGAAATAGTAGTCAAAAATCCCACGCCCGACCTCGAATACACCGCAAGCAACGCCAAGCTTTTGTCCGCTATACCTATGCGTATCAACTCGGTGCAGAGCGGAATCAAAAAGCTGTACGAACAATTAAAACGATAAATTCAATTATTTGGATTAGGAGATATCATGAAACTCACAAGCGACCAACTTCGCAAAAAATGGATTGACTTTTTTAAGGCGCGCAATCACACGCCTATATCCTCGGCTTCGCTCATTCCAGAAAACGATCCGACGGTGTTATTTACCACGGCGGGCATGCACCCGCTGGTACCTTACCTTTTGGGTCAGCCGCACCCCGCGGGCAAGCGGCTGTGCGATACGCAAAAGTGCGTGCGCACGGGCGACATCGACGAGGTGGGCGACGCCTCGCACTGCACCTTTTTCGAGATGCTCGGCAACTGGAGCTTGGGTGATTATTTCAAAAAGGAAATGGTGCCGTGGAGCTATGAGTTTTTGACCAAGGAGCTCGGGATCAGTCCCGACAGGCTTGCGGTCACCGTGTTCGAGGGGGACGACGATTGCCCGCGCGATACAGAAACCGCCGAGCTTTGGGAAAGGTGCGGCATAAAAAAGGAAAACATTTTCTTCCTCGGCAAAAAGCATAACTGGTGGGGCCCCGCAGGTCAGACCGGTCCGTGCGGCTCGGACACCGAAATGTTCTTCGACACGGGCAAGCCCAAGTGCTGCGACACTTGCTCGCCGGCATGCGACTGCGGCAAGTACGTCGAGGTCTGGAACGACGTGTTTATGCAGTTCAACAAGAACGCCGACGGCACTTTCTCGCCGCTCAAACAAAAAAACGTCGATACAGGCATGGGCTTGGAACGCGCGCTTATGAACGTTCAAGGGCTTGCGTCCGTGTACGACACCGACGTGTTCCAGCCTATCGTAAAAAAGATAGAAAGCCTTTCGGGTAAGTCGGTAAAAGACGAAGCGTACGTAAAGGCTATTCGCGTGGTTGCAGACCATATCCGTACCTCTACGTTCATTATAGGCGACGAGCGCGGCGTTACGCCGTCCAACGTCGACCAGGGCTATATTTTGCGCCGCCTACTTCGCCGCGCTATTAGGTTCGGTTCTGGGCTTGGGCTTAAAAACGGCGACTATTCGGCTATCGCGCAGGTCGTGGTGGATAAGTACAAGGACGTCTATCCCGAGCTCGAAGCGGCGCGTGACAAAATCGTTACCGAAATCGACGAGGAACAGTCGCGGTTTGAACGCACCCTCGAAAACGGCATGAAGGAATTCGAAAAGCTGTGCAAATATTTGCAGACAAATGTTATTGCGGGCAAGTCGGCATTCCGTCTGTACGACACCTACGGCTTCCCGCTGGAAATGACGATAGAGCTTGCAAAAGAACGCGGGTTTGAGGTGGACGTGGAGGGCTTTAACGCCAAGTTCGCCGAGCATCGCGAAAAGTCGCACGCCGGCGCCGAGCAGCGCTTTAAGGGCGGTCTTGCCGATACGGGCGAGCTTACGGCGCGCCTGCACACCGCGACACATCTTATGCACCGCGCGCTTAAAGAAGTGCTTAACGATCCGACGGTCAATCAGCGCGGCTCCAACATTACGCCCGAAAGGCTTAGGTTCGACTTCTCGTTCGGCAGAGCAATGACGCCCGAGGAAGTAAAAGCGGTAGAGGACAAGGTAAACGCCGCAATCAAAGCCGACGTTCCCGTAACCTGCGAGGAAATGACGGTGGAGGAAGCCAAAGCCCAAGGCGCAGTCGGCTTGTTCACGTCTAAGTACGGCGAAAAGGTTAAGGTTTATACAATGGGGCAGTACAGCAAGGAAATTTGCGGCGGCCCGCACGCCTCGCGCACGGGTGAGCTCGGACACTTTAAGATACTCAAAGAACAAAGCAGCAGCGCGGGCGTACGCAGAATAAAAGCCGTGCTTGAATAATTAAGAATTTGCCCTCATCCGTCGGCGTTGCCGACACCTTCCCCCGAGGGAAGGTAGAATAAGGAATTAAAGAAGGTATTATTTATGGAAAGACCTAAATTTCCCAAACGCGTCGTTATAACGGGCGGTATGCCTTACGGCAGCAAGGAGCTGCACTTCGGACATATCGGCGGTGTGTTCGTTCACGCCGACGTCTTTGCGCGGTTTATGAAGGACAGAATAGGCGAGGACAACGTCATATTCGTGTCGGGTACCGATTGCTACGGCTCGCCCATAGTGGAAAAATACCGCACGCTCAAAGCGGACGGCGAGATTGACGGCTCGATTATCGATTTCGTCAAGAAAAATCACGACAGCCAAAAAAGCACGCTCGACAACTATCTTATAGGCTTGTCGCTGTTCGGTGCGTCGGCATTCGGCATAGGCGGGCAGGCGCACGACGAGCTGTCGCGCGAGGTGTTTGATGGATTGCTTAAAAGCGGAGCGTTGTCCGTGCTTTCTACCAAGCAGTTTTACGACGAGGAGCGCGGCACCTTCCTTAACGGCAGACAGGTTGTCGGCAGATGCCCCATAAACGGCTGCAAGTCCGAACAGGCTTACGCCGACGAATGCTCACTCGGGCACCAGTATTTTCCCGAGGAGCTTATCGCGCCCGTAAGCACGCTGTCCGGCAAGCCGCCTGTACTCAAAGAAGTCAAAAACTGGTATTTGGATATAGAAAAGTTTGCGCCTTACCTTAAAGAGCTTGTTGGTAAGTGGGAGAGCAATCCCCAAGTCCGCGCGTTTTTGACTAACGTGTGCAACGAGTCGCTGGTTAAGCCGACGCTGTACAGCAAAATCGAAAACAAGGACGGCATACAAGCGGCGCTCAAAAATTCGGGGCTTAAATATACATGCGAGGTCGACGAGCAAAAGAACAACTGCAAGGTGGAATTCGAAAAGCTGGCCGACCGCGAAAAAGCCGGCGCCTTGCTCGCCAAAAACGGAATTCGCTTCCGCACCGGCAAAACGCTTGTGCCTTTCCGCATTTCGGGCAATATCGAGTGGGGTGTGAAAATTCCCGACCATGACGATATGAAGGACCTCACGTTCTGGGTGTGGCCGGAATCGCTGTGGGCGCCTATTTCCTTTACGCAGGCGTATTTAAAGAGCATCGGCAAATCCAAGGACGAGTGGAAAAATTGGTGGTGCAGCGACGACGCCGGCGTGTACCAGTTTATCGGCGAGGACAACATTTACTTCTACGCGCTCGCCGAAGGCGCGCTGTTCGAGGCGCTTAACCATGACGGCGATTGGAATATAAAAATGCCGACCATAGTGCCCAACAAGCATATTCTGTTCTTTAACGCAAAGGCGAGCAGTAGCGGTAAAATCAAGCCGCCTATGGCGCAGGAGCTTTTGTCGCACTATTCGCCCGAACAGCTGCGCGCACACTTTTTCGGGCTCAACCTCGGCAACGCGAGCGTGCCCTTCCAGCCCAAGCCGTACAATCCCGTTCAAACCAACCAAGGCGACCCCGTGTACAAGGAATGGTCTATGTTCACCAACTTCCTCAACCGCGCGGTGCGCACGCTGTTTTATTCCTTCCAAAAATACAACAACGGCAATCAAACGGTGCCGCAGGGCAAGGTGTCGGCAGACATTTTGCAAAAGTGCGAACAGCAAATAATATCTTACGAAAACCGCATGTACAAGTTCGAGTTTGCCGACGTTATGATAGAGCTCGAAGAATTCTTCAAGTACATCAACAAAACTCTGTCCGAGCGTATGAGCGCGCTTCAAAAGGAATTTGACGAAGCGGCATTTAACCAAACGATTATCGACGCATTGCACCTTATTAAGACGGCTACGGCATTGGCGCATCCCATTGCGCCGTCGTCCACCGAAAAGGTGCGCGAGTATTTGGGTCTTACCGCCGAGCAGCTGTATTCTTGGGATAACATATTCAAGACCGTGGGCGAGCTTGTAGGCGGCGGTCACGCGCTTAAATTCCTCGAACCTAAAATCGACTTCTTTACCAGACCGTCGTGGCAATACAACTAAATGGTGATTAAAGTATGAACCATAACGAAATTGAAAGAAAATGGCAGGGTATTTGGAACGATACCGGCATAAATACATTTGACGACAAGGCGAAGGGCGACAAGCATTACGTGCTGGAAATGCTGCCGTACCCGTCGGGCGCAAAGCTGCACATGGGGCATTGGTATAACTACGGCATTGCCGATTCGTACGCGCGGTTTATGCGTATGAACGGCAAAAACGTTTTTCAGCCTATGGGTTTCGACGCGTTCGGTTTGCCTGCCGAAAACTACGCTATCAAGACGGGCGTACATCCCAAGGATTCCACCGACGTCAACATTGCCACAATGGAGCGGCAGCTCCGCGACATGGGCACGATGGTCGATTGGAACCACGAGTTCCGCACCTGCGCGCCCGACTATTACAAGTGGACGCAGTGGCTGTTTTTGCAGCTTTACAAAAACGGTTTGGCGTACCAAAAAAAGGCGCCCGTCAATTTCTGCCCGTCCTGCCAAACGGTTATAGCCAACGAGCAGGTAGTAGACGGCAAGTGCGAGCGGTGCAAAACCGAAGTAGTGCGCAAGGAAATGACGCAGTGGTTCTTTAAGATCACCGATTACGCCGAAAAATTATTGAACGGAATCGACGCGCTCGATTGGCCCGAAAAGACCAAAACAATGCAGCGTAACTGGATAGGAAAGTCTGTGGGCGGCGAGGTTATTTTCGACCTTGTAAAGCTCGTCGGCGATATAAAAAGCATTACCGTATTCACCACGCGTGCGGATACGCTTTTCGGCGTAACGTACGTCGTTTTGGCGCCAGAGCACCCGTACGTGAGCGCAATCGTCACCGACGAGCAACGAGCCGCGGTCGACGCTTACGTGGCACAGGCGGCAAAGCAGAGCGAAATAGAACGCACTTCCACGTCCAAGGACAAGACGGGCGTGTTTACAGGCGCGTATTGTATTAACCCTATCAACGGCGAAAAAGTACCTGTGTACGTGGCGGACTATTGCCTTTCCACTTACGGCACGGGCGCGGTTATGGGCGTTGCCGCGCATGACACGCGCGACTACGCTTTTGCGCTCAAAAACAATATGCCCATTAAGCGCGTTATCTGCGGCAAAAACGGCAATGACGAGCTGCCTTTTACCGAGTACGGCGTTATGACAAACAGCGGTGAGTTTGACGGCTTGACCAGCGATAAGGGCAAAATAGCTGTGCTGGAAAAACTGGCAAAGCTCGGACACGGCGGCAAAAAGACCAACTACCGCATGCGCGATTGGTCGGTTTCCCGTCAGCGGTATTGGGGTGCGCCCATACCTATGATTTACTGCGACCGGTGCGGCGCGGTGCCCGTACCCGAAAAGGATTTGCCCGTAACGCTTCCGTATGACGTAAACTTTACGCCCGACGGCAAGTCGCCGCTAGCAAGGTGCGAGGAGTTTACAAAAACCGTTTGCCCCGTTTGCGGCAAACCCTCGCGGCGCGAATCGGATACGTTGGATACCTTTGTATGCTCCAGCTGGTACTATCTGCGCTATCCCGACGCGCACAACGACAAAGCGCCGTTCGATAAAAAGACTGTAAATAAAATGCTGCCCGTCGATTGCTACGTAGGCGGCGCAGAACATGCTTGTACGCACCTGCTGTATTCGCGGTTTATAACCAAGGTCTTGCACGACTTGGGATATTTGGACTTTGACGAGCCGTTCAAGCGGCTTGTGCATCAGGGCGTAATTTTGGGCCCCGACGGCTACCGTATGAGCAAGACGCGCGGCAACGTAATTTCGGCAGACCCGCTTATCGAAAAGTACGGCTCGGACGCGCTTCGGTTATACCTTATGTTCGGGTTCGACTACACCGAGGGCGGTCCGTGGTCGGACGGTGGCATAACGTCGTGCGCCAAGTTTATGGATAGGATAGAGCGCCTTGTAGAGGAAGTGAAAAACGAAAAGGCGAGCGCAACTGACGGCTCGCTCGATTACGAGCTTAACTATTGCATTAAGGAAGTAAAAAAGGATATTCCGGAGTTCGGCTTCAATACCGCCGTCGCGCGGCTTATGGAGCTTGTAAACGCTATGTACAAGTACCGCACGAGCGCCGAATATAACCCCGCGTACTTAAAGCATGTTTTGCAGGTTACGGTAAAGCTTATGGCGCCGCTTGCGCCGCACTTCTGCGAGGAGCTTAACCAAATGCTCGGCGGAAAGAAGTCGGTATTCTTGGAAAGCTATCCGATTTGCGACGAAAGTAAGCTTGTTAAATCGTCCACCGAATACGCGGTGCAAATCAATTCCAAGATACGCTGCAAAGTCGTACTGCCGCAGGGCTTGGATAGGGCGGCAATAGAAAAAGCCGCGCTCGAAACAGCGGAAGTAAAGGAAGTCCTTAACGGCGCTACGCCCGTAAAGGTGATAGTAATTCCCGAAAGATTGATAAACTTGATTGTAAATTAAAAACAAAAATCGGTAGCAACCAGCGCTACCGATGTTTTATTGTCGGTTATTGTTCGCCGTATTTTATGGAAAGCATAGCTTCGGTGTCTACAGCCCATTCGTATTGCGGCAAATATCTCGATACAAACACGCCGCCGTTTTTAAGAATGTTCCAATAATCACATTCGGCGCACTCGGTATCGATTATCGCGCAACCGCGCTCGAACCGTACAAGTCGCTCAATTCCGTTTTGCTGTAGCGTAAGCCTAAGCCTGCAAACGGCGTCGCGGTAAAGGTTTTTGCCGTGTTCGGCGTCCTTGTCCGGCCAAAGGTAGCACGCCGCCGTTTCCATTTGAACATACGAGCCGTTTGCATCCGTCAAAAGCGCCAAAAGCTCCTTTGCTTTTGCCGAGCTGAACCGCACCGCTTTGCCGTTCACGAACAAATCGAATCCGTTGAACGTTTTGATAAAAATTTTGGGCTTGGTCGCAACCGATGATAGAATTTTATTAAACGCGGCAACGTCATACGGCTTGTATAAAATG
>CAMWXP010000066.1 GCA_947178255.1 uncultured Clostridia bacterium | reverse complement strand
CTTCGGATTGATAGAAGCGGGCGACCGCATAGCGGTGGGACTTTCGGGCGGCAAGGACTCGCTTGCGCTGTTGCATGCATTAAGCGGCTACCGCAGGTTTTGTCCCAATCCGTTCGAGCTGTGCGCGGTTGTAATAGACGCCGGCGCGGGCTGCGACTTTTCCCCGCTTGCGCCTATGTGCGAGCAGCTGAACGTGCCGCTGCACATAGTGGAAACGCAAATCGCACCCATAGTGTTCGAGGAACGCAAGGAAAAAAATCCGTGTTCGCTATGCGCCAAAATGCGGCGGGGCGCGCTGGATAATAAGCTGATAGAACTGGGCTATAACGTGCTGGCGCTCGGACACAACGCCGACGACATGGTGGAAACCTTTTTACTGAGCATGCTGTACGAAGGACGGCTGAACACCCTTCAACCCAAATCGTACCTCGACCGCGCGGGCATAAAGCTCATTCGTCCGCTACTGTACGTGCGCGAAAAGGAAACGGCGGCGTTTGTGCGCGAAAACGACATTGCGGTAGTGCATAATCCCTGCCCCGCCAACGGAAACACCGAGCGCGAAACAATGAAGTCGCTTATAGCCGAAATGTGCAAGGTAACGCCCGACGCGTTCGAGCGCACGCATTCCGCGCTTATACACCCCGAGCGCAACAACCTGCTCAAAAAGGATTGACCGATGTTCAAAAACATTCTGTTCGATTTGGACGGTACGCTCACCGACTCGTTTGAGGGCATAGCCAATTCCGCACTGTACGCTCTGCACGAGATGGGCGTGACAAAGTACAATAAGTCCAACCTCAACTTTTTTATAGGTCCGCCGTTGTACGATTCGTTCGGTATGATATTCGACGGCGACATGCAAAAAGTAGAACGCGCAATAACGCTGTACCGCGAATATTTTGCCGACCGCGGTTGGAAGGAAAACCGCGTATACGACGGCGTGTCGCAAATGCTGCAACAATTAAAAGACTGTGGCAAAACTCTGCTTGTGGCGACAAGCAAGCCCGAGCTTTTCGCCCGCCGCATTGTCGAGTACTTTGACCTAAACAAATACTTCACGTTCGTCGCGGGCGCGTCTATGGACGACAGCAGGACTAAAAAAGCAAAAGTGATAGAATACGCAATAGCAAACACCGGTATAGACAAAGCCGATACAATAATGATCGGCGACCGCAACCACGACATATTAGGCGCAAAGCAGTGCGGTCTGAAATCGATGGGCGTGCTTTACGGCTACGGCGACCGACAAGAACACACCGACGCCGGCGCCGACTATATAGCCGAAACGCCGCAAGACGTTGTTAGGATAATTCGTAATTCGGAAAGCGGAATTCGGAATTAATGTTGGAACATATAAACCACTATGCGGCGGGTCGCCTAGATCCCTCGACTGCGCTCGGGATGATGGGTGATATGGGCTAGACTATTTAGAAAAGGCAACTCTAATACCCATCATTTCGACCGAAGTGAGCAAAGCGAACGAAGCGGAGAAATCTAGGCGTCAGCCGCACAATTCTTTTTGTCACTCCGAACGCAGTGAGGAGTCTCAACCTCTTTTATCATTTTTAATTCTTAATTAAAATATCCGCATAAGGGGCGCCTTTCATGGGGAATATTTTCGTCGAAAAACGATAGCCCACTAACTTCGCAAACGAAGTATTGTGAGCTATACCTTTATTTTAGATTCATTTATTTTTCAATTAGTCGCCATTTTAGCGAGTGGGCAATAACATAAGTATCAGCAGGCTCCGTTAGTTGTGAATCAATGTCATTTATATCAAAGTTTTCTCTATCTGCCCAAACAATTACACGTGCAGGTGTTTGATATTTTGACGGAAGAATATTGTCATAGAATTTTATGGAGGCATCAAAAATTTCATTAGTATAATTATCTTGTACACCAACCAAATGTAATCTACGTAGCCCTGCAAAATGTAATTCCAGTGCGTAGTTGCTCCATTGACTATGAAAAACTATGTTTAATGTATATGTATCATATTCGTCAAAATGCATTGCATTTGCGCTATCAACATGCATTCCACTTGCAAAATTTACCGAAACAATACAAGCATCATGAAAACCACCATATGTGTCTAATATATCATCTATATCTTTCTGAGTACATACTTCATGCCATTCATTTATTTTTTGTTCCATATCATTTATTCCCTATGAAATACACCGCAGGCGGTTTTTTATTCTTCATCTTCTGGCGATACCGTAATTTTTACTTCTGACACACGTTTTTGCGTGGAGCGCGACACAACTATGTGCAGGCGGTCATAATCGAAGCACTCGCCCGCCACGGGGATTTTTTCCATTTGCTCGGTTACCCAACCGCCTACCGACGCCGATTCGAAGTCCTCGCGCACGTCTATGCCGATATAGTCGAATACGTCCAATAGCGGCGCGTTACCGTTCACGACGTAGGTGCCGTCGTCCGTCTTTTTGATGAACTCCTCCACCTCGTCATGCTCGTCGTAGATTTCGCCGACAAGCTCTTCCAAAATATCTTCCATAGTGACGATACCGCTTGTGCCGCCGTACTCGTCCACTACTACCGCCATGTGAATTTTGCCCTTTTGCATCATGCGCAGCGCGGCGGAAATCTTCATATTTTCGGACAGCCACACGGTGTTCTGCACGCACGCCTTAAAGTCGGTCGCGCCGTCAAGCTTGGCTATAAGGAAGTCTTTTTCGTGAACGATACCGGTTATTGTATCGATAGTGCCGTTGTAAACGGGCATGCGCGAATAGCTGTTGTCGCGGAACTTTTTGGCGACAAGCTCCATGTCCTCGTCGTCGCTGACTGCAACCACGTTTACGCGGTGGGTCATGATGTCGCCTATGTCCAAGTCCTCGAACTCGATAGCCGAACGGATAAGCTCGGACTCGTGCTCGTCGATACCACCCTCGTTGTGCGCAGTTTCAACGTACGTAAGTAGCTCGTCCTCGGTAATGCCGGGAGTCTTTTTGAACTTGAATATTTTAAGCAACAGTTTTTTCCACTGCGAAAAAATCCACGTGAGCGGAAAGAACAAAATTTCCAGCGCGTATATAATTCCGCAAAACGCGCGAACAAAGCCTTCGGGATGTTCCTTGGCTATCGTCTTGGGCGTGATTTCGCCGAATATAAGCACCGACAAAGTTACCACTACGGTAGACACCGTAACGCCCGTCGAGCCGCCTATTAAATCCACAAACAATATCGTCGCAAGCGATGACGCCACGATATTGACAATGTTGTTTCCGATAAGTATGGTCGTTATCAGCTTATCGTAAGCGTCTATCATTTTGCCGACGCGCTTTGCCCACTTTACGCCGTTGGCTTCGAGTGTGTGCAGCCGCACGCGATTGACGCTGGTAAACGCCGTTTCGGACGCCGAAAAGAACGCCGATAAAAATACAAGCGCAATCAGGACTATCAAAAGTCCGACTTGCGTAGAGGTCATTACACTTAAACTAGATGGGTCCATAATGGACGACTGTTAAACTCCGTAAAATATTTTGTAGTGAATTAATTGTAACATAACGTATACGTTTTGTCAACCTACTTCTTTTAAAAAAGATAAGCTAAGAAAATTTTATATGCGTGTGTTTACATAATAGCTTGTTTTACATTACCCCCGAACAAATACACGCCAATATAAATCAGCCATTTAATTCCGAATTGATAGTAAATTCTTAATTCTGCATTAGTTCAAACCAGAATGTACTGCCCTTGCCGATTTCGGATATAATGCCGAACTCGGCGCCGTGCGCTATGAGAATGCTTTTGCAAATGGAAAGGCCGAGGCCAGACCCGACCACCGTACGCGTCGCGTGCGGGGAACGGTAGTACCTATCCCAAACGGAATCGAGCTCGGATTGTTCTATACCGCTGCCGTGATCGGTAACCTCGACGCGCACACCGCCGTCTTGTTTTTTGACTCGCAATATAATAGTTTTATCGTCGCCGCAATAGTTGACGGCGTTGCCTATAAGATTGTACAGCACTTGCTCAATCTTAGACTTGTCGCAGGTTGCGACGGCGTCGGAGTCTATGTCGTGCAACAGCTTGATGCCGTCGCGTTCACGTACCAAATCGAACCTATCCAACACGGCGACGGCAACTGTCGCCAAATCGGTACTTTCAAACTTATACTCGCTTACTCCAGATTGCAGTTTGGAATAGTTGAGCACGTCGCTGACAAGCGCGGTAAGTCTGTCCGCCTCGGCTATTATAACCCCCGCGGTTTTTTCGCGCTTTTTATCGTCCATAGGCATGTCGCGCAGCATTTCCGCATACGCGCGAATCATAGTGAGCGGCGTGCGAATATCGTGCGACACATTGGCTACTATATCGCGTTGAAGCTGTTCCGCCTTTTGAATGTTTTGCGTAGCGGCGTTTAGCGCACACGCGAGGTTTTCGTACTCGTTATACCCCGCGCCGGAGAACACCACGTCGTAGTCTCCGTCCGCCAAGCGCTTGGCTTTTTGCGAAAAATCGATAAGGTGCTTGGTTTGATGCCGCGACGCGAAAAACGCAAACGCGCACGCCAAAACAAGCACAATTACAGTGCAGATTATAAGCACGTATATTATTTTTACAGTTTGTTGGTTCCACACGTCGTACGGCTTCATTACAAGCAAGTACGCGGTGCCGCCGTCCTCGGTGGTATGCGCACTGCCCTTACACAAGTACGTGCCGAACGGAGTGCCTGTCTTACATATTTTTCCGCTCGAAAAAACCTCTTTAAAGTTCAGCTCGTCCATGACGGCATTGAACAAATCGCTGTCATCGCTTATGCCGTTACCCATATCGTCTACCATGATGCAAATATCGTTTTTGCCCCCGTCGTCAACTTCGAACACGGCAATGGCAATCGGCTTATTGCTACGCGCAATTTCCAGCAATCGGTATTTATACATCATAATCATGCTGTTGTCGTCCACTTTTTTGGGGAAGCCCGCCGACGCCGAGCGTTCTATTCGCTTGACGTCATCTTCCATCATCCTACCGTAAAACGTATTCAAAAACACCAAAAACACGGCAAAAAACAGCACCAAAAGTATAAGCGAAAACAAGCAGTAATCGATAGTGGTGCGCAGCGATATGGACTTAATAAGCGGCAGCCGCTTTTTTTTCGTACGCAAAACGGGCGCGCACTCGCGAGCTGCAGCGTCCGTTTTGTCGGTCGCATTAGCTTGCGGCGATTCCGTCGTATCGGGCAAATTGTTTTCGCTTTTGTTTTCCATGATATATAGCAGTATACCATGAAAATGAGAATAAGTCAATGACCGATTAATGCGAATTAAACAATGCGCCCCGCTAGCAATTATTACATATCAACCATTCACGTAAAAGTTTCTTGCCTACTTCTTTTCAAAGAAGTAGGTCCGAATTAAATTAATAGTTTTCCGCCTTCATCTCAAAAAACGCTTTAGGGTGTGCGCACACGGGACAAACCTCGGGCGCACAATCGGCAACCACCATATGCCCGCAGTTAAGGCAAACCCAAACGACCTGCACGCCCTTACAGAACACCTCGTTCTTTTCGATATTGGCGGCAAGCTTGACGTACCGCTCCTCATGCGTCTTTTCGATAGCAGCGACCTTACGGAACAGCTCGGCAATGGAAGCGAAACCTTCCGCGTCGGCTTCCTCGGCAAAAGTCTTGTACATATCCGTCCACTCAAAATGCTCGCCGTCGGCGGCGTCTTTCAGGTTGGTAAGCGTTTCGGGAATTCCGTCGTGCAACAGCTTGAACCAAATTTTGGCGTGCTCCTTTTCGTTGGCGGCAGTTTCAGCGAATATGGCGGCTATCTGCTCGTACCCGTCCTTTTTGGCGCGCGACGAATAGTAATCGTACTTGTTGCGCGCCATGCTCTCGCCCGAAAACGCGGTCATAAGGTTTTCTTCGGTCTTGGTGCCTTTAAGATTTTTCATGGGATACTCCTAAAAATATTTTTGTACAAAAATTATAGCATATGTACTATTGTCAAACTATGTCTGATTTTACAACTTACGTACAAATAAAATCGTAACAAACTAAAAAGGTTGAGATCCTTCACTTCGTTCAGGATGACAAAAGTATTTTTTGATTAGTAATATACTATTTTGTCATTCCGAGTGAAACGAGGAATCTCAACCTATTTTTAATTCTTACTTCTTAATTATTTGACGTCGGCGTAAATCAATCCTGCGGCGCCGATTATGCCCGCGTCGTTGCCAAGCTGCGCCGTAAGAATGTCGAAGCGCGGCGTGTCGGCAAAGCCGTAGTTTCTGTCCTTGCAATAATCTTTAAGCTTGTAAATAAGGTAATCGCCTTGAGCGCATACGCCGCCGCCCAGTATTATCGCTTGCGGACGGAAAATATTGGCAAAGTTGAGCATGCCCTCGCCCAAGTATTTTACAAAATAATTTACAACCGAATTAGCCGCTGCGTCGCCCTGCTTGCTGCACTCGAACGCCGTCCTGCCGTCCACGTCGTCGAGATTGGGCGAAAACTTCCACATAGCCGAATTCTTGTCGGCGAGCATAGCCTTTTTGGTTTCGCGTATAAGCGCGGTCGCGCTGCAATAGGCTTCCATACATCCGCGCCTGCCGCACGAGCACGGCTCGCCGTCGACAACAAGCACCATGTGCCCCATTTCGGCTCCCTTGCTTTCGTTGCCCTCGTACAGCTTGCCGTTAAGTACAATGCCGCCGCCCACGCCCGTGCCGAGCGTAAGGAAAATAGTATCGGTATACGTTCTACCCACGCCGAACATCGTTTCTCCCAATGCCGCGACGTTGGCGTCGTTGCTCACTTTAATATGACGGTTGATAGTGCGCGCAAGCTCGTCCACCAAAGCTACGTGGTGCCAGTTGAGGTTAAACGCCCGATCGACAGTACCGCGCGCCGAATTGATAGCGCCCGGGCAACCTATACCAACGCCCAAAAAATCGCGGTCGTTAATATCCACAAGCGATTTGATAAGCAGCGATATATCGTTAATAATCTTATGCGGCCCGCCTGCAACGTCGGTTACCACCTTGTCCTTTTTGAGTATTTTGCCGTTTTGATCGACAACACCCACCTTGACGGACATTCCGCCGATATCAACGCCTACGCAATACATGTTTTCCCTCCGAGATTATTTTGTGTAAAATGCGTAAAGTAAAACCATAGCCACAGCTATGGTAATTTTACTATTCGATTATTATGGTATTTATGGACGATTTAAGCTTGTCTTTTTCCGCTTGGTTACGCTCTTTCAAATACTCGCCGAACATATTGACGGCGTTGTGTCTATCCAGTATAACGTAGCGCCGCGTTACTGGCAGCTTCTTTTCGGGCGGAATGACAGGTCGCTGCGAAGCGCCGCCGTCGCCGCTCCTTCTGGGCTTGGCAGGCTTTGTAGCAGGTCTTTTTGCCGCCGCAGGTTTTTTGGTCACAGGCTTTTGCGCAGCAGTCGGCTTAACCTCGGTCGGGCGCGGCGTGACAGTTCTTATTTCGGGAATGTATATGTCGCGGTCGGGCTCTATATCGTCGGTCGGCGTTTCCAATATGCGCTCAACTTCTTCACCGATATCTATCGGCTGATCGTCCGGCGACTGTTCGTCGGCAACCTCGTCGAACTCATCGACAGGCTGTTCATCACCTTCCGCATATTCGTCAGGCTGTTCCTCGCCGCCTTCGTATGCGCTGTCGGCGGTTTCGTCAAGCTCGACTTGCTCGTAGCCTTCCTCGACTTGCGTACCGTCGTCGTAGGTATATCCCTCGTCATCGTCGTAATAGATATCCTCGGTCGGCGGTTCGTCGCCTTCTGCTTGCTCTTCGGTATATTCGTCGGTTTCCTCGGCGTATTCGTCCGCTTCCTCTATAACTTCTTCGGCAGGCTGCTCGGCTTGCTCATATTCATCCGCGCCGTCGCCCTCTACCGTTTCGTCCGCAACAGCTTCGCCGTCGTCGAACGTATCGAAGGAATCAAAGGAATCGTCGGCATTATCGTTCTTTAATCCGACAAAACTGTGCTGTTCTTCCGCAGGCTGAGTGCGCCAATCGGTGGCGGGCTCGTCCTCTTGCGGTTGCTCGGTCGGGATAGAATCCTCGACAACTTCGTCGGTCGTCTTTTCCTGTTTTTCGGTCTTTTCCTGTTTTTCGGTTTTTTCCGCTTTTTCGGCTACGCGCTCGGTCTTGCGCACTGCCGATTCGCCTATGCGGCGTATGCGTTCAAGCTCGGCCTCGCGTTTAAGCTGTTCGGGCGATTTTTTGACCGCGGGTTCTTTCTTTTTGTCCTTTTTGTCCGTCTTTTTGTTGGCGACAAGGCAGTCCACGATAAGCGCGGTAAGCGACAGCATAAACAGCACCGCAGCAAACATAAATCCTATCATAGAGGAAAGCGCCGCAAAAAGCTCGGGCAAAGGAAGCTCGGTAACGCTTTGGCCGATAACAAATGCCGCCGACGAACCATCCTCAACGACGAGTATAGCCACGTCAAACTTACCCCAAGTAAGCACTGCGCACGCAAGCATTGCTGCCGACACAATAAGCACGAGCGTGGCGAGTATGCGCAAAAGCACGTCGCCTACGCCGCACTTGCGTTTACCCTTGGCGGCAACGACGATTACCGATACCAAAAACAGTAGTAACAGCGCTGCGCATACCGACGCGAATACTATATTGAAGATTTTGCTAAAATCCAACATACCGATATTATACAACGCACGGTATTGTTTGGCAATCTTTGAATGAAAATATTTTAATTAAATATATAAATATGACGAAAAATGAT
>CAMWXP010000065.1 GCA_947178255.1 uncultured Clostridia bacterium | reverse complement strand
ATGTTAACATTTAGCTGTATATATATAAAATTGTGAACAAATTGTTAACAACTTTAAACTCAAAGTCATTACCAGAGAGGTAGAAGTATGAACAATCATACCGAAAGAACCGGAAGTAAATCGAAATTAGGGCGGCGCGTATTGTTGCTGCTGGCGACGGTCATAACCGCATTGGCGGTGGCCGTTACTTGCGCGCTCACGTTGGACACGTCCAAAAAGGTGAGTGTTGATAGTGTTAATTCGGCTGAGGCGTCGACCTCGGCGAATTACAGCAACCTTACGGGTGATACGTTGAAGAACTACATAAGCAACGGTAGTTTTACCAACGGTAACTATGTTGATTATACATACAACGGAAGCTATTATGCGTTAAATCTTCCGCGTGGTACGTATAAGTTCGAGCTTTGGGGCGCCCGCGGCGGCAATACCGGTTCGTATGCTGCCAACAGCGGCAACGCCAACGGCGGTCGCGGCGGCTATGTTGCGGGAACGATCACATATACTGCCGATAACACAACTATATATATATACTGCGGCGGTTGCGGCGCAGGTGGTACGGGCAGCATCGACGGCGGTCACGTAACGCGTGCCGGCGGTTACAACGGCGGTGCTATCGGCGTCGGAACGGCAGGTGCCGGCGGTGGCGGCGCTACCGATATAAGAATGACGGGCGGCACTGCAACCAGTTCAACCAGTTATAACACTCGTATAATGGTTGCCGGCGGCGGTGGTGGCGGTTACAGCACGTCTTATACCGAGGTTCACCAACAGTATGCGATTTATGCCGGTAGACCGGGCTGCTACACTCAGCACTGTTCAGTTCATCCCAACGACGAGGGCGGTGGCGGTGGTGGTTACTACGGCGGCAACAACCTTCACAGCGACGACCCCAGAGCAGGTTATTGCGGCTCCAACTACATAAGCAGCAGCTTCACTTCTACGTCCAGCGGCTACGGCAACGCTCAAGCAACGGGCAACGGCAAAGCAAGAATAACCGCAATCAACGTCAACCAGGCTCCTGTATCCAACAACAGAACAATTACATTGCCTGTACGTACGGGCGGCAATATCAGCCAAGCTATTGCGGCCAACTATTTGGCAACCGACTCCGACCATTCCAACAACGCCAATGCAGCGGCGGACAGGGTATACTTTACCGACGGCAATGCGTCTGCGTCGACTAAATACGACTATTTCAGCGGCGGCGCACAGGTGTACGTCAACTCGGCATGCAGCAAAAATGCAAGCGAATACTTTGACTGGACGTGGACGAGCAACACCACGCTCAATATTACCAAAATAAAGAAGTACCCGCGCGCCGGTTATGACGGCTGCACCACCAACGGAACAATCACGTTGTACGTGCGCGTACGCGACAACTTCGGCGACGCCGGCGGTCGCGGCGTAAGGGTTATACCATTTACCGTTGTTGTGCCGGCAAACACCATTACAAAGCGCACCAATGCCGCAGCCGACGCCGTTAATGCGGCTACGGGCAACAACACGTTGTACTTCGGCACTTCCAGCGTAGCTTCGGCACCCAGTGGCAGCGGTATAAATACTACCAATATTTACAACCCGCTCGGCACCAATAGGTATACCGCGGTGTTCGCGCAACCGTTAAGATATAACGTCCCCGTAAAGATCAATGCTGCAGACTTAATTAAGGGTTTCTCCAACAGCTTGGATAAGTGCGTGGTTGCGCTAAGCAGTGTTTCCACTATTTCGGGCTCGGGCAGAAAGTACAAGATTGCGGAGTACGACGCTACGCCCGCCGGCACCAATGTGTACAATGCGGCTAAGTCGAAGATTCCCTATGCTTACGACTCGCTGACGTTTACATGCGTTACGCCCGACCCGGCATATCAGGTGTTGACCGTAACCGTGTACGAGGTAGAACAGACGCCCATTACCGCACTCGGTCTTACCAACGTAGAAGCAAACACTTCCACAAATGCGGGCGGAAAAACGGCAATTACCGTCGATATAGTGTTCAAAATGGACAATACCCGTCCTACAATTCGCGAGGATTTGGCGGGCGGCCCTGTTTTGACTGTAAATACGCTTGCGTCCACGTCCGTACGTCTTAACCAATACTTTACCGATATCGACGGAATGGATACTACGACTCACACCATCCGCGAGGTAGTAGTGCCGACGCATGAGTTTGTTTTGGCAAACAAGTACGGCGAAATCAAACCCACTCAAAGCTCCAAAAACGCAACCAGCAAGCACAACAATTCGTACTTTAACGTGCTTGCTACGTCAACGCCTGCCGATAAATTCAACGACGTGCTTACCACAGGTCAGCTGAAAGGCGATGCATATGCAACAGGCTTTGAAAGCTGGTACATAAGCAACGGTTCGGCAAATACGGATAAGGCGTATATTCAGTATTCGTTCAGCAACGACACGCTTACCGTTACCGGCTTGCGCGCCACGTATTCAATGTACAAATCCGACCGTACGTCGCAGCAGGCGATTACGGGCGGCTCGTTTACCAGCCCCACGCTAGCTGCGGGCGTTGCAAATGCGGGTCACTTCTACGTACTTATCCGCGTGCAGGACAAAAACGATACCGCGGATAACGGTATTTGGTTGCCGCTCGGCATACAGGTGACTAACCGTGCGCCCAACACGATAGACCGTGAGCGTAACGGCGCAGGCGCAAGTGAAATGCCCACTGCCAACGGCAATCCCGGCAATACCTTCTATTTTACACCGATGGGCATTACCATCAACCAGCAGGTCAATCCCATAGGTTTCTATAAGAATGAGAACAACCAGTACGTTTCGACCGGTTTAAGGCCGCTTGCGGCAGACGCCGATAACTATTACAGCACTAACATGCTTAACGGTTCTAGCTTGTCCGAAACTTCAACTTCTACCGGCAAGCTTAACGAGCTTGTTACTATCAATAACGATATAAGCACACTTCAAACGCGCTTAAACAATACATCATTAGGTCAAAATCAAAGCCACTATTTCAGTGTTCAGTTTATTGATATCTATATCCCGAAGGCATATTTCGGCGGACGCGTTGCGGTTCCCGCAAACAGCGAAGTAACGCTGTCCGACTACTTGGGCGGCACACAATGCGTAAAAGTCAACGGCCTTAAAATCACGCTTAACAACTGGACGCACAACAGATATCTACACCTTCAAGTGGATATGAAGGACTCGGCAAATGCGACTTGCACGTCGTATATTGCGGTAAACGTAAGCAACAAAGCGCCCGAGTATTTGGATAGCGATAATGTTGCACAGCTCGATTACACCACCAACGGCGTAACCGTGCAGTCTACTTATACGCAGCCTACGGGCGACGGTATAGCGACAATCCGTTACAAGGTGCCCGCACATTCCACTGTTATGGTAACGCCGTACGACCTGATTACAGACGCCGATATGAACGCTTATATAAACAATGTAGGCGTTGAAAAAGGTTTCACGCTCAACGGCTTAAACGGCACGTTCAACGGCGGTGTATTCCACGTTGCCGGTGACGGATATACGGGCTCCGGTACGGAGATAGCGGCGCTTGCTTCCTCCGCCAACGTATCTACCGCAAATAACGGATACGATTACACCGGTGCACAATATACGTCGAGCTTGATGAGCTTTATCGGTGCGTTGCAAGGCACGCGTAGCTTTACAAAGTTTACTGCCAACAACCGTTTCGGTACGGCGTCGGGCGGCAACACGACAATAGACAGACTGTACTTTGCGCGCTCTATCGACGGCACCAGCCTTGACGGCTTTGCATACGATCCGTATTCCTCGGCTAACAGAATGTCTTTTGTAGCTCCGGAAGTAGCGGGCGACGGGTTTGTAACCTATGCGTTCGGCAACCAAATTTCCTACAAGGCAGCAGGTGCGTCCGCCGCGTCCACATACAATTTGGACTATGCTATCATCACCGCAACAAGGCGCACTACAAGCGGCTCTCCCGCGGTCTTGGAGTTTACCGTTCGCGACCGCACGGGTGCAAACGCTACAGGCAACTCCTATGGTTTAAAGAAGATACGTGTCGAAATCGACGTAATCAACAGTTCGCCCAGAGTACAGTATCCCAACAAGTACTTCACGCTTACTACCAATCCCATTCAAAACTACGAAGTATCCGATTTGTCCAACAATGCCACAACCGGATTTATAAACGATAAGGTTAAGCCGTCCACAATGGTTATTTATGCTTCCAACGGCGGCTCCGACTTGTCCAAGAATTTGCTTATCGATAATGAGGACGGCGAGGTTTGGTTTGACGTTACCGGCGGTTGCCAAGTGGTAGACAAACCCGACGTCAGCGGCAGTGAGAATGACGCTAACGGACGTTCGTACAACGGCAATTATATAGACGTAACTATTACGGCAAGTGCAATCACCGTTACGGCACTCAACTCCACTCAGGCCGTGCAAAACCTGTACATTAGGTTCTATGCAACCGACGGCAGGTACGGCGATAACGGCTTGCTCGAAAGGTCGGAGTGCTATATTCGCATAGAAGTTATCAACGCCGCGTTCGGGTATAACACGAGCGAAAACGGCTTTGAAAAGGTTGCGCTCGACCAAAACAATACCAACTTCCAGTATTTGTGGAATGTCGAAAGTATAACCGCGCAGGATAGAACGCGTGCCCGTTACTTTGTTTCAGGCAACGGTGCTGCGGAAGCCGTGCGCTCGACATACAGCGCTTCGGCCGGTCAAATCAAGTATTTGGTCAGCGATACCGACGCTCTTCAAGGCGTAGTACTTTCGGCCGCTACCTCGCCGTACGCCAATTCGGCTCAAGGCATAGGTTACGTTACCGCTACGACAGCTACGGTTGAAGGATACAGAGCGGCTGTACCTCAGCTTGGAACAACCAATAACTGGTCGTCTAAGGATGCGAGTGGCAATCCAATCAATTCCGTTGCGGCACTTATCGCAATCAGAAACGGCAACGAATATGACGTATCGGTAAGTAATACGTCGCCGAGTGCCTTCGGAGAGCAAGGTAAGGTCGATTTAACTCAGACAGATATTGTTTACTTTATAAAAGGCGAAAACAATGCTTATACGGCATATCCCGCCAAAACGTTAAAGGAGAGCGGCGATTTCGGTAACGAGAGCTTCCGCAGCAAGTTCTTTGACGCTGAGGGCAGGTGGATAGTTACCGATTGGGCGATAATGGTTAAGCCCAGAGCCGCTTCCGACGCCGGTAAGTATATCAACCTGCGCATATCTATGCGCGACGAAACCAAGTTTGGTGGCGATACCGCAAACACGGCTACCGCTTACAAGGCAGGCAGCACCAACAGCGTTGTGGTTTTCGGTCATCAAACGCTTTCGTACGACTTATTTATCAACGACATAGGCATAGTGCCGTACACCTATTACAATCAGTTTGACGGCTACTACACTGTTGCCGATCCCGACAACGCTGCCGACGGCAAGGTGTATGTTCCCACATATGACGGCAACAAAAACTCGCAGTATGACGTTGATAGCAATATCAAGTCGCTGTATCTTGTAAGTAATGCGATCGCCACAAACGGCACTGCCGATCAACTGCTTAAAACCCGTGCCGCAAACGGAGATGACAATTCGGATGCCGGTATTCACGCGGGCGTCGAGTATACTCGTGCCAATGCGTTGGCAACCAACGGCTTTACTTATGATGTGCGCGACAGCGGCAGCACCATTACGGATGGCGAAAAAGCCTTCCGTTATTCGGATACGATATATGTTTCGGGAGACAAGGATTCTACCGGCAATTATGAGTATACGTACGTGCCTATGAGCTATTTTGCGCTCAAACAGGGCTTTGTCGATTTCAACGAAACGACGGGCGTAATATCGTATCCTACAACATCCTACGTATCGTACGATATAGGTTCCGAGGATCTCTATACCCGTAGAGAGGGGTATAGACAGGCTGTAACAATCAGCGACGGCGTAAATACATGGACGGGCGCTGAGGAAAACCCGTACGTAACAATTCACGATTATGACCTTTATGAAGTTTACGATCAAAGAGACTTAAAAGCTTTGGATAGTAGGTATCTCAACCATGCTTTGTCTTTGCCTACGCACAAAGCCGACGGCACGACCGAAGCGTTTGTTACTAAGGCTGTGGAAAACGGCTATGCTAATGATATAGTGGGCGATAACGGTCGTTTATTGTACCTTTCCGATCAGGCCTTGTTGAATACTGCCACAAATAAGTACGGCTTGCAGGAGCACTTGTTCGGACTTAAAATCAGAAAGAACAACACGCGTTCGCAAGCGGCGTCCTTGACTATTACGATTAAGGTTGCTCAATGCACATTCACCGGCACCAACACAAAAGCTAACTACGGCGATAACAAGGCTAAGAGTACGGCCGAAGTAACGTTCAAGCTTGAAATCGGCAACAGCCCGATCAATCTTAAAGCATCTAACGGCGGCGTGACGTACGAGATTAAAAAGTCGTCCGCCAACCAACCCGGCGCGGGCTACTACACCGAGCTTTTGGATTTGACTACCGATTCGCCTACGCAGTATATCGCGTTGTCGCGCGGTACTACGGTGCAGGGCGCTCAAAAGGTTATCCAGTACGAGGATGCCGATATCGCTTACAAAAAGGTGGACGGAAAGGATGTTTTGGACGAATCTAAGTCCGATACAGCCAAATTCGCGTACGGCTCGTTGGGCAGGTTGCAAAACCTTTCGGGTCGTGACCGCGTCATGGAATATACCGGAAGCAATAGCGATATTACATTTACCAACGTATCTAAGGTAACTGCTACCTCTGGCAACAATACGGGTATGCCCGCTCAGCTGTCCATATCCAACTACTTTAATGCTTGGGATAAGAGTACTCTTGACAACGTGTCAAACAATTACAGACCGAACGGCGGTATTTATGCGTACAACAACAACGAGGGCTACGAAAATTACTTCTCGGTAGGTTTGTCCGTTGACGGCACTACGTTGTCAATTACACCCAAAGCAAAGACTACTATCAACGCGGATATGATCAGCGGTAATGCCGCCGACTATTATGCGCAGCGCGGTCTTGTGCTTCGCAATCCCAGCAATCCGACATTGGGCGCGTACTATCCGCTTAAAGTGCTTATTTACGACGATCACGGCGACGGATTCGAAGCTGCGTCGTATGTTGCGCTGGAAATTCACATTGCAATCAAGGGCCCGGCGGCAAAGCTGTCCGACAACCTTGAAGATTACAGCTCTCAGTCCCAAAACGGCGATAAAAAGTTGAACGTTGCGCTTCCCATCGGTCAGCCGTACACGCTCAACTTGTCGCATGCCATTATCGGTGGCAATTTGCTCAAAACAAACAGCAATAATATTTTCTGGAAAGCCGACTACGATAGACTTAAAGCGGACGTAGCGGACGACTCCAAGTATGCTGCCAACCCGCAACGTCAAAAAGACGATATGTTCAGGCTGGAAAGCGGCACGTACTTACATTCACCGTTTGAAACTTCTGCCAATATTCAGTCCTATTCCACCAGTGCAAGGGATTTGGAGGCTGCCAACAGCGATTTGCGCAACGGCAAAGCAAAGTATTCATCCAATCCCAATTACACGGGTATTCGTACCTCGTATATGCCCGACGTAATCATGTATATGGATTACTATCGTATGGAGGGTGGAAGCCAAAAACAAGATGGGCTTGTTCAAAACGCCATTCCTATTGACAACAACATTATGTTCCGCGTAAATAGGCGTACTACGTACCAAACCGTGGAAAACGGTGTTAACGTTTCCAAGCAGCAAAACAGCTTTACGTTCGAGCTTTCATTTACCGACAGCGACGGCAATCAAACCAAAAAGCTTTACGTAAATATAGACGTAATCAACCAAACGCCCAATATTCGTTCCAAAGCGACCAACGCGACGGCCAATATCGAAATGCAGGTGGGCGACAGATTTACCGTGCTTACCACGCCGTACAACAGGTTTGTCGGTTCGGAGGCGCTTGATACATCCAGCGACTATACAACGCCTACGGCGTCCGCTCGCGCTTCCACGTCGTTTGCATTGGTCAACGGCAGAGCTGGCAACAGCTACAGCGGAATTACAGAGGCAAACCTTCTTGCCCGCAATGCGTTGGTTAAGTTCGAGGAGCTTACGGAAAAAGCGATGGACGGCGACAAAGGCCTGCACAGCTATTACCGTGACGGCGGCAGCAATCAGCATCTTGGCTATGTTGCGCTGGCAGACGACGATATGCCTTGGGGCTTGCGTATAGAAAAAGTCAATTATTACGACACAAACTGCTTCGAGCCGACCAAGCGTTCGGACGGTATTCCGCTGGAAGGTTCCAGCGCGAGCACCGGCACCAACTACTGTTTGGACGTAACAATTCAGGCTCGTGCGGTATGCCGCAATATGCCCATAACTATTACGCTTGTCGACTCGGACGATGCGCGCGTAACGTTTACGATGTACGTGACGGTTGTCAGCTCCAAGCCGGTAGCAATCGATTACGGCGATGCTCAGCACAAGCTTAATGCCGCGCTCAGCCCCGTATACAGAACGGTAATGGGTCAGCAGCAGTTGGAGCATGGCGTTTACAGTATGTACATGATTTCCGACAACGTCACCAATAGGACTACAACGGAAACAATCAACAATGCTTCTGTCGTTACGGCAACGTACAAGGACGTAACGCTTACCGGCGGCAGCAGAGTCAAAGCTTACGGCAAGGTAAGACTGCCTATCGAAGAGATAGCTTACGATCCCGACAGCGGCGACGTGCTTGCAATGTACAACGAGGAGA
>CAMWXP010000064.1 GCA_947178255.1 uncultured Clostridia bacterium | reverse complement strand
TAAGCAGGCAAAACACCGCAAAGGCGTATTGCAGCAGCACGGCGGCTATGATTATTAATACCACGTAGGGCTGTAAAGCACTCAAAAACATAATTGTATTATACGCCGTAAAAAAAATCTTGTCAACTACTTACAGCTTTTGTAATATTCTTTTAACCCTTTTTATAGGGACGGGTGCAACCTGACCGGATACGTTGCGCTCGACGCGAAGCACGGTTGCGGGTTTACCCAGTCCGCCCGCGCCGAACGGCGCGGAAACTCTGTCACCCTCCTCTACATCGAAATCGCAAACGTACCAGTACGGACGTTCGTCGCCGTCAAACTTTACCTTAACAAACGTATACGTACCGTACTCGCTAAGTACGCCGCCGCTCATTGAATGTATCATATACTTTCACCCTTTTGCAGTTGTTTTGCCGTCACCGTTACGGTTGTGGGAGTGTCGTCGAATATCGGCGTGACCGAGCCGAAAAAGCCTTGCTGCACGCTTTTTACATAGTGATTGACGGTTACGGTAACGTTATCGTTCGGCTTTAACGCCGCCAGCGCGTCGTGATATTCGAGCAACGATCCTACCGTCATATCATTTATTTTTACGATACGGTCGTACTGTTTAAAGTCACCCGACGCCGCGGTAACGTACACTGTATTGGAGTTGTACACCGCAACAGATATACCGAGCGTAACCCTGCCGCTTACCACGCCGTCGGTCACCAAATCGTCGTATATGCGGCGTGCCGTGTCGGCGGGTATGGCAAAGCAAATGCCTTCCACTTCCTCGTCCGAGGTTTTGGCGTTGACCACGCCCACAAGCTCGCCGCGCATGTTGAACAAGCCGCCACCCGAATTTCCCGGGTTGATTGCCGTGTCCGTTTGCAGCAGCGTCATCGTGTAATTGCCTACGGGTATGGAACGCTCGGTCGCCGAAATTATGCCTTTTGTGACCGTGCCGCCCAGGCTGCCGAGCGGATTGCCTATTGCTATAACGTCCTCGCCTACCGACAGCCCCGCGCTACGTCCCCACACCGCTACGTTGAGCGTGCTTTTTTCGGTAATTGATAATACTGCGATATCGCCCGCCACATCGGACGCGATAAGCGTTGCGGAATAAGGTTCACCGCCCGAGCGTAGCGACACCTTTATATTCCGCGCGCCGTCTATAACGTGATTGTTTGTGACTATATAGTAAGTTTCGTAATCCTCGTCGTGCGCGACTATTACGCCGCTGCCCGCGCCCGATACAACGTATTGCATTCCCCACTGCGTGGTAACCGATTCGGTGCGTATCTCCACAACGGACTCAGCCACCATCGCAACAACATCGGCGGCAGTTCCGCCCGTCGACATTGTTTGCGTGGAAACGTACGACGTTACGCGCACTGTTTTTTGCGGCTCGCTGCCACATCCGCCAAAAACGCCGAGCGCCGCAACGATTACAGTCGCCAAATATAAAAATCTTTTAAGTGCTTTCATTATAATCTCCGTCATAGCCTACTAAAAAGAATTATATACCAAACGTTTGAAGTAAGTATGACCGTGATGTGAATTCTTACATAAAAGTTTGTGCAAAAGCCGTGATAACTAAACCACGGCATTTTTACTAATCGCATATAGTCAGTGTGTCCAGCGCACGGGTGTACGCAATATACTTTTCCTTATCGGTAAGCCTGCCGCAAGCGTATACGCGCTCGAACTCCAACCCCTTACATTGCACAACGGTGTACAGCAGCGCGGACGGCACAATCTCTTTCAAATACTCCTCAGTCGCCGCGTCGCCTTGCGAATACACCACCGCTATGCGGTCGTCGCCGAAAGCTTTCAGCTCGGCGGGCATATCGCACACAGGCAACGAACGCACCGTGCCGCCGTCGAGCCCGAGCGATGTCACGTTCATACCGAGAAGATTGTTAACGTACTCTGTAATTTCGCGCGCATTGCGGTAGTTTTCGTTAAGCGCATAACGTTCAAGCTTCCACAGCTCGGACAGCCTGTCAAAGTCGTCTATGCCGCGGTGAGCAACAGGCTGTTGGTTGGTATCGCCGTAAATACCCACCGTCGCCTTTGTACATTCGGCGAGCAGCTTGTATTCGTTGTAAAAGTAGTCCTGCCCCTCGTCGATAAACAGCGCCGACGAAAAATCGGGCTTGCCGAGAATATAGCAGTACGCCGTAAGCAAAAGATACAGCTTGCACTTGTTAAGCGTTTTACCGAGGTCGGGCAAAAAGCCGAGCTTTTTCAAGTCCACCGCTACCACGGGCGGACGGGGCTTTTTTACAGTCGAATCGCCATACGCGCCGTACGACTGTTCGCGCTCGTAGTTCAGTAGCTGCGTGCGATACGCCGCAAGCCGCGTTTTGTACGTTTGCTTTGTGGCTGAAAGCGAGGATATAAGCTTGCGCTTTATCTTATCGCCGTAACATTCTATAACGACGTCGTCGGGCAGCTCCTCGTCGCCCACAACGTCCTGCGAGGTAAGCGCCTTGCGCTCGGACGCCTTTATGCCGCGCAGCGACAAAATAAGCGAGCGGTACAGCTCGGGCATGGTCACACGCCTTACGGCGTTAATCATAAGGTCGTCCACAACGGGCTGGATATGCCGAATATAATGCTCGCTCGGCGCGACGATAAGCGCGTTATCCTGTTCGATTTTTTTGTTAAACGAAAGATATTCCAGCCGCTGTAAAAGCAGCATTGTTTTTCCGCAGCCCGCGCAGCCCGACGCTACAAAATTCTCGTCTGCGGGGCGCACGATAATGGCGTTTTGGTTGGCTTGTATAGTGGGGATAATGTCGGTAAGTCGTTTGTCGCCGCGCTTGACTTTTAGCATATGCGCCAAAAACTTGTCGTACACTATGCCGCCCGTTTCGGTCGAATAGTCTTGGAATACCGCTTCCAGCTTGCCGTTACGAATATCGAACTTGCGCCTGAAAACAACTTTGTATTCGTACCCGCCGTACTCGATTTTTCCGCTTTCAAAACGCTCGTACACCTTGTTGCCGAGCGGCGAATTGTGCGAAAATACGATTATCTTTTCTTTGTAGAACAGCACGTTTGCGCCCACGTAAATATCCGCCTCGTCGCCGATAGGCTCATAGTCGGACAGCGTGCGCTGCTTAGTCATGGACGGCGCGTCAAAATCACCGCGCGCTCTTCCTATGGGTTCGAGCTTCATACGCGCAAAGTACGGCGTGTCGAGCGCTTTTTTCAGTATCCTGATATCCAGCTTGCGCGCGTCGTGACGGAACTTTTCCGCACGGTATTCTTCCACTGCGTTTTCGTCGTAAAAGTCGACAATGCGGTATGCAAAACCGTCGTCCTCCAACAGGGCGATTTGTTCCTTCATCATATCGATGACATGTCGCAAATGCTCCGCTTCCTCGGCAATTTGCTCCGCATTAAAGTTGTCGCTTTCAAAAAAATCCATAACTTTAATTGTACTGTGAATTTATAATTCCGTCAAGTATTTTTATAATGATGAGATTCTTCGCTTCGCGCTCTGCGCTAGCTCTGAATGACAAAAATAGTTCGGTTAGTCGAATATCCTACTAATCTCTTTTGTCATTCTGAACGCAGTGAAGAATCTCAGCCTTAATGCGGCGCAGTCGCTATAATTCTTAATTCTGCATTCTTAATTCTTAATTAAAAATCGGGCGTGTACTTTCCGTCGGCGGACGAAAACTCCTGAATATATCCGTTGTCAAAGCCGAGCTTTTGCGCGTGCTCAACGACCAGCTTGTATTCTATCTTGCGCAAGCGCTTTGTCGGCTCGCCCACGCCGTTGGGCGTAAACTGGCTCATAAGCGAAATAACGGTATCCTCGCCCAATATGCTCTTAATCGTATCGAGTACGGCTATCGAGTTTTTGACCTGTTCGGGCAGCACCAAGTGCCGCACTATAAGTCCGCGCTTTAATATCCTCTGCCCGTCGACCTCCGCCCACTCGTCTTGAATATTTTCCCGCATTCTTTGGAGCGCCTTTACCGCTACGGAAAAGTAATCGGGCGCACGGGAAAGCTTTGATGCAAGCTCGCTGTCGGCGTACTTAAAGTCGGCAAGAAACACGCCTGTGAAAGCGCTTGCTCTATCCACCGCTTGCACCGTTTCGTACCCCGAAGTATTATATATGAACATGTGCTCACGGTCGCACTTATGCAATGCACGCTCGATAGCGGTTAAATAATGCGACGGCGTTACCAAATCAATGTGGTTCTGCGCGCAGTCAAACAGCGCGGCAAGCTTTTCGTCGGAATATTCCTCACCCGCTTTGCCGCGGCTTATTTTGTAATTTTGGCAATACGAACAGCCGAGCGCACACCCGCCGAAAAATACGGCGGTAACCTCGCTGCCTAGGCAGGGCTCCTCGTACGTAAAGTTATCTATTACTTTGGCTATGCGCGCATACTTACCGCCGCCGCATAATCCTATCTTTCCGTTATCGCGGTCGGCGCCGCAGCCGCGCGGGCAATCGTAGCACTTCATTTGAGTATCGCTTTGAGTACAGTTTTTTGCACGGTTTTAAAGCTTAAATCGCCGTCCTGCCAAAACGTGACCAGCGGAATTTTTGCCGCCGAGCAAATTGCGGCGACTTTGGCGTCGCGGTCCTGCCTGTCGGCGCGAAGGTGCGACCTGTCGTTGAGCTCGACCAGCAGCAGCGGCGCAAATGTGTCCTTGTCCACAAAGCAGTAATCGCACACGCGGAACAGCTCACTGCGATAGGAAGTATTTGTCTTTTTTTCAATAACACTGTTCAGCGCGACCTGCGGAATAACCTCGTATTTTTCGGGCTTAATTTCGCGCAGCAGCTGCAAAAAATTATATTCGGGGCGTGTTATCATAACGCCCTTGCGCTCGTACTTACTGTTGAGCTTTATTTTTTCCTTGGGCTTGTGGAAGATAGCTACAAGGCACAAAATCATCAGCCCAACGCTGACCAAGGTCATTATCCAGAACGTGTCCTCATGAAAATTCCGAAAAAACGGCATAAGGCTGAACGCAAAAAGCGTCAGCCCGACAAAAAAGAATATTATGTATACGCCTTTTCTGAACTTCATAAATCCCTACGACCGGATATAAATAAAAAATATACGATATAAATTGCGGTCAAGATTTTTCAATCATAATTCCGAATTCTTAATTCCGAATTCCGAATTGAATAAAATCATTTCTTAGGTATTATTACGATATATCTGTACGGCTCTTTGCCCTCGGACATGGTGGTCACTCGCTCGTCGTCCGTCAGTGCGTTGTGAATGGTGCGACGGTCTATGCGCTCCATAGGTTCGAGCTTGATTTTTCGGTGCTTGGACGCGCACTCGTTTGCGCGGCGCTTAGCCATTGCCGTAAGCGACGCGGCGCGACGCTCGCGGTAGCCGTTGCAGTCGGCAACAATAGTTACGTGCTGTTTTTCCGCACGGCCGAGCGTTTCGGCAAGGAAGGATATTGCGGACAGCGTTTCGCCATGCCTACCGATAAGTAGCGAATCGTCGCCGGCGGGTGCGGTTATAGATACGTCGCCGTTGTCTTTTCCTTCCACCGTCGCTTCGGCAAAGCCCATTTTTTGAACAAGTTCGGTTATAAACTCGGTAGCTTTGGCTACGGCTTGCTTTGCTTCCTCGCTGTTATGCGCGGGACGGGGCTCGACGTTTTCGGCTTTTTTATTTTCCGCCTTGCTTACGGGTGCGGACTCTTTTTTAGCCTTTTGCTCGTTGCTCTTTTGCTTGGGCGCAGTCGGCTTTTCGGACTTAGCAGCCGTCGGCTTTTCGACTTTTTTGGTTTCCTGTACGGGCTCAGTCTTTTTTTCCGTTTCGGGCTTTTGCGCGGACTGTTCTACCGCTTCATTCTTTGCCTTAGGCGCGGGAGCCTGTTCTTTTTGTTGTTCATCTTCGCGCTCTAAGGTAAGGCGAACCTTCGCCTTGCGGAACAAGCCGCCCGGTTCGAGTATTTCCACCTGAACTTCGTCAAGGCTTGCGCCCAGCTCGGCAAGGCCTTGCTTAATGGCGTCGTCCACTTTTTTTGCGGTAACTTCAATAGTCACTGTATACCTACCTTTTGCCGATTGGCAAATTATTTTTTAGACACGATGGTTAAGTGGTGCGGGCAAGATTGCGTAGGCAATTTGCGGGAGACGAACACAATAGGTTGCGCTCGTAGCGGCGCTACGTGCGCGTTCTATTGTGGCACGTAGCGCACAAATTGACAGCAAGATTACCGCACAAACATAATCATCGTGTCTTATTCTTATTATTCTTGGACATATCCACGCCCATAAGGTCGTTGGGATCGGGCCTGCCGCCGCGCACAACCGTGCGCGAGCTTGCTCCGCTACTGCCCTTTTTGGATTTTTTGTCCGTTTTGTCCGCTTTGTCGATCTCGGCCTTTGCTACTTCGTCCGCAGCGGGAGTAAATGCGTCGCGTGCTCCGGCGTTGGGATTGGCGCCCTTTACAAAATGGATAATGGGCGACGGCTTGGAAGAAGATACGGTGCGCGGACTGCCCGAAGCAATACCGTAGTTACGGTTGCGCCTACGGTTGTCTATAAGTTTGATAATCCCGCTGAAAAGCAAGTTAAAGAACAATGTCGTAGCGCTGTTCATAACCATATATATTGCGAATATGGACGCGTACTGGATAGCAAACACCGCCATCATAATGGGCATGATTATCATCATAACCTTCATGGACGTCGCCATGCCGCCCTTGGCGTTTACCTGACCCGCACGCTTTTGTTGCATCATAGAAAGTATTTGTGAGCCGAGCGACAGCAATACTACGAGTATGGGCAGTATGAGGTAGCCGTTTGTGCGGCTCTGCGTTTGGTCGTTCAACAGTTTGCCCATTACGTTTCCGTACATTGTCGGACTGTAAGCCGCAGCGTGCTGCGCCGTGGAAAGTCCGTTGGTCGAAGCATTTTTATAGTCGTCTATACCCTTTTCGAACGCCGCCCAGCCGAGTATTGCCTGATCGCCCCACGGCACGTCGGGCGCCCAGATGTTCTTTACCCAAAGGAAGGACGCTTGCACCTTTTTTATGCTCTTGCCGTCGCGCAAAACTTTAAAGTCACTCGGCAACACCGCCTTGTATTCGGCGTTTTCCATCAGCGTTTGCGTAAAGCTCTCGTCCAGTCCGTAGTAGTACATTTGGTAAACAACGTCCTGGCCGATACGCTTGGACACGTCAACCATGCGGTTATGTTCGTCCCACTGTTCTTGAGTCCAAACGTTGTCGCCCTCGGTAATCGGCTTATGCTCGTCGAGGTCGTAAACCTGATAAGTCACGTACTGGTACTCGTCGTACATCGTGGTGTATTCTTTAAAGGTCATGTACTCGGCGATGGTCTGCATCGAAATCCACAGCGTAATGAATATTACCAATGTTACAATCATCGGCAAGCATGACGAAAAATAGCTGTAACCCTCTTTGCGGTTAAGCTCCATCTGCTTTTGGGAGAACGCCTGTTTATCGTGGCCGTACTGCTTTTGGATTTTCTCCATAGTCGGTTTAAGGCGTTCTGTAATCTTTTGGTTTTTGTGCATTTTGTAGCGCTGATAAAAGTCGAGCGGCGAAAGCACGAGCTTTAACAGCACGGTAAACACAACAATACGCCAGCCGTAGTCGACGACAAACGCAAATGTTTTGAGTATGAGCAAGTGCCACATACTGCCGGGCGCGACAACCGACGGCGTGACCGACGCCGGCACTGCACCCAATAATGCAAATACGGAATTTAAAACAGCCATTTCATATCTCCGTGTGGATTGTCCGGAACGGGATCGAACCCGCCGGCCTTCCACGGCACGCACCTAAGCAATCGTTTGGTTCCCAAAAATATGCCGCGTATCACGCCGAACTTTTTTATAGCGTCCACCATGTACGTGGAGCAGCTGGGCGTGTAAATGCATACGTCGGGCGTCAGCGGCGAAATGCACTTTTTGTAAAAGTACACCAGCCCCAAAAACAACCACCTGAACGTGATAATACTAATAATGACGCGCTTGACTTTTTTTGTCATTTCAGTAGCTCCGCCTTGTACAAAAGGCGCTCCACCTCGCCCGACAAAACCTCGAACGACTTGTCCGCAGCGGACGGCTTTGCCATCACTATGGCTTGGCAACCGCGCATAGACGGCAAACGCACCTGTACTGCGGAACGCAACCGACGTTTAACCTTGTTGCGAACAACGGCTTTGCCCACTTTGTTAGATACCGAAAACCCCACCCGAACAGAGTGTGCGGGTGCGGAAAAAATCAAAACTACGTCGGACTCGGTCACGCGCTTGCCATGGCGGTAAACATACGCGAACGAGCCGTGCTTATTCAGTCTGTTGACTTTGGCTAACAATTACTTGCCGAGCGGCGCGGGCGTAAGATTTTTGCGGCCCTTGTTGCGACGGTTTTTAAGCACGCGGCGGCCGCCCTGCGTTTTCATTCTTTGACGGAAGCCGTGCACCTTGCGCTGTTGACGTTTTTTGGGTTGATAAGTTCTTTTCATGATGTTTCTCCGATAAATGCGGACACTGCCGCATAATAATTCTACCAAATAATTATACCTTAAAACTCTTTCTAAGTCAAGAGATTTCCTTACTTCTTTTGAAAAAGAAGTAAGGAAGAAAACTTTACACGGATTACTTATACAACGATTTTGCTTACCCTCTTTTGTCATTCTGAGCGAAGCGAAGAATCTCAATCTTTTTATTAAAAAATGAAAGCCAAAATATATTGCAATATTTTTAAATTTACTTTACAATATAGATATGAAATTACAAAAGCTACTTTCATTGGTACGCAAGTGCGACG
>CAMWXP010000063.1 GCA_947178255.1 uncultured Clostridia bacterium | reverse complement strand
TATGAAAAAGATTAAAACGTTATTATTATCTATATTAGCTGTTGTCGTGTTTGCGTTGTGCGTCGCTTGCGGCGGCGATGACGGCAACACAACAACTAAACCCGGTAACACGGGGAACCCTCCCGGCGGAACCCAGCAGATTGAAGCTGTCGACTACGCAAGCAAGCTTAAACTCGACTTGACCAGCAATACCAAAAAGCAAGAGGTTACCGTTCGTTTGTACGTAGACGGCGACACCACGCATTTTACGCCGGTGTTAAATTCCACGTTGGCAACAAACCCTTCGTCTGACTTTACGGGCAGCGACGGTTACATTAAGGCGCGGTACATAGCAATCAATACTCCCGAATCGACGGGCAAGATCGAGCAGTGGGGCGGCAAGGCGTCCAAGTTTACGCGCGGCAGGCTGGAAAAAGCCACGTCCATTATAGTAGAATCGGACGACACTCAGTGGAATTTGGACGGCAACGGACGTTACATACTTTGGGTATGGTACAAGACGGCTGACTCGGACGAGTACAAAAATCTTAACGTAGAAATTTTGCAGGAAGGTCTTGCGCTCGGCTCGTCGGTTGCCAACAACCGTTACGGCGAATCGGCTATGAACGCCATGGTGCAGGCTCAAAAGCTTAAACTTTATCTTTACTCGGGACAGAAGGATCCCGACTTCCCGGGCGATGCGGTAAAGGTAACAATGAAGGAGCTTCGCTGCAATATAGAGGACTATGTAGGCAAACGCGTAAAGGTAGCCGGTTTGATTACGTCCGAGTACGATAACTGTGTGTATGTAGAGAACGTTGACGCGGAAACCGGTATACATTACGGCATACAAGTATTCTACGCTTATGATACAGCCGTGCTTAGCATACTCAAAACAGGCAATTGCGTAAGCGTTGTCGGCGTTGTTATGTACTACGAGGCAGGCTCGACATATCAAATTTCCGACATTAAATTCAGCAGATTCCACCCCAATGATCCCGATAATTCTCAGGAAATAAAGGAAGGCGACGAGGACTATGTATCGTACCCCATGTTCACCGAAGTAAGCGCCCACGATATCGTATCGGGCAAGCTTACGGTCGAATTGGAGCAGGACAAGGTAGACGAAGACGGCAACGTTGTAAAGGACGAGGATGGCGAAGTCGTTACCGAAATAGTCAATCGTGAATTCGATTACGGCTTTGTGGTTTGGCACACGTCTGTTTCGGTTAAAAACTTGACCGTAATAGATACTTATACGACCAAAACCGGCAACAGCAAGGGCGCGATTTCGCTCACTTGCAAGGCCGAAGACGGCACTATCATTACAGTCCGCACAACAGTGTTGACGAACGAAGACGGAGAGGTAATCACTGCGGATAAGTTCGCCGGACACAAGATTAACGTAAAAGGTATTGTAGACTATTACAAACAGGAAGGTCACACTGAGGGCAACTATCAAGTAAAAGTTTACCACGTCGACCTTATCGAAATTCTCGACTAACAATCCACTTTGTCACTCTGAGCGAAGCGAAGAGTCTCAACCAAATTCTACCTTCCCCGTGGGGGAAGGTGCCCGAAGGGCGGATGAGGGGCGACCTTGTTTAGAATTAACTAACACCGGTTTTATAAAAAATAAAACATATAAATTAAAAAGGAGAAGCACATGAAAAAATTTCTCACATCGGCCATTGCGGCAGCATTGGTTGCAACCACGGCAGGCGCGTTTGTAGCATGTGGCGACAAGGACGGCGGCAATAATAATAACGACGCTCAACTTGCACAAACAGGCCTTGCAACAGTAATCCAACTTACCTCCAAAATAGCAGAGGAAACGCCTGCCAGCTATACCGTTATGGGCAAAACCAGTGCGGGCGGCAAAATGTACGACGTACAATGGTCGGTATCCAGTGAGTTCCCCAGCTATGAAACCTACGTTTCCGTTGGCGACAAGGATGAAAACGGACAAGTAACCATTAACATTACAAAAGCAACGGAAGTAGTTGAATATACGCTTAAAGCCACCGTTACCGTCGGTAGTGCTTCCCAATCGGAAGAATTTAAGCACAAGATTCCCGCAGCCGTAGCTAATCAGGATCAAACTGAAGTTACTATTGACTTTACCAATGGCGAGACGTCGGGCGTTCGTAAGGAATTTGAGGCCGATCATCAGACTTGGGAACAGAACGGTATAAAGCTTACCAACAGCAAAGGTAATTCTTCTACTAATGTAAACAACGCTTCCTCTAATTACCATGTTCGCATTTACAAGAGTTCGTCTGTTAAAATCGAATATCCCAACATGGCTAAGCTTGTTTTCCACAGCGAAGCGTCGTACACCGACAATAGTGGCAAAACGTCGGATTATCCCGCGTGGTTAAAGAGCAGTCTTGAAGCGGCAAATCTCGGCACTGTTACTGCGGATACCGAAAACAATACGGTTACTCTCACTCTTGTGGGCACTATGGACGCAATAGAGTTCGCGGCGTCGGCAGGTCAGATTAGATTAACGACGCTCGATGTCGTGGCTAACAAAACCGCCGCAACCGACGAAGAAAAAGTTGCGAGTATAAAAGATTCATTCGATCTTACCAATAAAAACTACTTTGCGGTAAACACGTACAATCTTCCTGCAGAAAAGCTTGGCGCAACCATAACTTGGGCGGTAACCTCCGACTATGCTACGATTGAAGACGGCAACAAGCTTAAAGTAACGAGCATGCCTACAAGCGAGACCGAAGTAACGCTCACCGCTACTTTTGCGCTTAACGGCAAGACGGCAACCAAACCTATTACCATAAAGCTTGTTCCGCTCAATCTTGAAAATGACGGCACTGCTGCGCATCCGTACAAGGCGGCCGAGGCAATAATGGTTACCAGCCTTCTTGCACCCGGTACGACTGACACGAAGGAAGTATACGTAAAAGGCTATGTCGTCGATCCCGGTACGTATAGTACATACAGCAGCTACGATATATATATTGTAGATGAATACGACGAAAACAAAACCAAGGACAGCGAAGGTGCGTTCTACATTTTCTCGGTCAAGGTTGCGGGTAATGAAAATTATTTGTCGGCGACGGCAGGGCTTGAAAAAGGCAAACTTGTAACGTTTAAGGGCAAGCTCCAAAACTACGAAAAGGACGGAACTCTTACGCCCGAGCTTACCAACGTTACAATAGTCGACGTGGCCGCTGCCGAAGGTGCGTCCGATGAAGATATTATTAACGCTGCACAAAAGCTTGTTACCCTTGCTAAAACGACATTCTATGATAAGGACGAACAAGTAACACTTGAAACAACAAAGGGCGGCGCGACTGTTGAATGGTCGGTGAAAAACGGTCCTTCCGAATACGTTTCGATAGCTAACGGCAAGCTTACGGTTACCAAGCTTCCTACGGACGCAGACGCAACTGTTACTATTGTCGCTACTATTAAGTCCGGCACGGCTACTCCTGTCACCAAGGAGTTCCCGATTACCGTAAAGAAGTATGTCGATATCAGCGATATTACCGAGGTAACGTTAGCTTTCTCGGGTGTTGAGCAAGGCAGTAAAATTGCTGATGCCGATGCATTAACAACGTTCAAGGGTTGTATGGCCGGTGATGATGCAGCCACTCTTGCAGCCGTTGCTGTTATCAATGTATATGAAGGCAACGGATCGGGCGGAAATTACTACGAAAATAAAGGCGGCTTGATCAAGATGGGAACGGGTTCCCTTAACGGCCAACTTGTCCTCACTTTCAAGAAGAACGTAACCAAGGTAACAATCAATTGCCTTGGCTGGAAAGGTGACAAATTGTCTGTAAATGGCTCTGAGGCTGTTTCGTTAAACGATATTCCCTCATCCGGCGAAGGCACTAAACAGGATTTGGAATTTGAGTTGGACACCGCTTCTAAGGTAATTACAATCGACACCACCAAGCGCGCGCTTATATTCTCCATTGATGTTGAGTTTGAAACAACCAACGAGGATGATACCGACGACGAAAAGATTGCAGCGGCTTTGGCAGCGTTGAATAACTACATAAAAGGTAGCTACTTACCCACACCTGCCGATACCCCCATTGCGCTCCGTTCGTCCAGCAACGGCGCGACCTTAACTTGGTCGGTAGTTGACGGCAAGGGAGTGGTGGCAATCGACGATAACGAGATGACAGTTACTAATCCCGAAAGCGCTGATGTTGAAGGCGTCCAAATTCAGGTAGTCATTTCCTGCGGCAACGGTATGCCTGTAACTCAACCCTACACCTTTACGGTTACTTACGTGGCACCCTTCAACTACGGCGATATCGATAACCCTATTTCTGTAACTAAGGCGCTTGAAATCGCTGCCGAAGAATGCAAAAATAGTAACGATGTTACTAAGCAAGTAGTGTATGCGACTGGTATTGTTGTTGACGCGCCTGTGCTCCAAAAGAACGGTACTGATTATAAGTATACTATCAAAGACCCTGCGAATCCGAACACAACCATCATAGTTTATGGACCGTACAATCTGCGTCAAAACGTTGCTGCTCCTGCGCAAAACGATACTGTCAAAATTAGTGGTTATATTAAAAAGTTTTACAACGATATCGAATTTGCTTCCAATGGTGAGACGCTTGTATACGTCGAAAGCAATACCCGCGGCACTTCCACAATTACGCTTACCAACAATGATGTAAACGCTACGGTAACCGGTCTCTCTGCAACGGCACTCAATGGCACGGTAGTTACCTTCACCGTTGAAGCGCTCGAAGGTAAAGAAATTACCGCCGTGAAACTTAACGGAACCGCGCTTAATCCTACCACCGAAGGTGGAAATAGCTACTCGTTTACTGTTGCAGGCAATATGTCTGTAAAGGTTGAAAGCAAAGTAATTGGTTCTGGAGATCCCGTTATATCGTACACAAAGGTTACTGAAGCTTCGCAACTTCAAGCTGGTGATGTTATTGTCCTTACTTATGGCACTTGGGCTGTGAGTAAAACTCAAAATCAGAGTAACTATGTCGTTGTAGTACAAGATGGTTTCAAAGATGGCAAGCTCGCTGATACATGTATGACCTTTATATTGGAAGCAAGCGAAAATGCAGGAAAATTCTATATTAAAACTGAGGATAATAAGTACCTTACTGCGCCCACTGGTGATAGCAACCATGTTTACTTAAAAGATAAACAATCCGACGGTACAAGCGAGTGGACCATTTCCTTTGATGCTGACGGAAATGCTATTCTTACTCCTACAACAGTGGGTGAAAGCACAAGAACGCTGAAGTTTAATTCAACAAACGGTCAGCAGCGGTTCGCAACCTATAAATCCAGTTTTAGTAGCGGCAAGAATCCTGTCATATATAAGCAGAATATTAGCGAATAATTAATGTAGCAAGATAACTTTATACATACACAAAAAAGCAGCTTTCCAATTACGGAAGGCTGTTTTTTGTTGCTGTCATTTTACTTTGCCTGTGGTGGGTGAATAAAAAAGGACGAGATTCCTCGCGTTGCTCGGAATAAGCCCAAGGGCATGCTTCGTAGAACAAAAAGAGTAGTTTGCTTAATATGAAACAAAGTAATCTTTTTTGTCATTCTGAACGCAGTGAAGAATCTCAACCTTAATGCGGCTATGCCGCCACAATTCTTAATTCTGCATTCTTAATTCTTACTTAACTTTTCGTGTGCGGCGTAATCGGTGGAATCGACGCGAAGCGGGGATATGGTGATATGTCCGGTAAACGTGCCGTCGGTGTCGAGTTCTAAATTGCGCGTGCCTTTGTAAAGACTGATAAGGCGGGGCATTACCATATCGTTGGGCAAAAAGTCAAACGTGTCGCTGTACACCTTTCCGCCAACCTTTGTTATAAGTATTTCGTCGCCCTCGGCGGGTACGTTTACGTTCAGTATATTTGTGTATTCCAACAGCTTGCGCTTTTCTATTTCGGCGAATATTCTGTCGAGGTTTTTTACCGCGTTGTCAAACGACGCGTAGTCCGATGACAGCGCTATCGATTTTGCGCCGCAGTTGGACGCCTCGAAGCATGCGCCCACAGTGCCCGAATAATGAATGTCCGCGCCGAGGTTAAAGCCTTTGTTTATGCCGGACAATACAAGGTCGAATTTTTTGTGCATTCCCAGCATTGCCACGCGCACGCAGTCGGCAGGGGTGGAGTCCACGCTGTACGCTTCTATGCCGTCAAACGCGTCGTCTACCTTTTTTACCTCGTAGCTGTTGTGTATTTCAATCGAGTGGCTTGTTCCGCTTTGCTGTACCTTGGGCGCAAACACGCAAACCTCGCCCTTGGTCTTTGCCCAAGAAACAAGGTGTTTTATTCCTTCCGCGTAAATACCGTCGTCGTTTACAACAAGTATTTTCATAGTTTATCTCCGTTTGTCGCTTTATACTCGCCGAGCAGCTTATCCGCTTCTTCAATAAGCGATTGCATTTCTTCCGCCGTATAGCACGTTGCGCCCGCCGACATATTGTGTCCGCCGCCGTGGTATTTTAGTGCAAGGTCGTTTATACCCAAGTACCGCGACCGCACGCGCACGCGGATATTGTTCTTAGCTACGTTGTCTATAAACGCTATCCAAATAAGGCTGCCGCGAATATATTTAAGCTCGCCGACGGCTTCGCTTGCTTGTTCCAGCGTTAAATTCAATCTTTCTTGCGTGGCTTTGTCCACGTATATGTACGCCACACCGTTGGGCGTTATTTTTAGGTTTTCGTATACGTAAGATTTAAGCCTGAACGCTTCCAGGTCGTCGGTGTACAAGTTGGCGAACAGCGTTTGCGTGTCTATACCTATATCGAGCAGTGCGCCCGCAAGCCGCATTGTTTCGCCCGTAACGTCGTCGTGGCGGAACCGTCCGCTGTCGGTGACCATGCCGCAGTATATGTACGTTGCCGCTTCCTTGGTTATTTTCAGTTTATCTTTAAACGTCACGTAAAAGTCGGCTATCATCTCACTGGCGGACGAGCGGTAGTCTTCTATCCAGCACAAGTCGCCGTACGGCTTGTCGTCTATGTGGTGGTCTATCTTTATCAGCTCTTTTGCCTTTTGGTAATTGCGGTTGGAAATTCTGTCCGCCGTGCCCGTGTCGATCACTATTTGTAACGCGCCGTCGTATATGACGTCTATCTGGTCGTCTGGGATATCGTCGCCGCCGCCCAAAAAGGCGAGGTGAGCGGAGTTATCGTCGTTTATCAAATATATCTTTTTGTGCGGATAGGTGGCGCGAAGTATGCTGACAAGGCCTTTGGTGGAACCTATGGCGTCGCCGTCCGGGCGGATATGCCGCGATACTATAATCTTGTCGTAGCTTTCTATCTTTTGCAGGATTTTTCTTTTGATTTCTTCATTCATATTATTACTCCGTTACAGCCAGTGCGTCCAAATCGTCAAGCAGCTTCATTGCGGTTGCCTTGTCGGGGACTATGCAGCCGCTCGCTTTTTTGTGTCCGCCGCCGCCGTACTTGACGGCAATGGGGTTTATGTTGGGATTGTTGGAGCGCAGCTCGCAGTGCACGCCGTCGTCGCTTTCGGTAAAGTTTACCCACATATGCACGCCCTTTATGTCGCGCATAAGTCCTACAAGCCCTGTGGACACAATGGGGACGTCGCCGGTTTGGGGCAGTTCCTCGCGCGACGTGTATATGTATGCGACGTTGTGCGGGGTGAATTTGATTTTGTGCATATTGTTCGCTTTATTCAATATCTCCGAAAAATCCTCGGCGTTCAAGTTGTAGTTGAGCGCGTTTAAGTCTATCGGCTGCGACATCAAAAACGCAGCCAGCTCAAAGGTTCGCGACGATACCGAATCGAAAGCAAACCGTCCGCTGTCGGTGACCATGCCCATATACAGCATTGTTGCCGATTGCAGCGACAGCTTCCAGCCGCATTCCTTTGCCATCAACGTGACCATGCCGCACGCGCTCTCGAACGTGCTGTCAATCACTTCTACGTCGGCTACCTTGTCGCATAAAATGTGGTGGTCTATACGCACCGTCGTTGCGGCTGTTTTGTACCGCTGGTCGCAAACCATATGAGCTCCGCCGCAATCCAATACTATTGCGAGCGCGTTGTTAAAATATTCGTCGGGGATTTCGTCCATAACCGTGTCGATAAATGGCAGGCGGGTAGCGGGATCGCCCACCATATATACTTCCTTGCCTTTAAAGTTATCTTTAATAAGCGTCGCAAGCCCGATTTGGCTGCCTATCGCGTCGCCGTCGGGGTAAGAATGGCGGTGTATTATTATCCGCGGATACTTTTTAATCAACTGTAATACTTGTTCGAACATAATGTCTCCTCGCTTACTTACGGCTAACGCCGATGTAACAGAGCATTATATCATAACACTGTATATTTGTCAATACCGAATTTGTTTTTGTCGGATATTGCAAAAGTAGATTATATGTGTTATAATATAAACCGTTTTATGATATATTGCTTTACATTGCGGAGGAAGTTTAGGTGAAAGCATTTATAAGCTATGGCAGGGACAATTACAGCTTCGTAGTCGAGCGCGTTGTAAAAGAGCTTTGCGCCGAGTTTGGCGACGACAGCGTTTTATTTGACAAACAGCTTAAACCGTCATACAACTTTGACGAGAGCTTACAGGAAATGATTACTGCCGCGGACGTTGTCGTGTTGTTTATGACACCTCATTCCGTTCGCAAAAACGAAAGCGTGTGTTTGGACGAGATTGCGTTTGCTCGCGGCAACAAAACGCCTATAATTCCCGTAATGCTTGTAGATTGCACTCCGCCGCTTTTGGTGTCGCGCATACAGTGGTTGGATTTTCGCGGTAGCTTTTTGGACGGAGATATAATAGATGAGAACTTTAAAAAATCGTTCTGTGAGCTTGTCGAAGTTATTAACGGCAAAAAGGAGCTCGACCATGGCGGTGCGCAAAACGAGCTTATTACGTTGTTAGAACCGTTCGACTTTGGCGCGCAAATGGCGGGTAGCGTAAAAAATTACGTTCCCAGGCAGCAGATGCAGCAAAAGGTTAAGTGCTGGATATGCGACGGCGGCGAATCGTTTTTTTGGTTGACGGGCAACCCCGGCACTGGAAAAAGCAGTTTTTCCAGTTGGTGCGCGTTGGAAAACGACGAGGCGGTAGGCGCGCACTTTTGTTCGTACTATCTTCCGCAAACTTGCGACGCAAAACGGCTTTTTAAGCACTTGGCGTACCACTTGTGCATGAAAAGCCCCGAGTACGAGGAATATGTTCTTAATAATATAGACTTTCACGCGCTTAACGATTTGTCCGTTTCGGAGGTTTTTGCCACACTT
>CAMWXP010000062.1 GCA_947178255.1 uncultured Clostridia bacterium | reverse complement strand
ATGGTAAGGTTGAAAAGGCGAGGTAAGAGCTCACCGTCAAAACGGTAACGTTTTGAGCCGTGTAAACCCCGTTCGGTGCAAGACAAAGGGTTAAGGTTGTCCGCCGTCCTTTACAATCGCTCGACCGTTACGGCAACGTATCGGCAAGATAGATAACCGTCATAACAGAATTCGGCTTACGGGTCATACTCACGTCCATAGACAGAACAGTCTATGGACATTTTTTATGCGATAAAATATCGATATTAAAATAGACGCTCTAATTGGTCGTCGGATTTATTGTTTTTGGATTTGTTCTTTTTGTAGTTCAAAAATATCAAGACGCCTGCCGTTACCGTTATAACTGCTATTAGGATAGGGCATACAATTATAGTAATTTTTCGGTCGTTTGCGGAATTCGTAACAACGGAGTCGGAGTTTAAATATGTTCTGTTGTGGTATTTAATGCCGTATATCGGATGGGTATTTCCGAAGTCTGCTTCTGCGTATATTACAGTTAATGTGTCGCCGACGGAAAGCTCGGAAAACAGCGTCTTATCAATGTCGTCATAGTACGAACCGCTTGCCGCATATGATGTGCCGTCTGTAAATTGAACGTTAAAGTACGGCTTTGCAGCGGTTATTATGCTTAAAAAGTCGTCAGCTTTATTGTCAGTGTATTTGCTGACGGTACCTGTTTTTGTTTTTAATTGGTCAGCAGGTGATATTAGGCAGATGCATAAAATCAAAGCTGTCAGCAAAACAAGATATACCGATATTATAATGATATTATATACAGCAAAGCGATTGTTTTTTGAACGCATAAATCCACCCCATAAGTATAGTATAGCAAAATGATATTATTAAAGGCAACAAGATTGTCATTAGAATAATATTAAAAGCCAATTAAAAACAGACTCCGCACAGTCTATAACTGTGCGGGTAAGTAGCTGTTTATTAATTATATCTAATAATTATTCTCGTCAATGCGCTTTTTTAAATGGTTCGGACTTAGATGGCCGAAAAATACCGATGAAAGACCGTAACGTCCAAAAGTAGGTGCATCATGTTTGTAACCGATAACGCAAATATCTTCATCGTTAAATAAATAGTTGTCGCTTAAAAAATTCGATAAGTCATATATATTTTTATAAGTGGTACCGTCTAATATGAATGCTTTTGTATCATGACGATATTGTTGTTGTGCGAAGCGGTTGTATTCCATATAGACTTTAAGTACGCTGTATGTGTTGTCTTTGGATAATATATATATTTTATCGCAAGACTTTGTATTTACAAGAAAATTATTTAAATCGTTTAGCTTGATATATTCTTCCTTATATTTAAATATTTTCCGCTTTCCGTTTGTACTGTAATATTTTCTCTTTTTAGGTATTTCATTCATATGTTGGGTGGTATCGATTCCTACCATACTGTAAATTGCCATAATTAAACTTGCCATCGTCCATGCTGCGCCGAGTATGCACTGCCACGGCACTTTGGCATCAAAATACTTGACCGATATTATTATAGAAACAACTACCGAGCCTAAGCTTGCTAATAGCAAAACGGTAAATGCAAAGTATCTTAATTTTTTAAGCGTCTTTAACTCCATAATCGTATTATATCAAAACCGTAGTAAGATTGCAATATCTAAATTATTAGAATAACATTAAAAATACTCCGCGCAGTTTATCACCGTGCGGAGTATTTTAATATCGTCGTCAGTTTATTATCTTGGCTATCTTTGCTATCGCGCGCTTTTCTATGCGCGAAACGTAGGAGCGGGAAATGTTTAGCTTTTTGGCGACCTGCGACTGCGTATATGCGGTATTGTCCTTTATTCCATAGCGTAGGGCAATAACCTCGTGTTCTACGCCGGTCAGGTGTTCGTCCATAATCTCTTTTACCTTTTCCATTACGAGGCTGTTTTCTATGCAGACAAAGCTGTCCGTCGGTTGGGGAATAACGTCCATAAGCGCAATGTCGTTGCCTTCCTTATCAGTGCCGACGGACTCGAACAGGCTTACGGCTTGGCGGTGCTTCTTGTTGGAGCGTATGTACATTAGTATTTCGTTTTCTATGCACTTGGCGGCGTAGGTGGTCAGCTGACAGCCTTTGTCGGGCTCAAAGGTCTCTATGCCTTTTATTAGCCCTATGCTGCCTACGCTTATAAGGTCGTCCGCTTCGCCGGCGTTGTTGTACTTTTTTACAATGTGCGCGACAAGCCTTAGATTGTGCTTCACCAAAATGTCGTAAGCTTCGCGGTTGCCGTTTTTGTATTCGGCAAAGTATTGCCGTTCTTCCTCCGCTGACAACGGCTTGGGAAACGAGCCGTTGTTGTTTACGAACGACGTAAAAAAGAATATTCGCGACAAAAATGCCATAAAGGTTTCGATTATCATACACCACTCCTTGTTTTTGCTGGGGTTATATTGTATGCCGAAAAAAGTCGAAATTTGCTTGTCCCTACTTCTTTTGAAAAAGAAGTAGGCAAGAAAACTTTAGTGTTGTGTGTTTACATAGTGGTGATTTTGCGTTACACCCAATGAATTACGTGTCGTTATATATTTTTTAACGCCGATATTCTTTTACATTAGCGATAATTATCGCAGAAAGCTCTTTAATAAATCGCAAAATCTAATATATAAAATGTCTTGCAATTACAAAAAGAATTTGCTACAATGTAGGCGAGAGGGTATTTATTTTGAAACTTTTATTTGTCAGCGGCGCGTCGGTGTCGGATATTTCGATAATAGTTGTGGCAACGGTATTTTCCGTTTTATGCTTTATCGGGTTGATTGTATTGCTGTGTAGATTTGCCGACTATGGCGGCAAAGTAAAAAATACCGCTTTGATTATGGCGGGTATACTTTTTGCGGGGCTTGCTTTGCGCATTGTTTTTGCACTATGCGTGCGCGGCAGTCGTGCCGATTACGGCGTGTTTGTAACAATGATAAACAGCCTTAAACTGAGCGGGCCTGCGGGGTATTACAGCGGCGACGCGTCTAAGGTGCTTTACCCGATTGTTTACTTTGTATATTTGATTTTCGGCGGACTTGCAAACGCCATGGAGCTTTCAAGCCACAGTCTCGGCATGCAGTTTATGATTAAGCTGCCGCTTATTATAGCGGACATACTTACGGCGTTTGCAGTGTTCAAGATAGCGGATAAGTATATCAACCGTGCAACCGCGCTTGTTCTTGCGGGATTTGTTTGCATTTGCCCGATATTCTTTATCGGTTCGGCGATATGGTGCAGCCCTATATCGTTTACCGTTATGTTTGCTTGCTTTGCGTGCTACTATTTGGCGCGCAAAAATCATGTCGCAACAATAGCGTTCGCCACGCTTGCCGCGTTTTCGAGCAAAGAGGGTATATATCTTTTCCCCGTGATATTCGTATTTTCGGTGTACCATTTGGTGCGTGCAATACTCAATATAAAGCGCGACAAGGTTAAGGGCGGTGCTGTGCTCGGCGCGGATTACCGTGCGGTTATAACCGTGCCCGTAAGCTTTGTACTGTCGTTTGTTGTCGTGTATCTGTTAGGACTTATAATGGTACACTCGCACAGCTACAATCCGTTTACGTATATCTACGAATTTTTGTTGGCGCCGCTGAGTGGTTGGACATACTTCACCTCGGACGGGCTCAGCGTGTATTCCATATTTAACCGCAGCGGCGCGACGGCGGGGGCGCGGTTCCCTTCGTGGCTGTTTGTGTGCTTGTTTGCCGCTATCATTTTCGCGGTGGTCGGCGTTGTGTACTTTACCAAACGTAACCGCGCGACAATGGTGCTGCTTATAGCGTTTTCGCTGCTTACAATGCAGGTTTACTATCCCGATTCCACGGCGGCGAGTATGCAGGGCACGCTTGCGGTTATGCTTGCCGCGTACGCGCTTAACCGCGACAAGCGCATACTTTACGTGCTGTTTACGATTGGGCTGTGCTTTGCGGTAAACAGTCTTACCACGCTTGGCAATATGGGACAAATGAATAACCTAAGCGATTACAATCTTGAAGCGGCCGCTACGGGCGGCATAAAGGCGGTTACAATCGCTTGCTCGGTAGTAACGGTTATTGCGCACCTGTATTTTACTGTGGTTACCGTAAGCGTCGGAATGACGGGGCAGCGGCGCACTCTCGACAATCAGGGTACAATAGGCGGAAGTCTATCCGAATTTTTCGCCGTCAAAAAGGATAAATAATGCTTGCAAAAATAAACAGCTATGCACTTAACGGCTTGGACGGATACGGCGTTACCGTCGAGGTCGACATACATATGGGCTTGCCGTCTATCGACGTTGTGGGCTTACCCGATACTGCAATAAAGGAGTCGCGCGAGCGTGTTCGGTCGGCAATCAAAAACAGCGGCTACGACTTTTCGCCGCGAAAGATAACGGTTAATCTTGCGCCCGCGCACACCAAAAAGGAAGGACCTATTTTCGATTTGGCTATTGCTCTCGGCATGCTGGTGTCCACCGAGCAGGCGGGTATTGACGAGCGCAAAACGCCGCTGAAGAGCGTAAACGACTACGTATTTTTGGGCGAGCTGTCGCTGTCCGGCGAAGTTGCGCGCGTAAACGGCGTTATGCCCATGCTGATAGCGGCACGCGAGCAGGGTGTTAAAAAAATAGTAATACCCAAGGCGAACATAAACGAGGCAAAGTATATTCGCGACATAGAGATTTACGCCGTGGAAAGCTTGCGTGACGCCGTTGCGCTTATCGACGGCGCTACTCGCACGCCTATTGACTGCTGTGACGTTGTTTTGGGCGGCGAGGCGAGCGGCGGTGAGGACTTGAAATATGTAAAGGGTCAGTATGCCGCAAAGCGCGCTTTGGAGATTGCCGCGGCAGGCGGACATAATATTATTATGATAGGGTCACCGGGTGGCGGTAAGACAATGCTTGCCAAGTGCTTGCCCACTATCTTGCCCGATATGACCGAAGCCGAAGCGCTGGAAACAACCAAAATTCATTCGGTTGCCGGTATCCTCGACGAAAGCTGCGGCATAGTCACTACGCGGCCGTTCCGTAGTCCGCACCACACTACAAGTCGCGTGGCGCTCACCGGCGGCGGCCCGTCGGCAAAGCCCGGAGAAATAAGCTATTCGCACAACGGCGTACTGTTTTTGGACGAGCTTCCCGAATATCCGCGGAGCGTGCTGGAAATTTTGCGCCAGCCGCTCGAAGACGGAGTGGTAACAGTATCGCGTGCAGCGCGTAGTGTGGAATACCCCGCAAACTTCATGTTGGTTGCCAGTATGAATCCGTGCCCGTGCGGCTATTACGGTTCGGCGACGCATCAATGCACATGCTCGCCGTCGCAAATACAAAAGTATATGTCGCGTATTTCCGGTCCGTTATTGGACAGAATAGATTTGCATATCGACGTGGACGAGGTGCACTACGACGATTTGACTAAGGAGAGCAATACCGAAAGCTCGGCGGATGTGCGGGCGCGGGTCAATGCGGCGCGTGCCGTTCAAACGGCGCGGTATGCGGGCACCAACGTTCATTCCAACGCGAAAATGACGAGCGAGATGATAAAAAAATATTGCGTACTGGACGCGGCGGGCGAACGCATACTTCAAGCAGCGTTCGACAAGCTGGGCATGTCGGCTCGCGCGTATACGCGTATATTAAAGGTTGCGCGCACCATTGCCGACCTCGACGGTAAGACGGACATAACGTCGGCTCACGTAGCGGAAGCGGTAATGTACCGTTCACTCGATAAGGCGGTCAAGTGATGGTATTGTCCGATTTGTATTTATGGCTGTCGTACTCCCATATACCGACGCGCAAAATAAACATGCTGTTGGAAAAAATGTCGCCGTCGCAGTTGTGGGATTCGTTCGACGACGATGAGATAAAATATTCCTTGGACGACAAAACATTCGGACTGTTAAAGCGGACAAGGAATAAGGAGTATATCGACCGCGCCAAATATTATTTGGAGTCCAACAACATAAAGTACGTTACTCGCGCCGATCCCATCTATCCGTCGGCGCTTGCGCAAAAGGAAGTCGATCCGCCGCCTGTGCTGTATTATAAAGGCGATTTGAGCATACTAATGCAGCCTTGCTTGGCTGTCGTGGGCACGCGCAAAGCGTCGCAGTACGGCAGATACGTTACAAGCCGTACGGTAGAGGAATTAGCGTCGGCGTTTACGATAGTCAGCGGCCTGGCTACCGGCATAGACGGCTATGCGCACCGCGCGGCGCTTGCGGCAGGCGGTAAGACTGTTGCGGTTTTGGGTAGCGGACTGTTCCACGCTTCGCCCACGTCCAACTTGGCGTTGTTCGACGAGATTTGCCAAAACGGATTGGCACTAAGCGAGTATACGCCCGATACGCACGCTACCGAATACACGTTCCCGCAACGCAACAGAATAATCAGCGGGCTGTGCAGTGGCGTGCTGGTTGTGGAAGCGTCGTATAAGAGCGGGTCGCTTATTACAGCTAATTGCGCGCTCGATCAGGGCAGGGATGTGTTTGCCGTTCCCGGCGATATAGACAAGATACGTTCGCAGGGCACTAACAATCTTATCAAGCACGGTGCGATAGCGGTAACATGTGCCGATGATATTTTTGACTACTATTCAGTCAAGAATAAGAAGGAGCAACCCAAAACCGTCGCGCTCGACTTTGCCGAGCAAAGCGTGTTGGACGCGCTGAACGGCGGAGAAAAGTCTTTTGACGCGCTTGTGGATGTTTGTGGCATGACTGTGCCCGAGCTTAACACCGCGCTGTCGGCGCTGCTTATATACGGACTCGTCCATGAAAAATCGAAAAATCTTTATACCGTGTCGTAAGACGGGTGTTTAACTCTCGGTAGACACACCCGATAGTGGGCTGTTTTGGGATATCTCGGCGTTAAAGCCTCTTCCCGTAGCACCACTACGGCTGCGAGCCTTTGCCTTGACCTATCCTCAAAACAGCCCTACTTCGGGCGCAAAGCGTTTTTGCGAAGCATAATCGCGAGGATAGACGACCGAAACGGCGCGCAGTCGTACCTATTGCGGTACGTCAAACGGCGCTTCGGGCGTATAGACCGTGAGTATGCTCGCAAAAATGTATCTATCGGGGTTAAACACCCGTAAAGGAGATATAAATTGAAACTTGTAATCATCGAGGGCTTCGGAAAGCTCGAAACAGTGCAAAAGTATTTGGGCAAAGGCTACAAAGTGTTTGCTACCGGTGGACACGTGCGCGACCTTATGCCTAAGCGTCTGTCGGTGGATGTTAAAAACGATTTCCAGCCGACATACGTTGTAATGGACGACAAAAAAAGCGTTGTCGAAAGCCTGAAAAAGGTGGCGGAATCGTCCGAGCAAATACTGCTTGCAACCGACCCCGATCGTGAGGGTGAGGCAATTTCCTGGCACGTCGCCACGCTTTTGGATATTCCGAAGGATGCGGCGGTGCGTATAGAGTTTAACGAAATCAGCAAAAACGCTATTCAAAACGCGCTTAAAAAGCCGCGCGCCATAGACAAGAATTTGGTAGACGCGCAGCAAGCGCGGCGCGTACTGGACAGACTTGTCGGCTACAAGGTGTCGCCGGTGCTTTGCCAAAAGATACAAAGCAATTTGAGCGCGGGGCGCGTTCAGTCTGTTACGCTCAGGCTTGTCGTAGACCGAGAGCGCGAAATCCAAGCGTTTGTCGCCGAAGAATACTGGAACTTCTTTGTGCTGCTAAGCTCGCCCGCGGGCGAAAAGTATAAGGCCGCGCTCGTAGGTAAATCGGGCGGGGATAAAATCAAGCTTTCGAGCGAAGATGACGTAAACAAAGTCAAATCCGACCTTAACGGCGCGGACTACGTTGTGCAAAACGTCAAGCGTAGCATTACCAAGGCACATCCGTATGCGCCGTTTATAACGTCCACAATGCAGCAGGACGCGCTCAACAAGCTGAATATGAGCTTGCGCCAAACGTCTTCCGCGGCGCAACAGTTGTATGAGGGTGTGGAGCTTCCGGGCGAGGGCAAGGTCGCGCTTATTACGTATATAAGAACGGATTCCACGCGCGTATCGGCCGAGGCTATTTCTGCCGCGCGCGAGTATATCGGAAATAAATTCGGCAATGAATATCTGCCGGACAAGCCCAATTACTACGCTTCCAAAAAGAGCGCGCAGGACGCGCACGAGGCTATTCGACCCATATCGCTCGAACGTACGCCGGAGAGCGTAAAGCCGCATTTAAACAAGAATTTATACGCGTTGTATAACCTTATTTACAAGCGGTTTTTGGCGAGCCAAATGTCGGATGCCACGTACAATTCGGTATCGGTGGATATATCGGCAAACGGCTACGATTTCCGCATAAGCGGGCGCACGCCTGTGTTTGACGGCTTTACCAAGGTGTACGCCGTTGCCGAAAAGCAAAACGACGACAAGCCCGACGAACGGTCTACCGTTCCCGAGTTGAACATTGGCGACAAGCAAAAGTTTATCGATTACGATTGCGAGCAAAAGTTTACCAAGCCGCCCGCACGCTATACCGAGGCGAGCTTGGTCAAGGCTATGGAGGAAAAGGGTATCGGTCGCCCCGCAACGTATACGCCAACGGTAACGCTGTTGTTCTCGCGCAAGTATATCGAAAAGAGCGGTAGGGCAATAGCGCCCACCGAGCTCGGCTGCAACGTAACCGATATGCTTGTCAAATATTTCCCCGAAATAATGGATGTCGGTTTTACCGCAAATATGGAAACGGAGCTGGACGGCATAGAGGACGGCGGCATGCGGTGGCAAAGCACGGTCGCCAAGTTCTACGAGGGCTTTGAGGATAAGATTCGCGCGGCAAAGGACGACGAGTACACGCTTAAAGCGCCCGACGAGCAAACCGATTTCGTGTGCGAAAAGTGCGGCGCAAAAATGGTTATCAAGACGGGCAGGTTTGGCAAGTTCTTGGCATGCCCCAACTATCCCAAGTGCAAAAACATAGTCAACTTGGAAGGCAACGACGGCGATAAAAAAGCCGATGATATTCCGCTTCCGCCGTGCCCCAAATGCGGCAAACCGCTCAAAAAGATTACCACGCGCAAAGCGACGTTTTACGGCTGCTCGGGCTATCCCGATTGCGACTTTACTTCGTCCGATCCGCCGTCCGACCAAAAGTGTCCGACTTGCGGTGCATACTTGGTGGTAAAGACGGGCAAAAACGGTAAGTACCTTAAATGCTCCAATAAGAGCTGTAAGTACAAGCAAAACGTAGATAATGGCTAATAACACTGTAAACATAATCGGTGCGGGGCTTGCGGGCTCGGAAGCGGCGTTATATCTTGCGGCGCGGGGCGTAAATGTCAATCTTTACGAGGCT
>CAMWXP010000061.1 GCA_947178255.1 uncultured Clostridia bacterium | reverse complement strand
GAACAATTGATTTCGAGTTATCTACAATTTTAATAATTTATTAAAATATTTATTTTTAATTTAATTAAATAAAAAATTAAATAATTAAATTTAAAAATTAAATAATTTATTTAATTTTGTTTGCGGGAATTATTCGTTCCGCTATAACAAAAATATCGTTAATCTCACCTTCGAATTACTCGGTATACCTTCGGTGCTTCGTAGGACAAAATTGTGCGGCTACGCCTAGATTTCTCCGCTCCGCTTCGCTACGGTCGAAATGATGGGTGGACGGAGTAGCCTTTTCCGAATAGGCTTGCTTTACACCCATCACCCCGAGCGCAGCCGAGCGAGGTCTCACGCGACCCGCCGCACAGTGGCTGTGTTTACCCAATTTCCCTTTCATTATATATTATATATATAGGCAAACAAAATCGGGAAGCTTTTTAACCTCCTCCGCCATTCGTTTAGAGTTTTCTTGCCTACTTCTTTTTCAAAAGAAGTATGGGAAAAAATTTTGAAAAGGTGGCTTAAAACAGTTGACAAGGGTGGACAAGGGTGGTACAATAGATAAGCTGCGCAATGTGCGTGGTGGGTTATTTGTGACAGAAAACGGGGCCGAGAAGCCCCGAAAAAAATTCGCACAAAACGGCACGCCCGAACACGTGAAACGCCACAATATGTTGGGTACGGCACGTCGGGTGGACACAAGGAGAAATATATGTCTAGCCAAAAAATCAGAATCAAGCTAAGAGCGTACGATCACGAGCTGGTCGACAGTTCCGCGCAACGGATAGTCGACGCAGCCAAGCAGACCGGATCCAAGGTTTGCGGGCCTATTCCTCTGCCCACGCAGAAGGAAGTGGTCACGATTTTGCGTTCCGTACACAAACACAAAGATTCGCGCGAGCAATTTGAGCTTCGCACGTATTCTCGACTTATAGATATTTACAGCCCTTCGGGCAAGACGGTCGACTCGCTTATGCGTCTCGATCTCCCCGCGGGCGTAGACATCAAGATAAAGCTGTAATAAGGAGCCGAAATTATCATGACTAAAGCAATTTTGGGAAAGAAACTCGGCATGACGCAAATATTCGGCGAGAACGACGTGGCTATACCTGTCACCGTCGTCCAGTGCGGCCCTATGACGGTTGTCGATCTTCGCACCGTCGACCGCAACGGTTACAGCGCGGTAGTTTGCGCGTTTGAGGAAATCAAGGAAGGCAAGCTTAACAAGCCGGAAGCCGGTTTGTTCAAAAAGGCCAAAGCAAAGCCCGCGCGGTATTTGCGCGAGTTCCGCTACGACAATGCGGATACTTATGCTGTGGGTTCGGTTATCGACTGCACCATGTTCGGCGAAGGCGACATGGTTGACGTAAGCGGTATGACTAAGGGCCGTGGCTTTACCGGCGTTATCAAGCGTTGGAATCATCACCGCCTTAAAATGACGCACGGTACGGGCCCCGTTCACCGTGAGGTCGGTTCTACCGGCGCTAACTCCAATCCGTCGCGCCGCATCAAGAACCTTAAAATGGCCGGTCAGTACGGACACGAGAACGTGACGATACAAAACCTTAAGGTCGTAAAAGTGGATAAGGCTCGCGGCGTACTTTTGATACGCGGCGCCGTTCCCGGACCTAAGGGCGGACTTGTTACGGTTAAGGAAACCGTTAAATAAGGTCGAGGAGAGAGAATATAATGCCTACAATCGAGATATTTAAACAAGACGGCAGCTCCGCCGGCACGATGGAGCTTGACGAAAGCGTATTCGGCGCCGAGTATAAGGAGTCGATTATTCACCAAGTAGTGGTCGCGCAAATGGCCAATGCCCGCCAAGGCACCAAAAGCACGCTTACCCGCACCGAAGTGACGGGCGGCGGCAAAAAGCCGTGGCGTCAAAAGGGCACGGGTAACGCCCGCCAAGGCTCTATCCGCGCACCGCAATGGAAGGGCGGCGGCGTAGTTTTCGCGCCGAAGCCGCGTTCTTTCCGCAAAAAGATAACCAAGGTTATGCGCATAACGGCTATTACGAGCGCGCTTTCCGCAAAACGTTCGGACGGCAACCTCATAGTGCTGGACAAGCTGGAAATCGAACCCAAGACCAAGCAAATGGCTGCGGTGCTTAAAGCGCTCAAAGTAGAAAGCCGTGTGCTTTTGGTTCTGCCCAACGGCAGCACCAACGCGGTCAGAGCTGCGGGCAACATCCCCAACGTTCGCTTGGCAAACAGCGATCAGCTCAGCGTATACGACGTAGTTGCAAACACGGTCATGCTTACGACCGTCGAAGCCATCAAGGCGATTGAACAAAAATACACATCCAAGGAGGTCGCGGCGCAATAATGACGGCACAAGACATTATCATTCGTCCGGTACTGACCGAAAAGTCAAACGACGGCGTGGCTGCCAAACGTTACGTGTTTATGGTAGACCCCCGCGCGGATAAAGTGCAAGTTAAAGCGGCGGTCGAACAAATATTCGACGTCAAGGTCGAATCGGTCAACGTGACCAACGTCCGCGGCAAACTCAAAAGACAGGGCAGAACGCAGGGCTACACGTCCAAGGGCAAAAAAGCGTACGTTACGCTGACGCCCGAGTCGAAGGCGATACCGTTCTTTGAGACTTTGTCCTAAGTTTGAGTCGCGCAAGATTGCCTATATATATAATGAAAGGGCAAACGGCGCTCAAACACAACAATCACGGAGGTTAATAACATAAATGGCTATTAAGAGATATAAACCGATTACGCCGGGCACGCGGTTCAAAACCGTTATAGCGGCGCCCGAGCTTACGGGCGACAAGCCGTACAAACCGCTGCTCAAAGAGCAAAGCCGTCACGGCGGCCGCAACTTTACCGGCAAAATCACCGTTCGCCATATCGGCGGCGGCAACCGTCAAAAGTACCGCGTTATAGACTTTAAGCGCGATAAGGACGGCATAGAAGCGCGCGTCGCTACTGTGGAATACGATCCCAACCGCACCGCATTCATTGCACTTTTGAACTACGCCGACGGCGAAAAGCGCTACATTCTTGCGCCCGTCGGACTGCAAAAGGGCGACAAAGTGATTTCGGGCGACAATGTGGACATCAAAGCGGGCAACTGCTTGCCGCTTGCCAACATTCCCGTAGGTACGCTTGTGCACAACATAGAGATGCTTCCCGGCAGGGGCGGCCAAATGGTTCGCTCGGCGGGCGCGGCGGCACAGCTTATGGCTAAGGAAGGCAAGTATGCAACGCTTAGACTGCCGTCCGGCGAAATGCGCATGGTGCTTCAGCGCTGCAAGGCGACTATCGGCCAGGTCGGCAACCTCGACCACGAGCTTGTTTCCTTGGGTAAAGCGGGCCGCAAACGCCACATGGGCGTGAAACCCACCGTCCGCGGTGTCGTTATGAACCCTTGCGACCACCCTCATGGCGGCGGCGAGGGCAAGAGCCCGATAGGCCGGCCCAGTCCCGTATCACCTTGGGGCAAACCGACTTTGGGCAAGAAGACAAGATCCAAGCACAAGGCTTCCGACAAGTTTATTGTCAAACGCGTAAATTAAGGAGCGTTAAAAAATGTCAAGATCGACTAAAAAAGGTTATTATGTTGACGCCGGGCTTATGAAAAAAGCCGAGGCGATGGCGGCGGTAGCGGATAAGCGTCCCATCAAAACGTGGTCGCGTGCTTCCACTATATTCCCGCAATTTATAGGTCTTACCTTTGCCGTACACAACGGCAAAAAGTTTGTGCCGGTATACGTTACCACCGACATGGTCGGACACAAACTCGGCGAGTTCGCTCCCACGCGTACCTTCACCGGTCACGGCGGCGAAAAGACGACCAAGGGCAGATAAGGAGAAATAACTTATGGCAACAAGAATGAAAGAAAAAGCGCAGCGCGTAGAAGAGTTGCGCGAAAAGCGTCCGCACGCTACTGCCAAGCACGTGCGCATTGCGCCCGACAAGGTACGCATTGTACTCGCGCTCATTCGCGGCAGATCGGTATCGGAAGCCATGGCTATACTCCAAGCCACGCCCAAGGCGGCAAGCGAGCAGGTGTTCAAGGTATTGAACTCCGCGGCTGCCAATGCCGAACACAACAACGGGCTGTCGGTTGACGATTTGTACGTAGCCGAAGCGTACGCGGACGTAGGTCCCACGCTCAAACGCTTCCAGCCGGTCAGCAAGGGCAGAGCGCATCACATTTTGAAGCGCACCAGCCACATCACCGTTATTCTCGACACCAAGGAGGACAAATAATCATGGGTCAAAAAGTTAATCCCCACGGTTTGCGCGTCGGCATCATCGAAAAGTGGAATTCTCAGTGGTATGCGGGCAAAAATGAATTTGCCGCGTACTTGATCGAGGACTACAAGGTTCGTGAGTTTATCGAGAATAAGTACAAAACCTGCGGCATCAGCAAGGTAGTTATCGAGCGTCCGCAAGGCAAGGTACAGGTATCTATTCATACGCAGTTCCCCGGCAAGATTATAGGTCAGAAGCACGTCGGTATCGACGAGCTCAAAAAGAACCTTGAAAAGCTTGTCGGCAACAAAAAGATTTACGTCAATATCATAGAGGTTAAGCATCCCGACCTCAACGCCAAGCTTCTTGCGGAAAGCATTGCGGCACAGCTTGAAAAGCGCGCGTTCTTCCGTCGCACTATGAAGCAGGCTATGAGCAAAGCAATGCATGCCGGCGCCAAGGGCGTTAAGGTTATGGTCGGCGGTCGTTTGGACGGCGCGGAAATCGCGCGTGCCGAGCACTACCAGGAAGGCTCCATACCTCTGCAAACGTTGCGTGCGGACATCGATTACGGTTACTGCATCGCGCGTACTACATTCGGCGTTTTGGGCGTCAAGGTGTGGATCTACAAGGGCGACGTTTTAGGCGCGACCCCCGCACCCGCAGCTGCTGCCGATAATAAGGAGGGCGAATAATGTTAAGTCCCAACAAGGTTAAACACCGCAGAGTTCAGCGCGGCAGAATGAAAGGCAAAGCTACTCGCGGCAATAAGATTTCCTACGGCGAATACGCGTTGGTCAGCGAGGATCCGGGCAGGATCACCTCCAACCAGATAGAGGCGGCCCGTGTTGCAATGACGCGTTACACCAAGCGTGGCGGCAAGGTCTGGATAGACATATTCCCGCACAAACCGTATTCCAAAAAGCCCGCCGACACCCGTATGGGTAGCGGTAAAGGCGCACCGGAATACTGGGCGGCAGTCGTCAAGCCCGGCACGGTCATGTTCGAAATGGCGGGCGTTGCCGAGCCGATCGCAAGAGAGGCGTTAAGGCTTGCGTCGTACAAGCTGCCCGTTCGTTGCAAAATAGTCGTTAAACGCGAGCTGGAAGAGGCTGAAGCCCTGGCCAATGCGCAGGCGGCAAAAACAGAGGAGGCTGAATAATGAAAGAGAAAGTTCATGAGTTAAGAGATGACGAGTTGCAGCAAAAGCTGGCGTCGCTTAAAACCGAGCTGTTCAACCTTCGGTTTTCCAACGCGACCGGTCAGCTTGCCAATCCCAAACAGATACAGACGGTAAGACGCGACATTGCGCGTGTAAAGACGGTCATCAGAGAGCGTGAGCTTCGCGCCAAAAAGGAGGCTAAGTAATGGAACGCAACGACAGAAAGACGCGTGAAGGCGTGGTCGTATCCGACAAAATGGACAAGACGGTAGTTGTTTCCGTCGTCGAAAAGTACAAGCACCCGCTTTACAAAAAGACGGTTACGCGCACCAAAAAGTTCAAGGCGCACGACGAAAACAACGAGTGCGGCATTGGCGACAGAGTGGAGATTGTCGAAACAAGACCCATTTCCAAGGACAAGTGCTGGCGCGTGAACAAGATTGTCGAGAAGGCAAAATAATGCAGAACCGGCAACACAAAAGTTGCCCACCCGCATTTTAAGGAGTGAATCATGATACAACCCCAATCGTATCTTAAAGTCGCCGACAACACCGGCGCGAAAGAAATAATGTGCATACAGGTTATGGGCGGTAGCTTGCGTAAAAGCGGCAATATCGGCGACATCATTACTGCGTCGGTAAAGTCGGCTCAGCCGGGCGGCACCGTTAAAAAGGGTGACGTCGTTAAGGCTGTTATTGTGCGCACGCACCAAGGCGTAAACCGTCCGGACGGATCGCATATCCGTTTCGACGACAACGCCGCCGTAATTATAGATAACCAAAAGCAGCCGCGCGGCACCCGTATATTCGGACCGATTGCCCGTGAGCTGCGCGACCGCGACTTTACAAAGATAATATCTTTGGCGCCCGAAGTACTTTAACGGAGGATCACCATGAACAATCTTCATGTAAGAAAAGGCGATAACGTAAAGGTTTTGACCGGCAAGGACAAGGGCAAAACCGGCAAAATACTGGCGACCGATCCCAAGACAGCTATGGTACTTGTAGAGGGCGTTAACATTGCTACCCACCACATCAAACCGCGTTCGGCTACCGAGCAGGGCGGTCGGAAAAAGGTGGAAGCGCCCATCGCAGCCAGCAACGTTCAGATAATTTGCCCGTCGTGCGGCAAGAGCGTTCGCGCCCGTCACCAAGAGATCGACGGCAAAAACGCGCGTGTTTGCGCCAAGTGCGGCGCCAGCCTCGACGCGGCGTTAAAGGCTGACAAGGCCGATAAAAAAGCCAAAAAGGCGGCCGACAAAAAGGCGAAAAAGGCCAAGGACGAGGCGACCGAAGAGGTAGCCGAGGAAACCAAGGCTAAAAAGACCACGGCAAAAAAGACTAATAAAAAAGCCGAAACAACGGAAGTTCCCGTCGACAACGGTACAGACGGTAAAACAGAGTAAGGAGTAAACGGTAATGGCAGAAAAATCCAAAGCCAAGGACAAGGCGCCCATAGCGGCGGCAAAAGCCGGCAAGCCGGTCAAGTCGAACAATCCGGATAGATACCGCCTTAAAAAGCGTTACAAATCGGAAATTGTTCCCCAGCTCATGAAAGAGCGCGGCTACAAAAATATCAATCAGGTTCCTAAGATCGAAAAGATAGTGCTTAACATGCGCTTGGGCGATATTAAGGACAATTCCAAAAGCATTCAGCTTGCGCAAGCCGAGCTTGACGCTATTGCGGGACAACGCAGTGTTTTGGTCAAAGCCAAAAAGTCGGTAAGTAACTTCAAACTGCGCGAAGGTCAGTCCATAGCGATCAAGGTCACGCTGCGCGGCGAAATGGCATACGAGTTCTTCGACAGGCTTGTATCTATCGCGCTCCCGCGCGTCCGCGACTTCCGCGGTATATCGGGCAAGTCGTTCGACGGCAGAGGCAACTATGCTCTCGGCATTAAGGATCAAACGATATTCCCCGAAATCTCGTACGAGCTTATCGAAAAGATCAGAGGTTTCGACGTAGATATCGTCACCACTGCCGCAACCGACGAGGAAGCAAAGGTTTTGCTTACTAAGCTCGGCATGCCGTTTAAGAATTAAGGAGATAAAAACATGGCTAAAAAAGCGATGATAAATAAACAGCAAAGAACGCCCAAATACAGCACTCGCGCATATACGCGTTGCAATATTTGCGGCCGTCCGCACGCCGTGCTTAAAAAGTACGGAATTTGCAGAATTTGCTTCCGCGAACTTGCGTACAAGGGAGAAATCCCCGGCGTAAAGAAATCGAGCTGGTAAGGAGGGTATAACATGGTTACAACAGATCCTATCGCGGATTTGCTCACGAGAATCCGTAATGCAATAACGGCAAGACACGATACCGTATCTATACCCGCGTCCAAGATGAAAAAGGCTATCGTTGATATCCTTGTGGACGAAGGCTTTGTAGCGGCGGGCGAGGTAGTCGAGGAAAAGGGCCACAACAACATTAAGGTTGTGCTCAAATACAAAGACAACCGCAACGCCATTACCAACTTGAAACGCATATCCAAGCCCGGCCTTCGCGTTTACTGCGGCTGCGAAGATTTGCCCAAAGTACTCGGCGGCTACGGCATTGCGATCATTTCCACCTCGCGCGGCGTCATGACCGACAAAAAGGCGCGCGAGCTTAAAGTAGGCGGCGAAGTGCTTGCCTACGTATGGTAAGGAGGGCAGTATGTCGCGTATAGGCAGAAAGCATATCGACGTGCCCGCCGGCGTAACCGTGTCGTTCGAAAACGGCGTTGTTACGGTCAAGGGCAAGCTCGGCGAGCTTAAACAAGAAATCAAGTGCAAGGATATAAACGTGGTTATAAACGGCGGCGTGGTCAATGTTGAGCGCGCCAACGACGATAAGCAGACCAGAGCTTACCACGGTTTGTATCGTCAGCTCATTGCCAACATGGTTGCGGGCGTTCAGAACGCGTTTACCAAAACGCTTATCGTATCGGGCGTCGGTTACAAATGCGCGGTTACGGGCAACAAGCTTGTTATGAACATTGGTTACAGCAAGCCCGTTGAGTACACCATACCGCAAGGCGTTACCATCGCTTGCCCCGATCCGCTCACTATCGTTGTAAGCGGTATCGACAAGGAGTTTGTCGGCGAGGTCGCCGCGCAAATCAAGTCCAAGCGTCCGGTAGAACCGTATCATGGCTACGGCCTGCATTACAGCACCGAGGTTGTCCTCCGCAAAGAGGCTAAGACCGCAGGCAAGAAATAGGAGAGTGGCAAATGATTAAGAAGATTGATAAAAACAAAATTCGTATGAAGCGTCACGTGCGGTTGCGCCATGACCTCAAAGGCACTGCGGCTCGTCCGCGCCTTGCGGTTTACCGTTCGACCAGCCACATTTACGCTCAGGTCATAGACGACGTAAAGGGTGTTACGCTTTGCAGCAGCAGCACGCTCATCAAGGGCGCCGACATTGCGGGCAAAACCAAAACCCAACAGGCCGAGTTTGTCGGCACCGACGTCGCCAAAAAGGCGCAAGATAAGGGCATTACCGAAGTGGTTTTCGACCGCGGCGGATACCTTTACACCGGCAGAGTTAAAGCGCTCGCCGACGCAGCACGCGCTGCGGGACTCAAATTTTAGGAGCGAATCATGGCACGCGAAGAATTCAGAAAGAAAAGAGAAAAAGAAGTTGTCGACGACGGCATCAAAACCAAGCTTGTCACTACTCGTAGGGTAAGCAAGGTCGTTAAGGGCGGTCGTAACAGCAGCTTTGCGGCGCTCGTGGTTGCGGGCGACGGCAAAGGCAGAGTGGGCATCGGCATGGGCAAAGCCACCGAGGTTCCCGAAGCTATCAAAAAGGCCGAACAGGCCGCCCGCCGCGATATGAAAAAGATCGCGCTCAACGGCACGGCTATCCCGCACGAAACGATTGGCGAGTTTTCTTGCAGCAAGGTGCTTCTCCGCCCGGCTCCCGAAGGTAAAGGCGTTATCGCCGGCGGCAGCGTGCGTGCGGTGTTGGAGCTTTGCGGCATAAACAACATCACCACCAAGTGCTACGGCTCGCGCAACCCCATCAACGTCGTAAAGGCAACGATGAACGCGTTGGAGAGTCTGAG
>CAMWXP010000060.1 GCA_947178255.1 uncultured Clostridia bacterium | reverse complement strand
CAACCGACCGACTAAGGCGGAAAACGAGCAAATGGCGGAAGCGGCTAAGACGCTCAACGATAATATTTTGAAAAGCGAAACATACCAAATCGATTTGCAGGTATGCGGCTGTTTGCAAAAAGTTCCCGACGGTAGCTTTATGCAGGTCGGCTTCGGTTTCCCCGAGGGTTTTGGTCTGGAGGACGCCGGCGTCAGCTTTACCGTTTATCATTACAGGAAAAACCCCGACGGCACAATTAAAGACGTTGAAGCCGTGCCGTGCGTCGTCAACGAGTACGGTATTATCGCTACGGTAAAGAGCTTTTCGCCGTTTATGATTTGTGCGGTCTCTTCCGACAGTCCGTCGGTTAAAGACCTTGACAAGCGTGTGCTTGCTTCGGTTGACGGCATCGGCGGCAATATCGACAAAAAGGATATACTTAGTGTTGCAAGCGGCGGCTCCGTAACCTACACCATAACCGAGGACGAGGGATATACTCTTGACCGCGTGCTTGTAAACGGCGTCGATCAAAAGGCGAACGTAGTCGACGGCAAGCTTACGCTTAACGAAGCCGAATTAAAAGCCAACAACAACGTTGTTGTGACGTTTATTTCCGACCGCGCGACCAAGTTTAGAGCCGACAATAACTTGAAGGTTGTCGAGCACGATTTGATCGTTACCGACAATGACATGATTGTCGCATACGTGGCGGGCGATCCTACGCCCACGGCTCCCGGTAAGGGCGCCAACGTCGGACTTATAGTCGGCATTGTCATCGCGGTAGTGGCTGTTTTGGCGGCGGCAGGCCTTGCGTTGTTCTTTATCTTCCGTAAAAAGAACGGGGAAAAGGCGGCTGCGACTAACAAGAACACGACGGCTAAGGCAAAAACGACGGCGAAAAAAGAAGCGGCGGCCACTACGAATAAGGCGGCGGCAAAGCCCGCGACAAAACCCGAGCAAGCAAAGACGGATAAGACCGTGACGGCAAATACGGCTACGGCAAACAGGACGGCAACGCCCACGCGCCCCGCGCAGCCTACACGCCCGACTGCTGCGCCGCAACGCCCGACAAGCGGATCCGCGACTCAAAGACCGAGCAACGCGGGCCAACGCCCGATAAGTGCGACACCGCAGCGCCCTACAACAACGCCGCAGCGCCCGACGACAACACCGCAGCGCCCGACGACAACGCCGCAGCGCCCGAGCAATGCAAGCTCGCAAAGGCCGTCCGCTTCGACGCAACGCCCCGGCGGACCTACGCGCCCCGCTCCTCAGCGGCCGACAGGGGCAACCAGACCCGCTCCCACCGACAAAAACAAAAAGTAAACCGAAACAATAATAAGGAGTTATTCGTATGAAGCTTGATAAGCTTGTAGGCGAACGTTTTAAGGAAAAGCCCGCCGATTGCGTTGTGGACAGCCACGCCTTTATGGTGCGCGGCGGGTATGTAAAATACGTTGCAAACGGTATATTTTCGTCGTTCACGCCGCTCAAACGCGTGACCAAAAAAATCGAACAGATAATGCGCGAGGAGATGGACGCTATCGACGGACAGGAAGTGCAATTTCCCGTAGTTATGCCCGCGTCCATATGGCAGGAGTCGGGCAGATATAAGAGCATAGGCAAGGAAATGGCGCGGTTTAACGACCGCAACAACAGCCCGCTCGTGCTCGGCATGACTCACGAGGAAGCGGCGGTTCATCTTGTGCGCGAGTACGGTCAGACCTACGCCAAATATCCGTTTATGATATATCAAATCCAAACCAAGTTCCGCGACGAGGCGCGTCCGCGCGCAGGGCTTATAAGAGTGCGCGAATTCACAATGAAGGACGCGTATTCATTCCATACAAGCCAAGCGGATTTGGAGCAATACTACGACAAGGCGCACAAGGCGTACGAGCGCATTTACGCGCGCGTGGGTCTGCCCGAGGTCATTTCGGTCAAGTCCGATTCAGGCATGATGGGCGGCAGCATTTCGCACGAATTTATGCTGCTCACCGCTATCGGCGAGGACTCCATTGCTATTTGTAAAGACTGCGGATACAGAGCTAACGTCGAGGCTGCGGAGTGCGTTTTGGACGCGCAGGCAAAGGCGAAAAGCGAAAAGCTCATCAATGTTCACACGCCCAACAGTCATACCATAGAAGAGGTTTGCTCATTCCTTAAATGCGAAACTGCTTCTTCGTGCAAGGCGGTCGTGTATCAGCGTAACGCCGACGACAGCTACGTGGTGCTGTTTATTCGCGGCGATTTGGAAGTAAACGAAACAAAGCTGACCAACTACTTAGGTTGCGATATCCACCCCGCGGTCATCACCGAGGAGAGCGGTATCGTTGCGGGCTTTATCGGACCCGTAGGACTTAACGCCAAAGCGACGGTGCTGTACGATAGGTCGCTGCAAGGTATGAACAATCTTGTTTGCGGCGCGAACGAAATCGATTACCATTGTACGGGACTGGACATGGCACGCGATGTTAAGAATGCCGAATACAATGACTTTGCAAAGATTGTCGACGGCGGCATTTGCCCCGTTTGCGGCAAGCACAGCATAACGGTTTCGCGCGGCATAGAGGTTGGCAATATATTCCAGCTCGGCACTAAGTACACCAAGTCGATGGGCATGACGTATCTGGACAACGACGGCAATTCGCAGTACCCGATTATGGGCTGCTACGGCATAGGTGTGGGACGGCTTGCCGCGGCTATTGCGGAAGCGCACCACGATGGTTACGGGCCTATTTGGCCGCTTTCGGTTGCGCCGTGGCAGGTGCATTTGTGCGCCGTTCGCGCCGACGATCCCGAAATCAAGGCGTACGCCGACAAGCTGTACGAGCAATTACAGAGCAGCGGCATAGAAGTCATTTACGACGACCGCAACGTGAGCGCGGGCGTAATGTTCTCCGACGCCGACTTACTCGGCGTGCCGTACCGCGTGATAGTCAGCCCGCGCAATATGAAAAGCGGCGTCGTTGAATTCACTTCGCGCGACAAGACTATGAAAGAAACGCTCGAGCTAAACGGCGCGGCGGACCAGGTGATAAAAACAGTCCGCGCAGAGTTGAACAAGTTCAAAATGTAATATATATGGTCAACAACACCAAAGATAAATCGTGGTTTACCGCTTACGCCGATATACTTAGGGAGGAGCTGCTCCTTGCTATGGGCTGTACCGAGCCTATATCGATTGCGTACGCGGCGTCGATTGCAAGGCACGTACTCGGTAATAAACCCGCCGCTGTCAAGGTCGGACTGTCGGGCAGTATTATAAAAAACGTAAAGAGCGTGCTTGTTCCCGCAACCGGTGGACTGCACGGCGTTAACGCCGCCGTGGCTGCCGGCGTTATTGCCGACAGTCCGCAGCTCGGATTGAACGTTTTGAGTGCGCTCGGCGAAAGCAAGCATTCCGAAATAAAGCAATACATGGATGCCGCCGACATAAAGGTGCGCGATTTGGATTCCGAGGACGATTTTGAAATCGACCTTTCTGCAACCTACGACGGTCACACCGCGCGTGTTCATATTGTTGGCGAGCATACCAACGTTGTGGCTATCGAACGTGACGGCAAGGACATCACCGCCGAGTATATAAAGGCGCACACTTGTACCGTTAAGCACTGCGACCACAAGGTGCTTAACATGAAAAATATTGTGGAGTTTGCCAAGTCTGTCGATTTGGACGAACTGCGCGTTTTGCTCAAACGCCAAATCGAGGTTAATCTTGCTATCGCCGACGAGGGGCTGAAAGGCGACTACGGCGCGTCTATCGGCAAGCTGTTGTATAACGGCGGAAATTGCAACGTGCGCAACAAGGCGCGCGCCTATGCTGCGGCCGGCTCGGACGCGCGTATGAGCGGTTGCGAAATGCCTGTGTGCATAGTGTCGGGTAGCGGCAATCAAGGCATGACAACTTCGCTTCCCGTAATTGTTTACGCCAAGGAATTGGGCGTCGACGAGGATACGCTTTTGCGTGCGCTCATCGTCGCTAACCTTACCACGCTGTACCAAAAGACTGAAATCGGGTGCCTGTCCGCATATTGCGGCGCAATCAGCGCGGGGTGCGGCAGCGGATGCGGCATAAGCTACTTGCATAACGGCGGGGATTATGACGAGATAGCGCAAACGCTTGTAAACAGCGTCGTCATACTTTCGGGTACGATTTGCGACGGCGCCAAGGCGTCGTGCGCCGCCAAAATAGCAATGGCTGTGGAAGCGGGCATTATGGGCTTCGAGATGGCTCGCTCGCATAAAAACTTTAATGCCGGCGACGGCGTTGCCGGCGACAGCGTAAACGATACGGTATGCAATATCGGGCGCATAGCGGGCGAGGGCATGGCGCAAACAAACAAGACGATTATTCAAATAATGACCGATACCGAAAATAAATAAATCGAGTATACAATACTCGATTTTTCTTTGCTGTATTATTTCGTCTTTTTCCAAGGGCGGTTTTTATTCAGCCAGCCGTGTTGCTGCCAATATTTTACGTCATAGCTTTCCGTGCCGCTTTTTCGCACCTTCTTTTGTATCATGCGGCAAAGCGCAAACTTTAATTTGGTAACAAGCTTTGTATGCGCGGGTTTGTTGTAATTTATTTTTGCAAACCTGCGGGCAAGCTTATTTATCTTTTTCGTCAGCTTTTTGTGTTTGCTGTTTGATAAATTATCCCAATGTATATCGCTCATAAGCGACGCGCCGAAAACGCCGATTTTGGATACGCCCCACCAAGACAGGCTGTGGCGTATATCTTTTGCTGCCGCTTTTGCGCCCGCACCCAAGCATTGAGTTATTATTACCGCGCGCTTGCCGAACATTTGCGGCGCAGGGCGGTGCGGCATCCAGCGGTATGCCAAATGGTCCAACAGCGCTTTCATTCCGCCCGTGGCGTGCATTACGTACGCAGGGGAAGTCATAACAATCAAATCGGCTTGCAACAGCGATTTTTCTATGCATTGTACGTATGAATAATCTTTGCACGCGCTTTCGCCGTTAGTGAAGCACGCGGTGCAGCCCAAGCAAAATTCGGGGCAGTCCTTGGGCAAGTAAAACTCCGTAATTTCGGCGACCGATTTGAACCGCTCCAAAAACAGCTCTTTCAGCTTATACGTTACGCCGTGCTTTTCCGTACCATTAATGACAGTAATTTTCATTTTGTTATCGACCATAAAAATATAAGTATGCTATAAACAGTATAACATACTTATATCATTCAGTCAATATCAAAAATTGCAGTTGTAAATTTCTAATACCAATCGTGTTTTTCGTTGCGGTCGAGTGCTGCTATTGCGGTCATTTCGGCTTGGGTAAGCTCAAAGTCGAATACCGATATGTTCTCACCGATATGTGCGGGATTGGATGACCCGGGTATTGCCACCACGCCGCGCTGTAAGTGCCAGCGCAAAACCACTTGTGCGGACGAAACGCCGTGCGCATCGGCTATTTGTGTGATTGTATGGTTGTTGAATATCGCGCTTGTATGTCCGCGCCCGCCGAACGGGTACCACGCTTGCATTACAATACCCAGCTTGTGCATATACGGCACAACCGCTTGTTCTTGGTAATAGGGGTGAATTTCGTTTTGAATAAGGGCAGGCATAATATTAACTTGCGCTATAAAACTGTCGATTTCTTCTATATACCAATTCGATAAACCGATAGAACGAATTTTGCCTTGTTCGACAAATTTTTCAATCGCCTTGTACGCCTTTACGTCGTTGGTGCCGGGGTGGTGCAAAAGCATCATATCTATGTAGTCAATGTCGAGCTTGTCAAGCGACTGCTGTATCGCTTGCTCGGGATTGGCAAACTGCGTTCCCGGGTAGATTTTTGTTATGACAAATATTTCCTCGCGCGGCACTCCCGACTGTCGTATCGCTTCGCCGATTTCCACTTCGTTGCCGTACATATACGCTGTGTCGATTAAGCGGTAGCCTTGTTCGAGTGCGGAAAGCACGGCGGACTTGCAGGTCTCACCGGTCAGGCTATACGTACCAAGCCCGAGTACCGGCATTTTATATCCGCTGTTTAGCGTGACGGTGGGGGCTTTGCCGTTTTTGCCGTTTTCCAAATCGAACGTACCGATCGAAGCGACCGAAGCGGGCGGGTGTTTGCCTCCGACGTCACCTGTGTTGGGTTCGCTTGAATTGCCTTTGTTACATGCCGTAAATCCAAACAACAGCATAATCATCACCAATATCGATAGTAATAGGTTTTTCATATACTATTCGTGCATATTCGCTTTGAAAAAACTTTCAAGCTTGTCGAATGGAATAATATCCGTCCTGTCGTACAAATCGGTGTGGACGGCGTTAGGGATAAGCAGCAGCTCCTTGTTGTCGCCCTTTAAGTTTTTGTATGCGTCTTTGCTGAAATAGCACGAGTGCGCCTTTTCGCCGTGCATAACAAGCACCGCGCTGCGAATTTCGTTACTGTACGCGAGTATGGGCATGTTAATGAACGACAGCGCCGACGTCTTGTTCCAACCGCCGTTGGAGTTAAGCGAACGCTTGTGATAGCCGCGCTTGGTCTTGTAATAGTCGTAGTAGTCCTTTACAAAGAACGGTGCGTCGTCGGGCAGGGGGTCTACTACGCCGCCGCCAAGCTCGTAGCTACCGTTTTTGTAGTCGCGTATGCGCTGTGCGTTCAAAGCCTGCTTTGTTTCGTATCTCGCTTGCTCGCTGTCCGCGCCGTCGAAGTAGCCCTTGGCGTTTACCCTTGTCATATCGTACATGGTGGAAGCGACCGTTGCCTTAATGCGCGTGTCGATAGCCGCCGCGTTTATCGCCATTCCGCCCCAGCCGCAAATGCCGATAATGCCTATTTTATTTTCGTCCACGTCGTCGCGGCAGCAAAGGTAATCGACCGCCGCGCAAAAGTCCTCGGTGTTTATGTCGGGGGAAGCTACGTATCTCGGCTGCCCGCCGCTTTCGCCCGTAAACGACGGGTCGAAGGCAATGGTCAAAAATCCGCGCTCTGCCATAAGCATTGCGTAAAGTCCCGACGACTGTTCCTTGACCGCTCCGAATGGGCCGCAAACGGCAATGGCGGCAAGCTTGCCCTTTGCGTTTTTGGGCGTATACATATCCGCCGCAAGCGTAATGCCGTAGCGGTTGTGAAAGGTCACTTTTTGGTGATTTACCTTTTCGCTTTTAGGGAAAACCTTATCCCATTCTTTTGTCAAGTTCAATACTTCTTCCATTATATTTACTCCTTTACGGTTTTTAATATTTTTGCCGGAACTCCGCCAACGACAGTGTTTGCGGGTACGTCCTTGGTGACGACGGCGCCCGCGGCAACCACCGCACCGTCGCCGATTGTCACGCCCGCCAGTATGGTCGCGTGCGCACCTATCCATACGCCGTTGCCTATCTTGACGGGGGCGGGCAGCATGTTGGCGCGCTTTGACGGAATTAAATCGTGGTTGAGCGTAGCTATAACCACTTGCTGACCGATAAGCACGTTGTCGCCGATTTGTATGCCGCCTTGGTCTTGAAAGCAACAGCCCGAATTGATAAACACGTTTTTGCCGACTGTGATGTTTTGTCCGTAGTCGGCGTAAAACGGCGGGAACAATCCGAAGCCGTCGTCTACCTGCGTGCCGATAAGCTCGGAAAACATTGCGCGTAACTGCTCGGGAGTGCGGTAGCCGTTATTAATTTCCGCCGTTATTCGTCTTGCCCGCTGCGCCATTTCGTGCATATGCATGTGCATTTCCGAATTTGCCTCGATATACGATTGCTCTATCATTTTTTCTTTAAACTGTTCGGTATTCATACTATCTCCAACATATTTATTCTATTGTATTTTGATAATTATGTCAAATGCTTTGCGGTGCGTCTAATTATTTACTCAAAGTGAAGCTATCCGCTTTACTGCTTGTAAAAAAAGTGGTATTATATATACATTAAAATCAAGGAAAAATTATGAATTACATAGGGTCGAAGTATTCGCTTATAAACTTTTTAAAGTCGTCGGTCGCTAAAACGCTGGAACAAAACGGCGAAACGCGCACGCCGTCCGAAATGGTTTTTGCCGATTTATTTGCCGGCACGGGCGTAGTAAGCGCGGCGTTTATGCAGGACGGGTATTCGGTTATCGCAAACGATATTCAGTATTTCAGCTACGTCATCAACAAGCACGTTTTGGAAAACAGCGGCAAGCTTGACGAAGGCGCTTGCGCGCAGCTTATCGACGAGTTGAATAAAGTGGACGGCGTGGAAGGCTTTATATATAAAAACTATTGCTACGAGGGCACCGAAGGGCAGGAGCACAGGCGTATGTACTTTACCGAGCACAACGCCAAAAAGTGCGACGGCATGCGGCTCGCCGTCGAGGACATGCATAATAAGGGCGATATCAACGACAACGAGTATTTCTTTTTGCTTGCGTCGCTCATTAACAGCATGGACAAGTACGCCAACACGGCGTCGGTGTACGGCGCGTACTTAAAGCAGCTTAAAAAGTCGGCGCAAAGCGAAATGAAGCTGACGGCGTTGCCCATTACGCATACCCAAGCCCAATGCCAAGTTTACAACGAGGACATAAGCAAGCTCATAACTCATGTTTCGGGGGATATACTGTATTTGGATCCGCCGTACAATGCGCGGCAGTATTGCACCAACTACCACTTGCTCGAAACGATAGCGCGGTACGACAATCCGACAATCTACGGCAAAACCGGGCTTAGAGAATACGCCGACCAAAAGAGCGTTTTCTGCATCAAGGGGCAGGTGGAAAAGGCGTTTGCCGAGCTTATTAAAAACGCGCAATTCAAATACATATTCCTAAGCTACAATAACGAGGGGCTTATGTCGTGCGACGCAATAGAGCGGATAATGAAAAAGTACGGAAAGTACAAGTATTTTATTCAGGACCACCGCCGCTACAAAGCGGATAACGCGAGGGAAGCCAAAACGGACAAGACGGTAGAGTTTTTGCATTGTTTGGTAAAGAAGTAAAATTACATTTATGCCATAAAATATCCTCATACGCCTTTGCGCACGGGGGATATTTTTTTAATTTGTCATGTATTTATATATAAAACCATTTAAAGTATTGATTTAATTTGACAAATATGCTACAATGCTAGTATGGAGATGTATATGCACAACACTTTTCAACATAAAAAATCACATTACGGACGCGGGGCGGGGCATATGAGCGCCGTTCGCGGTTCGTTTAAGGCACGCATTGTCATGTGTGTTGCTATATTATTGATATTGGCGACGAGCTTGTTTTTCGCTTTTATGGGGCCCGAGGCGGCGGTCGCCGAAGAGACGGGGTCCAACAACCGCACATACAAAGCCTGCGTTTTCAACTTTGCGGGCTACCACATGAAGGACGAGCAAGGCGTACTGTCCGGCTACGGTATCGAGTTTTTGAACCTTGTGTCCAAGCACTCGCGGCTCAATTTCCAATACATGGGATATGAATTGGATTGGAAGTGGGACGACATAAGCAGGAGACTGGAAGATAAGGAATTCGACGTGGTTACGTCTGTCAGCTGGGATGAAAAGCGCGCGGAAAAGTTTGCATATTCCTTGCCTATCGGACGGAAGAATACGGTTATTTCCATACGCGAAGACGAGACGCGCTTTGTAGGCGGCGATTATTCCACATACGACGAAATGACGATCGGCTTGCTCGGCAACAACAAAAAGACCGAGCTGGAAGAATTTGCCAAGCGCAAAGGCTTTACGCCCGTTTTAAAGAACGATTATACGGAAGACGCCGAGCTTGCCGCCGCGCTTAAAGCCGGCGAGATCGACGCCATAGTCACCAGCGACCTTAGAAAAGCTGAAAACGAAAAGACTCTGGAAGTGATCGGCAGCGACGATTTTTACGCTATTGTCCGTAAAGATGCGGAAGGCCTTGAACTGCTTAAAGAAATAAATTACGCTATCGGGCAAATGGATATAAACGAGGGCGACTGGAAAAACGAGCTGTATTACAAGTACTACGGTCCGTCGTACTCCACGGAGTTAGAATTTACTTCGCGCGAAATAGAATTTGTCAGCAATCTGCTTGCGCAGAACAAAACGATAACTGTGACGGCGCTCGGCAACAACGCGCCCTATTCCTACACCGAAAACGGCATGCTTAAAGGCATTATGCCCGATTATTTTGAAGAGCTTATGAGGCTTGTGGCCAACGAAGTAGACGGCGTTGACGAACTGCCGTACACCTTTGTCGCGCCCCAAAATGAGAGTG
>CAMWXP010000059.1 GCA_947178255.1 uncultured Clostridia bacterium | reverse complement strand
CTTGCGAAAACTGCACGGCGACCGAGACTCGCACAAAAGTCAATTCGGCGATAGGGCATGACTTTGTCGATTATATTTGCACGGCTTGCTACGGTTATTCGGACGACGCGCCGTATACAAGAGATTTGCGATTCGGAACAGTAAACGCAGGTAGCGGCTTGGTTAATTATTGGGTAGGCGGAACAAACAGCTCATATGAAACCGATATCGTAATTCCGCCAATGCACAACGGGCGGCCGGTCACGGGTATTGCGAGCTCGGCGTTTTTCCAACGCACCGATATAACAAGCATAACCATACCCAGCAGCGTAATCTTTATCGGCAGTTCGGCGTTTTACGATTGCACTAAGTTGGATGGCGTGTATTATTTGGGCAGCGTAGCGCAATGGTGCGCTATCGATTTCTATACTCGTTCCGCTAATCCGCTGACGTATGCGAATAACTTCTATATCGACGGCGAGCTGGTGACCGATATCGAGGTGCCCGAAGGCGTTACTAGCATATGCGCTTATGCTTTCGACAGCTGCGCCACATTGACGAGCATAACGATACCGAGTAGCGTTACGAGCATAGGGGAAAGGGCATTCCTCTATTGCGACGACTTGGACACCGTGTATTATTCGGGTAGTATGGAGCAATGGTGCGCGATCGAATTTACCGGTTCGTGGTCAAATCCGGCAAACGGTGCGCGAGAGTTATATATAGACGACGAGCTTGTAAGGGAGCTTGTAATTCCCGACGACATTACAAGCATCGGAGACTACGCGTTTTACGGCTACGGGCTGACAAACGTAACTTTGCCGAACTCGGTAACGAGTATAGGAGAAGGCGCATTCGGCTATTGCAAAGGATTGACGAGCATCGTTATACCGAACGGCGTTACGCGTATCGAGGACAGCACGTTTAGCGGTTGCTCGGCGCTTGTGAACGTAACTATACCGGACAGTGTTACCTATATCGGTGGAAACGCGTTTGCTAATTGCACAAGTTTGAAGGAAGTAACTATACCCGGCAGTGTTACGAGCATAGGACGCTTTGCATTTCAGTCTTGCATTGGCTTGACCGACGTTGTTCTGCCATACGGTATTACGAGTATTGAAGTAGGTACGTTCGATCATTGCTCCGGCTTAAAAAACATAACAATACCAAGTTCGGTCACGAGTATCGGAGATAGAGCATTTCATAACTGTCATAGCTTAACGAGTATAGTACTACCGAATTCTGTCAACAGTATCGGAGAATATGCATTTTATTATTGCGACGCGTTGACGGATATAGTAATACCTAACGGTGTAACGGTTATCGAGGCAATGACTTTCGGGTTTTGCAAAAAGCTGATAAACGTGACTTTACCCAACAGCGTAGTGGAAATAAGGCAAGCGGCGTTTGTGATGTGCACAAGCTTAACGAGCGTACAATTACCAAACAGCCTAAACGTTATCGGCAAGTACGCATTTTACAACTGCTCGTCATTGTCGAGCATGATTATTCCCATCGGTGTTACGGAAATTGCCTACGGCGCATTCCGCAATTCGACTGATTTAACGATTTATTGCGAGGCGGAAAGTAAGCCCGACGGTTGGCATGAAAATTGGAACTACTGCAACTCCACCGACAGTATTCCCGTCGAGTGGGGATACGTTGAAGGCGATAACGATTAGTATTGCTAAACTGTAAGCAACACGCTTTTGTGTATAATTTAAAAAAATATTGACAAATTTTCTCACATATTCTATAATGATAGTACGATTGAAAAATCGAAACAGTTATTTATATAGGGGATTGGTGAGAATATATGGTTTACCGTAAATTCAATACTGTATTCAACCGTATCTTGGCGTTGATTGCGATTATTGCCGCTGTGGCGTTGTCGTGGTCGGCGCTTTCTTTTGTGTCTACAAACTCGGCGCGCGCCGACGAGGTGCAGCCGCAAGCTCAAACGCAGCTCACGCACGACCAAGTATTCGGCGCAAACCACGCCAATTCCAGACCGTTTTCGCTGTCGGATGAAGAAATAGTGCATATTGAGCCCGGCAAATACTCATGGCCTGACGAATACTCTTGGAAATCGAGTACGTTTCATCTGACGAAAGATGAAGTGTTAACAACGGAGTTGGGGACTTATTCCGATTCTTCCGGTAACTTAACTATCAATATCTGTCTTCACGGACATTCTCTTACATATTCCAAGGGTCGTGTTTTTGCGATGTACGGCGGTTCGTCCGTGCTTAATATTTATGATTGCGGCGGCACGGGCGCGATAGACAGCGGTCGCGGTCTTTATGCTTTTAACAGCGCCACAATCAATATGTACGGCGGCACTGTTAAAGGCGCCGACGGTTATAGCGGCGTATCGGTCAGTGGCAATGCAGTGTTTAATATGTACGGCGGCGCGGTACGGGATAACAAAGGTATAAGTACCGATACCGGCGGCGTATTTATCGGTAGTAACGGTATCTTTAATATGTACGGCGGCATCATAACAAATAACACTAATAACTCGCATTACGGCGGCGCGGGCGTTTATGTCAGCAGCGTTGACTCGGTCTTTCACATGTACGGCGGGTCTATAACAAATAATATAGTTGATTGCGCCAAGGCAAATAACGATGAGGAAACCTTAAAGGCGTTCTATAAGGGCGCGGGCGTTCATATAAACGGCGGAACGTTTACGATGGAAGGAAACGTCAACATCAGCGGAAATATCAGAAAGAACGGGGATATCCTGACAGCAAATAACGTAGAGGTATTTCGCAAAGTCAATTCCGACGGTACGCCGGTAAAAGATTACGAAGGGAACATTTTATACGACGGTAAAATCAAGATTACCGGTCCGCTCGGTGCGGGTTCGCAAATCGGCTTTACCATGCCGTCCGATCATTTGACCGGCGTTATTACAAGCGGATACACGGAAAGCGGCAACACGCAAAATCCGTCGACGTTCTTTAACTGCGACAACAGCGGGTATTCGATAAGCTACGACGAGGATTTGGGCACGGAAGCCGCAGTTTACGAAGGCGAGGTTGTAGTGGGCAACTATACAATGACTGCCGCTACTGCCAAGAGCCATGTGGGAACGCCCAAGGTAGGCGACACCTCCATCGGCTTGAACATAGAAGTTACGCTCCAAAATGACGACGACAATTCGACCAAAACTATTCAGGATACAAAGACGGTTACGCTTTCCACTCCGTTGCAGGTGGGCAACAATACTATATCATATAATTATGTATACAAGGGCGTTACCAAGCCCGTAACGTATTCTATAACTTTGGACAAGGTGAGCGCGGAGGTAAATTGGACTTGCGCCGGTGCAACTTCCACAGGTAGCAATACTGCGGAGCGCATTTACGACGGGTCCAATGCTCTTTCCGGCATATCGGCGAGCTACTTGGGCTACGACGGTCAAACGGTAACCGTCAGCGGCGCAAACTTGACTGTCAAAAAGGGCGGCGTAACAGTAACGGAAATAATCGAGGTCGGCGTATACACCGTTACGCTGCCGTCGTCTGATATATACAATTACAGTAACGGCACGTTCACTTTGACGGTAAAGGAAGCGCCTGTCGACGAGGGTTACTACACCATGCGTTCGGCAACCGCCGTAGTCAACGGTACATACACGGCGGGCGCGACAAGTATTAACGTTACGGTTACTGCCACGCTTAAAAATACTGTTAATATCAACGACGTAACGACGGCAACCGAAAACAAGCAAATTACCGTCCCCGCACTCAAAGCGGGCAACAACGAGGTTACGTTTACTTATACTTATACCGACGAGAAGGGCGGCACGCAAACGGCGCAGGTCACCGTAAACGTAACCGCCGGCAAAAAGTCGGCGGCGGTGCAGTGGTACTTTAACGGCACGCTTGCGTCAAACAACAGCGCGCAGTACACAAGCAACGGCATCGACGTTTTGGGCGATATTTCGGCTAAGTACGTGGGGCTCAACGGTCAAACGGTAACCGTCGACGGCTTGTCGGGCGACATTATCGTCAAGAACAGCGAGGGCGCTACCGTTAACTCGATTATCGGCGCGGGCGTGTACACCGTTTCGCTTGTGGCAAAAGCAGACTATCAATTCACAAACAATACGTTTACCTTGACGGTGAACGAAGCAAACGTCGAGGACGGTTATTACAAATTCAAGTCCGCTGTCGCTACCGGCATAGTCGGCTCGGCGACCGTCGGCGACAGGGAAATTACCGTAACTGTAAAGGTTACGCTCGAGCATACCAAAAACCATGACGTCAAGCAAAATACGGTAAATACCAAGGTTACGCTTACTACTGCGCTTAACGTGGGCGCCAATAACGTCACGTTCACGTACACGCATACGAGCGCGCCCGACGACGTGCAAAGCGCTCAGCTTTCATTGTCTGTGAACGCCGCCAAAAAGCAGGTTGCCGTCAAGTGGTATTTTAACGGCGTGCTTGCTTCCAACAACGAGGTAAAGCTGGTATACAGCGGCGCCGACTCGCGCGGCAAGATAGTCGCCGAGTACGACGGCTACGACGGAACCAAACAACGCGTCGACGGCACTTCGGCGGGAATGATTATAAAGGACGCGGGCGGCAATGCTATTCTGTCCTTGGTTACAGTGGGCGAGTATACGCTGTCGCTTGCCGACTCCGCCGACTACGTGTTCACAAACAATTCGTTCGGTGTGACCGTCGCGGGCAATCTCGGCGATATATCCGACTTTACTTACGAGGAAGACGACGACGTTATTTTGGGCGTGTCGTGCGATAACGGGTTGGAGCAAGGTACCGAAATGAAAGTCGAATGGGTGGAGGATTTGGACGACGGTCTTGTAAGCGGTCAAATCAGCTCGGCGCTCAACGTATCGTTTGTCAACAACTCGGTAGGCGTTGCGCCTGTCGGTAACATTACCGTTCACGTGCTCATTCCCGACGAGCTTAAAGACAAGGATTACAAAATTTACAATCTACACAACGGTGTGGCTACCGAACTTCGGTTTACCGTGGACGGCGATTATGCAACCTTCACCTCGAACGAACTTAATACCATACTCTTTGTCACGCAGGAGACGCCTATTCCTACGCCCACGCCCGGCGGCAACGGATCGGGAATAACGCTTAACAATAACGGACTCGTATGGGTTTGGGTATCCGTAGCTATAGTCGCGGCAAGCTTGGCAATAATGGCTATTGTCATCGTCGCGCTCAATAAGCGCAGCAAAAAGTAAAATAAAGCAACAACACTGTCGCCGCAAGATTAATTTTGCGGCGATAATTATATACAAATATAATGCTATAATGATATGTTGACAAGCATAAAGGGTGTATAGTATACTATTAACATATAACACAAGTAAAATTATTTCTATTAAACACTTTTAGGGGCGGGCAAATTATGGTTAAAAAAATTTCGAGAAGTATTAAAACCGTATTCGTAGCCGTATTCGCAATAATTATGTCGTTGTGCTTTGGGCTTGTTACTTTCGGATGCGGAAATGATGAAAGCCAGCATGAATATATTACAAGAATAGCGAAAGAATTCGGCTGTGAAAAGATACTATGGTATGCGGGGGGCAATCATTTTAACGAAGTGTCAAGCGTGTATTTGTACCTAACATCTGGATCTAAGTCGCCGGTTCCGGATGAATCTGTTTTTGATTATCCCGGGGGTGGCTCTTATGTATTAGGTTTAGATAAACACGGGCGGGAACTATTCATAGCAATACCGAGTCAAGAGTCTGCCAAGAGTAGCCCTAAGAAATACAGCCCGCGTTTAATACAATGGCCGTTTAAGTATTCATTTACGGAAATAGCGTCTTTCGCGGCGGAGCACGGCTACAAATACGCTGATGGAATAGATGGGTTCACGGACGAGCAGCTAAGCGATTATTATAAATACTCATTTGTCGCTCTCAATAATAATTTTGTGGATTTTAGTTTCGGCAATATTACTGAAAATTTCACAAAATATTTTGACGACGCAGGCAAAAAGTACTACGAGCTTGACGTTAAGTTTGTTTTTCGTTACAGCGTCGAATCGAGCGAAGACGAGCAGGCCGATACTTACTACATTACGCAGGAGAGTGGCAAGCTGGTATTGTATGAGAAAATAAAAACTCGGCTTGAAGATAATACCGTGCTTGAAAGAATTGTCGAGATAGCAACTCGCGAGCATCGGATGGAGATGGCAAAATCATGAAAAAAACATTATGTAATATAAAAACAATATTAGCCGCCGTTGTTGTGGTAATCATAGCATTGTGCTTCGGAATTATTGCTTTCGGTTGCGAAAGTGATGAAGTCTGGTATGTATACGATTTACGTATAGCGAAAGAATTCGGCTGTGAAAAGATACTATTACATACTGGCGGCAAACATTATGGTGAAGTGTCAAGCGTGTATTTGTACGATACTTATGGAAATAAATCAATCGTTCCGTACGAATCTGCTTTCGAGATACAAAGAGGTGGCTCTTACGTATTAGGTTTAGATAAACACGGGCGGGAACTATTCATAGCAATACCGGACAAAGAGTCTACCAAGAGAGATTCCAAAAAATACAGCCCGCGTTTAATACAATGGCCGTTTGAGTATTCGTTTACGGAAATAGCGTCTTTTGCGGCGGAACACGGCTACAAATACGCCGACGGAATAGATGTGGGCGAATACGAGAAGCAGATTTGGGATTTTTATAGTGGTTCGTTCGGTTTTTTCAATCATAATAATATCAATGCCAGTGGCAATATCACAGAAGGTTTCACAAAATATTTTGACGACGCAGGCAAAAAGTACTACGAGCTTGACGTTAAGTTTGTTTTTCGTTACAGCGTCGAATCGAGCGAAACTGGGCAGGCTGATACTTACTACGTTACGCAGGAGAGCGGCAAGCTGGTATTGTATGAGAAAATAGAAACTCGGCTTGAAGATAATACCGTGCTTGAAAGGATTGTCGAGGTAGCAACCGTCGAGCGCGCGGATATAGAAGACGCTGCTCGTATTGCACGTACCGATTTCGGTTGCGAAAAAATACTTTGGGCAGATTATGCGAGAGTTCAAAATAACGTCGTACAAAACGACATTCTACCGTATGGCGGATCCTATATCATAGGCGAGGACAAAGACGGCAACGAGGTGTACGTTGTCGTACCGCACTATATAACTAACAAGTATAAACCGTCGACTTTCGAGTGGAAGTTCGATTATACGTTCTCACAAATCGTCGGAGTATGCGCTAAATACGGTTACAAATACGTCGAAGGAGTAGACGTTATGATAGATAAATACGTTCACTTAGGTGCTTTACCATATATCGATTTGATAGATTCGGACGACGACGTAAAATCGGAACTTGAAGATTACGGCGACGCGGACGAGTTGTACGAAAAGCTCGACGTAAAGCTTGTCTTTCAGCTTTACACAGGGGGAGGGAAATTTGACCGTTTGACCTTGCTGCTCACGCAGCAGGGCGGTTCGCTCGTAGTGTACAAAACGGTAAACGGCGACTTCAACAGTACGGTGACTACCGTATATAATAAAGAAGATATACAATAAGAGCACACATAGAGTATACAAAAATCGGCGGAGATAAGTGTCCCGTCGATTTTGTTTTTGTGTGTTTTGTCCGATAATGTTTTTCTCGAAAAAAAATTTTTAAAAAAAATTAAAAAATTTGTAAAAAACGCTTGACATCCCTATATAAGGTGTGTTATTATGACAAAGCTGTCACGCAAAAGGACAGCACACGGGTTATCCAAGTATCGCATATAAGCCATACCGCTGGACATAATAAACAATAACACATAAACGAACGAAAGTTCAAAGTTGTTGTTTGTTGTGTTTTTTTTGACCTAAATGGCCCGCGTCGCACATTGACAACTGCATATAACTTAAAGCGAGTATACAAATATCAAAAAATTGGTGATATGTATTACCAGTACAATTTTGAAAGTTTATATCTTGTAATTTCTTATTTTTAGGAATTGGACGATTAAGCTACCAAGAGCATACGATGGATGCCTAGGCATCTGGCGCCGAAGAAGGACGTGATAAGCTGCGATAAGCTGCGGTGAGTTGCAAATAAGCTTTGACCCGCAGATCTCCGAATGGGGGAACCCAGCCATAGGAAACTATGGTTGTATGCAAGTGAATAAATAGCTTGCATACGGGAACCCGGGGAACTGAAACATCTTAGTACCCGGAGGAAAAGAAAGTAAATTAACGATTACCTTAGTAGTGGCGAGCGAACGGGTAAGAGCCCAAACCGTATATAGCAATATGTGCGGGGTAGTGGACTTGTATACGGGCACTTGACATAAGTAGCCGAAGCTGTTTGGAAAACAGCGCGAAACAATGTAAAAGCCATGTAAGCGAAACCTATGTCATAGCTCACAAGTATCCGGAGTACCACCCAACACGTGGAATTGGGTGGGAAGCAGGGAGGACCATCTCCCAAGGCTAAATACGACCAGATGACCGATAGTGATTAGTACCGTGAGGGAAAGGTGAAAAGCACCCCGGAAGGGGAGTGAAATAGAACCTGAAATCGTGTGCTTACAAGCAGAGAACGCACTACGCACTCCGCAAGGGGTGAATGTGTTATCTCGTACTTTTTGTAGAACGGGCCGGCGAGTTACGATGTGTTGCGAGGTTAAGACATACAGTGTCGGAGCCGCAGCGAAAGCGAGTCTGAATAGGGCGATTTTCAGTAGCATGTCGTAGACCCGAAACCGAGTGACCTACCCATGAGCAGGCTGAAACAGGAGTAAAATCCTGCGGAGGGCCGAACGCACCCCTGTTGAAATAGTGGGCGATGACTTGTGGTTAGCGGAGAAATTCTAAACGAACTCGGATATAGCTGGTTCTCCTCGAAATAGCTTTAGGGCTAGCCTCGGAATTTAGAGTATCGGGGGTAGAGCACTGAATGGGCTAGGGGCCTTCACGGGTTACCGAACCTTATCAAACTCCGAATACCGAATACTTTTGTCCGGGAGTCAGACAGCGAGAGATAAGTTCCGTTGTCAAAAGGGAAAAAGCCCAGACCCACAGCTAAGGTCCCCAAATAACAGTTAAGTGGTAAAGGATGTGATGTTGCATAGACAACCAGGATGTTGGCTTAGAAGCAGCCACTCATTTAAAGAGTGCGTAATAGCTCACTGGTCGAGTGATGTTGCGCCGAAAACTATCGGGGCTAAAACTGTTTACCGAAGCTTGGGAATTATCTTACGATAATTGGTAGAGGAGCAATGTGTGCGGGCTGAAGCTGCATCGAAAGAGACAGTGGACTGCACACAAGAGAGAATGCCGGCATGAGTAGCGAAAGAGGAGTGAGAATCTCCTCCGTCGAAAGCCTAAGGTTTCCTGGGGAAGGTTCGTCCTCCCAGGGTTAGTCGGGACCTAAGCCGAGGCCGAAAGGCGTAGATGATGGACAACGGGTTGATATTCCCGTACTGTCATACGGTTCGATGCAGGGACACGGAAGGATAGTCAGACCGCACGGATGGTAAAGTGCGGCCAAGCAGTTAGGCTGGGTTGTAGTGAAGTACGCAATCCGTTAGGCTGAGCTGTGATGGGGAGTCAATTGCGATGAAGTCAGTGAATCCACGCCGGCGAGAAAAGCTGCTAAGATTAGCCGTAAGGCACCCGTACCGCAAACCGACACAGGTAGGCGGCAAGAGAATTGCAAGACGAGCGGAATAACCATCGTTAAGGAACTCGGCAAAATGACCCCGTAACTTCGGAATAAGGGGAGCCTAGCAATAGGTCGCAGATAATAGTCCCAACCAACTGTTTATCTAAAACACAGGTCTCTGCAAAAGCGCAAGCTGATGTATAGGGGCTGACGCCTGCCCGGTGCCGGAAGGTCAAGGGGACGTGTTAGCGCAAGCGAAGCACCGAACTTAAGCCCCGGTGAACGGCGGCCGTAACTATAACGGTCCTAAGGTAGCGAAATTCCTTGTCAGGTAAGTTCTGACCCGCATGAATGGCGTAATGAGTTGGGAGCTGTCTCAACGATGGATCCGGCGAAATTGTAGTATATGTGAAGATGCATATTACCCGCGACTGGACGGAAAGACCCCGTAGAGCTTTACTGTAGCTTGGTATTGAGTCTCGGCAAAGGATGTACAGGATAGGTGGGAGACATTGAAGCAAGGGCGTTAGCCTTTGCGGAGTCAACCTTGGGATACCACCCTTTCTTTGCTGAGGTTCTAACGAGATGCGCTTATCGCGGTTTCGGACATTGCCAGGTGGGCAGTTTGACTGGGGCGGTCGCCTCCTAAAGAGTAACGGAGGCGTTCAAAGGTTCCTTCAGAATGGTTGGAAACCATTCGTAGAGTGCAAAGGCAGAAGGGAGCTTAACTGTGAGACTTACAAGTCAGGCAGATACGAAAGTAGGACTTAGTGACCAGGCGGTAGAGTATGGAATTGCCGTCGATTA
>CAMWXP010000058.1 GCA_947178255.1 uncultured Clostridia bacterium | reverse complement strand
CGTTGCCGTCCGCTGTGACCTCCAACAAATAGTTGCCGGCGTTTGCCGTATTGATGGCGCTTGCACTAATCGCAGCGCCTTTTACCCACGTTCCGTTTTCGTTGACGGCAACGAAGTACTTGTATGTATAATCGGCGGCGGCAAGGTTGCCGAACTTTGCCGTACCGACGTTGACGGCATTGACACTGTTGTCGTACTGACCGTAAATCCAGCCTACGATGGACGGAGTGCTGTCCCACTCGTTATCCGCCTTGGATATTACGAACTGCTTGCTCCATTCCGCAGCAGTATAATCATCCGTAAAGCCAGACGTAGCATGCATACTGTACGTGCCGACGTTCAAAGCGTTAAGCTTGGCTTTGATCGCGGCGTACGACAATCCGCTGAGCGAAGTGCCGTCGATTTCAACGACCGCGTCGGCGTTGCCGTTGACGACAGTGCGTACGGTATACTCCACCGTACCATGTATGGGAGCGCCGTCTTTGAACATGCTTTCCGCAAATGCACCGTAAGTCCAACCGCTTATGTCGGGCGGTGTGGCGTTTTGCCAGTAGTTGTTAGTTTGCGAAACATTGAACGACCCGGTATAGAACAAATACGAATAATTGTTGGACTCGGGAACAAACACGGCAAAGTAATACCTGCCGTATCCCAAACCGTTTAAGTAATCAACGGTATCGGAATCGAGCGTGACGGTGTTTGACAAATCGAAATGTTCACCTGTAATCGCTTGGAAAGCGGTCAACGTTTTAGCTTCCGCAATCGCGCTGTTCGATATTACGTAATAGACCTGCTTATTGGCAAGCGGATAGTGAGGCACACCTGCAACAAAGCTGTTTGCCTCGGTAAATTGCTTGTAAACAAAGCTCGTGATCGTAGGCTGCGTGTCCCACGTATTATTTACGGGCGATACCGCAAAATTGATTTCGGCATCGAGCGCTTCGTAGTTATCGGTGCCCGCAAAGGAAACGCTTAACGTGTAAGCGCCCGCGTTGAGCGTAGCAAAGTCGTAAAGATCAGACGCGGTAAACGTGGCGGCTGTAAAGCTTTCGTCTCCGTCCTTGGTAAGCGTGTATTGTACTTGAACGCTATCGTCCTCTTTGAGCGTGGGAACGCCGGCGATGAAATAGCTGCTGTCAAACGCGCCGTAAGTCCAGCCGAGCAGTCTCGGTCTTGTAGCCCAACTATTGTCTATTTGCGCAACCGTAAACGTAGAAGTTGCGGTTATCTCGTCGTAGTTATCCGTACCTGCATACGTGGCTGTCAACGTGTAATCGCCCGCCGCCAAAGCGGTAAGTGCGTCGATAGAGCTTTGCAAAAGCGCGCCGTTCGTAACGGTAAGCGTTATGGCTGTCGCAAGCGTATCACCCGTAACCTTGTACGTTACGACTGCGTCTTCGTCATCCTGCATTGCGGGAACGCCTGCGGTAAACAATGCGGAATTAAAGTTTTTATAGCTCCAACCGCGCAAGCTCGGCGAAGGATTCCAACCGTTGACGTACTTACCTACCGTAAATACGATTTCGTCCGTAAGCTCGGCGTAGTTGTCAGTGCCCGCATAGCTAACGCTTACCTTGTAGCTGCCCGCGTCGAGTGAAGCAAAATCGTAAAGCTCGGCCGCGGTAAACATGGCAATATCGGTATAGCTGTTGTCGTCCGCCTTTTGGGAAAGCGTGTACTCAACCACGGCAGCCGTGTCGTCGTCGTTTTTGCTCTCTTGGTAGGTAGGAATACCCGCTATAAAATAACTGTTGTCAAACGAACCGTAAGTCCAGCCTATAACACGCGGCTTGGTTGCCCAGCTGTTGGTCGTAGGCGATACGGTAAACGTCAACGGCGTGTTCAACTCGTAATAACTTTCCGACTCGCCTTGGTGCGCCAACAACGTATACGTGCCTTGTCCTAAGGCTTTGAAATAATCGATATCGTTTTCGGTCAGTTTAAAATCTTCGGTTAATTTAAAAGCCGTTTTAATGGGAGTACCTTCCGCTTTGTCTCCCGCAAACAATGTGTAAGTAATATCGGCATTAACGCCAAACTCAGCCTTACCCGCTTGGAAGTTGTTTTCGCCGAATTGCTTATACGTCCAGCCGGTAATATACGGCGTGGTATTCCACGTATTGGTCGCCTTTGTGACGGAGAATGTCATGGACTGACTCAGCTCGCTGTAATCAGCCTCGCCGACTTGGTGCGCAATCAAAGTATACGTGCCTTTTTCCAAAGCGACGAAATAATCGATAACGCCGTCGTCGTTTATGGAGTTAAACACCAACTTTGCAGCGGTTTCTTCGGTTATGTCTTCGGGATTGCCGTTATACAGCGTGTAAGTTATAGTCGACTGAACACCAAGCTCGGTTGCGCCTGCTTGGAAATTGCTCGTGCTGAACAGCTTGTATGCCCAACCCGTCATAACGGGCGTCGTAGTCCAAGTGTTGGACGCCTTGGTTACGGCAAACGTGATTGCCATGCTCAAACCGTCGTAGTTGGGGGTGTCGGCTACGCTTGCGACAATGGTATATACCTTTGCAGGCAAGACATTCAACATAGCGGAAACAACTACGTCATTGCCGTCTATTGTTAAGATATCGTTTATGCTGTTGAACGTATGCAGTAGCTTGCCTTCCGCGGTATCGCCCTCGCGCAAATCGTATGTGATTTGCGCGCCGAACTGAGCCACACCTGCACGGACATTGTTGGAAGTGAAATGTTTATACGCCCAACTGTTGATAAACGGCGTGGTAGTCCAAGAGTTGGTCGCTTTGTAAACTACGAAAGTCATTTGCAAGCTCAACGGTCTGTAATTATCCGATCCCGCCTTGCTTGCCACCAACGTATACGTGCCTACATTCAATTCGTTTAGTGTTTGGGCGACGGTTTTGCCGTCCTCTCCCACTTCGTCTAAGGAATAGAACGTTTCGCGCAACGTGCCCGTAGTAGGATTGCCCTCGTACAGCGTGTAAGTAATTTTATTGTCTGTGTCGTCGTTGCCGAACAACGTCGCACCGACTTGTATGTTACTGTTTTTAAAGCCGTTATACGCCCAGTCCAAAATGTACGGCGTTGTAGTCCATTCGTTGGATGCTTGCATAACGACAACGGGAATATACGCTTGCTCGGACATAGCGTAATCGCTTACGTTGCCGTCCGAACTAGCATTAATATATCCGCCGAGGTAGTACGTGCCGGCGCCCAAAGCGTTAAGCTTTTCGGCAACGGCGTCGCTTACCTTACCGTTCTCGTCTACGGTAAAGTACTCGGGAGCGGGATTATCGTCCGCCGTAAGACTGCCGTCCACAGACATCCATTCGTACGTATTGCCCGTTTTCTTACCTAAGCGGTAATACACTTCCGCGCCGGAGAACGCAATACCTGCGGAAATAAAGTTGACGTCCTTGTTAAATGCATTGTACGTCCACGGCGACATTTGCGGCGCAACCGTCCAAGAGTTGGTTGCCGCAACGATATCAAAGTAAACCGTAAGCGTTTGCCTATCGTCGGAAAGCTCTATCCTATCGCCCAAATCGCCGCCGGCAACGTCGTTTTCCCACCCGGTGAGCAAACCTTCCGAGCCGTTGTTTAAGGTAAGCGTGACAGACGCTCTATTGCGCACGTTGATGTAGCCTTCCTCGTCGTTAAACGATTCTTGATATTGTTGACTGCGCGGAACAAGAGTATGTACTTCGGCGCCCGTATACGTTACGTCCTTAAAATACGGATCGTCGTCATTAGTCAGTCTATCGTAAATTTGCTTTATGCTAACGCCCTGACTGAGTTTTGTTGTGAACCCATAATCCGTTCGGTTCGCGTCGTCGGGACCGCCAACTGTAACATAGTTTTTGGCAGCAATGCTGTAATACAGCTTGTATATACCCGCTTGGTTAATCATTCCGTTTATATCATCATAGTCAACGTACGTAGAGCTACTCCAAGTGTCGCGGTTATACTTTACGGTGACTGCGTTCTCGAAGTATTGGGATTTATCATTCCAATAGCTATTGATTTTGCCGAGATTTCCGTTGAGCGAATTGTTAAGTGCAGCTATTTCATCGCTCAAATCCTCGTGCAGCTTGTTTTCGCTCAACAAATAGGAGTTGATGAACCCGCCGTCTGCCGCCGTACCTTTTATCGTATTTTGAATATCGTCAATCAGATTGGTACCTTTGCCCAATTGTGCCGGCAAAACGGTAAGCCAATACTCGCCTTGAACTTTATTAGACAATCCGGCAGCCATCTCGGACTGCGCTATTTCGCCGTAAAGTTTAAGGGTGTAATTGCCCGCAGGCATGGTTTTGTTAAAATAATACGAGAGCGTATTTTGGGCTACGCTACCTGTCGCGTCCAACGACACATTGGTAGCCACATTATGCTTCTTTCCGTCTAAGTCTACGTAAATTACGTCAAACTTGACTGAACCGTCCTTGATTATCTCTCTTCTATTCGTACCTTCACCCGTGTAAAACCCCGAGTTAAATTTCGACACCGGCGCTTTTACTACAAAATCTTCGCCGTAAGTAATAGTATCTATAGCTGTGTTTAATTCACCTCGGTCGCCTTCATTTGTCCCTGTATCATTGGTTGTTGTACCGCCGGCATTATCAAACTTAACTTTATCGTGAAAAGGCACATACGGATAATTAGCAATGTCATCGGTTGCAACAAAAAGGCTTGCATACTTAACAATAAACCAATGCTTGACAACAACAAACGATGTTTCCGTCCTTTGGGTAATGCTCACACCTTTGTTTTTGTCCATTATTTCGTCGTCATCATTGACATTACCATAATCAAAAACGCAGTTGTTAGGTGCATTAAACTTGAACGTAGCTATGTATTCGTTGGATTCTTTATATTGAACGCCCGCTCTGTCGGAAATTTTGATATCTATATACGTGTCTTTGTATCTTAGCGTGGAATATGCGGAGGTAATATCCGTGGAAGGTGTTTTATAATCGGAATTAGTAAACTTCTCATCGGCAATTTTGATTGTTACAAAACCACCATGCGTAGTAGTTTCGTAGTAATAAGCGTTTGTAATCGTTCTTATTTCTACCGGTATTTCGTTTGATTTTTGCGACGGATACCAGCCGTCGTTATGCTTGTAAATGGCGGTGATATCTCCGTGTGCTTTATACTGGACGTTATTTGCATTACAAAAAACAGGAATGCTGTCGGGTGAACTGAAATCAAGTACAGCCTGATTAACCCTGACCTTTTTAGTTACGGTCGTTCCACCGTTCGTAACGGTAAACTCATATAAGCCTGCTCTGCGTACGCCGCCGAAACCGTCGGGATTGGTGACTGACGTTCCATCGGGATAGGTGAATTTTGTAAGCGCTATTGTAGACGTGTCGCTGTCGCTCAAGTGCAATGCCGTTTTAAACTGCAAGTATTCCGAATCGGCATTACTTAACGGGTAATCCACCCCGTTAATATTGTAGCTTTTTCCAAACTCGTACGTAAAGTCCGCGACATCGTCACCCGCGGCGCTGTTGAGCACACCGGAATTATCAGACGAAGCCCCTGCCGCGCTTCCTCCGCTCGAATTTGCATTTATACCCAAAAAAGTGCATATGCCTAAGCATAGCGCCAAGGCAAACACAATAACAACCGTTAAAATCTTTTTCCCTAATTGTGAGTTGTTCATATCCCGAGTGTCCTAAAAAGATAAGTTTGCCGCAACCGCAAGTCAAACGCGAAACGATTTCATCATTTAGCCTGTATTGTTAAACGGCAATTTGGTAAATATCATTATATCAAATCTTGTTTTGCAAGTCAATAGTAAAAAAGGCCTTTAAGGCGAAATTACGACAATATTTTTAATAATAAATACGCACATGTATCGAAAAAAGTGCCGTATACGGGCAATACATTACAAAAACACGATGCATGTATGCTTTTTTCCTTTAAAACCTATACCCATATGCCGTTTTTGTGCACATAAAAACTCGAATGTATAGCTACATTCGAGTCGGTAAAATACGCATTTTAGGCGTGTTATTCCTTGTCATGAACCTTGCCGCAATGCGGGCATACGGGGTTGAATTCGCTGTCCGTATCGGTGATGTTGCGGAAGTACATTTTGCTCTCGTCCTTGCGCTTTTCCAGCCACTGTTCGTCATCCTCTTCCTGCCGAGCTGTTTGCCCTTCTATCTTGGTATAGACGTACGGCTTATTCGTTTCGGGGCACTCTGCGTTAAAAATTTGCGTGCGGCACGCCAAACATTCGTAAACGGGATTGCCGTCGGTGGAAAGCTCCTCGTTTACAGTCAGCTTGCTGTTGCAAAACGGACACTCGTCTCTGTCGCTGTCGGCATAGATCATTGCGCGCAAAACTATTTGCTGAATACGGCGGAACGATTCGATAGACGTAATTGCTACAAGCGCGGCGTTTTCGCAGTCCTCATACGGCGTGCACACAACGTACTCGTCCGCTTTTACGCCCCTTTTAATCTTTTCCAAAAGCGCCTCGTTGTTGTTGAACAGCGACGGTATCAGGATTATTTTGTACGGCTTATTCTTTTTGACTGTTATGGCCAGCGCCCGCCAGTCCTCGACCGTAATACGCTCCATTTTGAGCGACCACTTTTTAAACGCAAAGTCGAGCGCAAACTTGGACATATCAAACGCTTTGGTAACGTTGCACACAAAATTGAAATGCCCTACCGCAAACACGCACAGCGCTTGGCAAAAATAATAGTAATTCTTTATCAGCTCGACCAAATCCTTATTGGTGATTTCGGCAATCGGGTCTCCGCCGTTATGCGCAAAGTACAGCCCCAGCTTGTATATCCTATGATATTCCTTGTGCATGGAAAGAATATTGGTCTTGTGTATCTTTATATTGTCGTGGCGGTACTTGTTCTTTTTGTATACGGGGCGTTTAAGCCGCGGTACGATTGTGTTGTAAATGAACTGCAATTTGTTTAGGCACCGCACCGCCGTGCCGTAATGTTCGGCATAGTTTTGGCTGTAACCTATATGAATTTTACCCAGCGCCAAAAAGTAGTTTAAGTGGTTTACACGTTCGAGCAGGTTGAACTCTATCGTTTGCGTGGTGTAAATCATTTCCTTTAAAAACCGCATATTCGATCGCGCAAAGGACAGAACGCTGTCTACCACGTTGCAAAAAACCAAGTTTTCGTATATTCCGTACGTGTCCTCGTACGTCCTGGAAAGCAGCTTGGCCGGCATTATTTCGCCGTCCTTTATGTCCGACCACATTTCGCTGTGCATAGCGATATGGTTGAGCGTATTGTTGTTGACGACGCGCACGGACTCTATCGGCAAAATAACGTTATGCTCTCTTAAATGGATAAACGGCTGCGCAAAAATGCGCTTAATCGCAGGAAGTGCGCCCAGTATAACGTCTATGCGCTGCTCCAAAGCTTCAAAGCTGAAATCGGGCTCTATCATAAACAGAGTCAAATCGTTGACGACCGCATAGTCAAACTGCATATAGTTAAGCTTGCGTCTGGCACGCCTAAACGCGGCTATCCCCTTGTAGTCGTCTATCAGCTTTGATAATTGAATTTGCTGTTCGAGCGGCAAGTCCATATAGACTAATCCTCGTTAAGCTTGCGAACAAACGCGCTGCATTGCTTTAATCCGATTTTGTCGAACTCTGTAGCCAGCTTTTCTTTGTTTTCTATTACCTTGTTTTCCAGCTTGCGCACAACCTTGCTCAACAGTATTTTTTCCACTGCCGTATTCTCTACCGCGGCTTGATCGCCGAAGCAAGCGCAATACACCTTGACAAACGTCTCTATCTGACGAAGTATACGGTTACCGAAGGAAATGTTGTACGGCATAAGCAGCTTTTCCACCTCGCGAATAAAGCGGTTTTCTTCCGCGTCGAACTTGTAAGTGGATTTAGCTTCTTCAAACAGCTTGGCAAGCATATCATACGATACAAACCGTTTTTCCAACGGCTCGCTGAACGAATCGATTTTGGCAGCGCGCTTATCGAAGTTCATCGTTTGCGCACGGTCGTACACCTTGTCGCTTATCTCGAAGGTACTTTCGTCGCGGTTAGCCGTACCTATAAACCAAATGTTGGTGGGTATCTTGATAGTATGCCCGTCTTTAAGTCCGTCGTACGGTATACGTTTTCCGTTTTCCAAGCGGTTGAGCTTTACGTTAAGCAGCTTTATCGCGCGACGGTCTTCCTCGTTTTCCATAAGCGACAAAAAGTCGGAGAAGTAATATTCTATACGGCTGAGGTTCATTTCGTCAAGCACTATAAACGAGATTACCTCGGTATTGAGCCGCGCACGGTACAAGCACTGCGTAAACTTTTTGGGCGTGTAGCATTTGCTGAACTCGTTGTAGTAGCCGAGCAGCTCGTTTTTGTCACGCCAAGACGATTCGACCTCTACTATTTCGCAGTTGCTCATAAGCGCTTCGGTGAATATTTTGGGCAAGCTCGTTTTACCCGTGCCGCTCATACCTTGAAGTATTGTTAGCCGCGACGCACCGAGACCGGCAACAAAGGTGGCTATGTCGTCGGGTGTGTACGACAAGTGCAACCGCGATTCGCGCGCGTAGTCAACAACAAACCTGACAAGGTTGGGCAGCGTAAGATTTTTAAACAGCTGAGCACGCCGCTTTTCGAGCGCAACTAAGAATTTTTCCTGTAAATTGTCTATTTCGGTAAACGCGGGGCAAGCGTCAAAGTCGCCCGTCTCAGTCGTTTCGGTATTTGTCGATTGCGGCGCTACGGATTTGTCCTCGCCTACTCTCGCGTTTGGCATTGCTGCGGACGACGTTTGCGCCATAGCCCATTCGGTCGGCTCGGCGCTAAGCCCGAACATTTTGCGCGTAATCATGTACACTATTACGGCGACGCTGGCAAGCAACATATATATAGTTTTGCTCGTCACTTCCAATACGTAAGAATCCTCAGGCAGCTTTATGTTGTAATGTGCAAGCACGCTCTCTATGCTTTCCATATTGATTTTTTGCCCGATCTCGAAGTATACGCCGAACAAGCCTATAAGCAGTACGAAAAACAGGTTGGCTATCGCGGCCACCTTAACCGTTTTGTAGTAGCTTTTGTCTTTTGAAATAAAGCCTATAAGCGTCAGTACAAACAATATGCCGGACATAAGCAAAAACGCAAACTCGACAAACGACAGCATCTGAAAGCCCGACTCCAATTCCTTATATTTTGTCAGTAGCTCAAAGCCGGTAAATGTTACTTTCTGTTCGAAGTCGGCGGCGGGAATTTTTACGTAAACCTCTATTATGTTTACCGCAAGCGCGGCAAACGTAATCACCGTTATAGCAAGCACGGCAAACAGCGGTTCCAGCTTGAACGGTTTGTATATGTGGCGGTGCAAAACCTCTCCGTTTTCGCCCACCGGGAACTTGCCGCTGAACACCGAGTATACTATCATCGTCACGACGGAAAGTACAAACGGTATGTAGCTGACCGTCATAGCCTCGCGCGGCTCCGCATTTGCACCGCCGCTAAGGTTGTAATAGAACTTTAAGCAATATCCGAGTATAAAGAATATCAGCGTGAATATTGTTGTGCTGAGCACAAAGTGCCGCGACCGTATTGCAAACGTCTTACCGCCGAAGTAATCGGACACCGTGGAAATGAAATACAGCATTTCACCGAACAGCGCGATTATCATTACGATAAACCCGATAGACACGTACACCGGATATTTGTTTGCGCCCACCGAATTTATCAATACGTACGTTATGCCGCCCGCGCCCTCCGAATAGACGGGAATAAACAGCACGGTTGCCAGTACAAACAACGCCACGCATTCGCATATAAGCAAAGCCAGCTTGTATTTTCTTTGCTTGTCGGTAAGAGCCGTGTCCGTGCCCCAGCTAACCTCTTGCTTTACGGCACGGTCGATGCGCCGACGCATTATAAGGTAAGCCAACGCCGTAACAGAACAGAACACGCTTATTATGCAGCACGCCACCGCGCCGCCGCGCATAAGACTGAGCACCGTTCCGAACACCAAGCACACAATGCCCAAAATCGCATTGTATGCGGCGGCCAAAACGTAAAGCAATTTATTCTTCTTTTTTAACGCCATCAGCACCCACGCTACAATATACAACGCGGCGCCGACCGCAAAAGCGATGGACAAATATATGTTCATTCCGTACACGCGCATTGCTTTTGTACCGCCGCCCGAGCGCAGGCTTTCGGTCAAAAAGTCATTGGCCGTCCAAAACGAAAACTTATCGCGCCCCGTCGGCATCGACGTTAAATCGGTAAACTTAATTGAATAAAAAATTACCGCAAACAGCAACGCCAGCACCGACATAAACGTCAGCACTATAACCTCTCCCTTACGCGACGTCAAAAATTTTTTAAGTTTATCGGTGACTTTAACCTTGCCGGAAGCTTTATTCTTTTCGGTTGCCGGACTGTCGCTCATAAAATTCTCCTATATTGTAAAAGCATATACAATAA
>CAMWXP010000057.1 GCA_947178255.1 uncultured Clostridia bacterium | reverse complement strand
AGTCCTGCGCCTCGTACGCCGGATTCTTGTAAACTTTAAGCTCTTTCATTATGTCGGCAATCATCTCTTTGGCGTACTTGCACCTGCGTTCCTTGCGTATGCGGTACATGGTGGGCGTGTCCGCCATGCTCGCCACATTAGATACGTCGCGCACAGAGAATTTTGTGCCCGCATAGCTTGTCGGTTCTACGGCAACAAGCATACTCAACGTCTTGCCGCGTACCATAAACTTGGCAACAGTCAAACGCCCTACACGGAAGGTTTCGCGCTTCCAGCTCATGCGTGCCTTTACCTTGTTGTAGGAAAGCAATTCGTTTTTCAACTGCGAATACCATTCCTTGGACTTGTTGCTCATTTGCGCGAGCTTAGCCGTAAGACTGCGGTTGTAGCTTACGCGCTCCTGACCCTCTGTGACAATAAGCGGCGCGTCGTCATCGTCGTCCTCCTCTTCCTCAGGCTCGGGCGCAGGCTTTGCGGGAGCGGGCGCAGGCACCGGAGTCGGAGCAACCACTGGCGTAGGCGCCGTACTTTCGGTTGACGCTACGACAGGCGATGTTTCGGTGGCGGCGGGCGCAGCTTCGGTTTCAGGTTCGTCTTCCGCTTGCGCATCTTGCATTGCGTTGGGCGCCATAACGACCTTTATGACCGGTCTGCGCTTACGCAGCGCAATGATGAACACAACGCCGAGTACCGCAAGCAATACGATCAGCACAACCAGCATAATAATCAAAGTGAGTAGTAAGCTTTTGTTATCCATAATTAGTTCTCCTTGTATCTCTTAATAGCAAAGTAAATTACAACACCGGCAAGTATAGCGGCAATAACCATCAATACAATAGCCGCGGTAACAAGCTGTCTGTCAAAAGCAGGCTCGATAGTAAAGCGGTATTCCGCATGCAACGGCTCGTAGCCTTCCACGTTGACGTCCGCATACATGATGTACGAGCCCTCTGTTGTCGGTCTCTCCGTCAAAATCTTATTAGGTTCCTTAACGTTTGCATACGTGTATACTATTTGATCGGAGCCTACGGTTGCAGCACCGGTGGGCAAATTACCTTTGTACTCCTCCGACCAATCTTTAATGTTGGGCGCAGCAGTCCAGCTGTTGGGCGAAAGCTTTACGGTAAAGTCTACCGACATCGATATGCTTTGGCTGTACTTAGCCGACAAAGTTGCCGTAACACTGTATATTCCCGCCTCTGTGGGCATATCAGTGCTGCTGACGCCTGTTTCCTTGTTGGTGTACACATACGTGATTTCGGCGTCGTCGAGCGACGGCTTTGCGGTCGGATTCGCCCAGTCATTTCTTTCGCCCAAGTAAAGCAAAGTCGAAATACGCAGCTCCTCCTCGAATGATAACGGACGCTTGCCGATTGTAAAGTAAATCTCTTCCTCTTTGAGCGCGTCCGGCTTGCCCTCCGCAGCGGGATTGCCGTTGGTCGAGGCAACCATTATATAGCTGCCCGGTTCGACGGGAATATATATATCCGCTTCGTACTTGTCGCCTTTTTTGACCACGAGGTTGGTCAAGCTTGCGTCAACCTTTTGTCCGCGAGTACCGTCCTCGTTTCGAACGTAGAACACAAAGTTTGGTAAGCCGCGAATAGGCTTGCCTAACGGCGAATTGAACACCCCGTCTATGTTGGCCACCCAGCCGTCTATATTGGGAATCACTTCCCAATAGTTGGCTTCGCCCGCGCCCTTTACGTCTATTCTGAACCTGCTGTTGGCAGTAAGCGGTATGTTGTATTGACCGGTAACAGTGCCGACCGTAGTAATCATTTCGTAGTAGCCTGCGGGAGCCAAATTCAGGTTGTTTAATTCTACGACAAGCTCTAATTCGTCCTGTCCCTCGACTTTTTTGTACGCGCCTTTAAAGTAGACCACGCCGTCCGCCTCGCCTGTTATGGTGATTGCAGGTGCACCGTACAAGGCTGCCGCGCTCGGCAAACTTTCGCTCGTCCAGTTATTAACAGCCCAAGTAACTATGGACGGCGTTTTAGTCCAAGTATTGGTCGCGCCGGTTACGACAAACGTGCTGTCAAACGTAAAGCCGTTGTAGTTGTCCGTCTCGCCGACGTGTATACGCAAAGTGTACTGCGTGGTGTTGTTTTGCTCGCTCGTTCCACCTGTGAGTGCACGAAGCGCAACCTCTACCTTGCTGTCTCTTTCCACAAGTCCGTTGGAGGTAAGCGTGAACATCGACAAATCGGGCAGCACCGCAAAGCTGTCGCCTGTGCCTTTGCCTACCGAGAACTTGATAGGCGCGTTTTCCAAATCGGTTATTTCGGGCGTACCCTTAAACAGGTTGGACTCTCTGTCGTATGCGCCCCACGTCCAGCCGATTGCGCCAAGCGCCACCGAGAAGTTGCGGTTGTTTGCTTTTTCGATTTTAACGGCGATACTGTCGTCAATTCCGTCATAATTGTTTGAACCGTCTACGATGAATTTGATTACGTATTCACCCGCCGCCGTCGGCATTGCCGTAAGCTTGCCGCCCGACTTGGTGGCGTACTCGTACCGCACGGCGCCGTACTTGGATTCAGCACCAGGAATTACCGTTGCGCCGTACGTCCAATTGTTGCCGATAGCGCCGGTAATATAAGGCGCTTTTACCCAGCTGTTAGCCACCTTGGTTATGTTGAACTCGGTCTTATCCGAAATCGCCGTCCAGTTGCCGCTTGCAGGCGCCGAAACAACTATCTCATATTTACCTACGTCAAGCTTGGATATTGCATCGCTTATAATTGCAACCGCGCTATCGCCGTTGCTTGCACTGTAATCGACGGTTACGTACTGTACGGTGTACCATTCCTTAGTCGCAGTCAGCCATTGCCTGATCTCTACATGCACGGTTTCACCGTAAAGCGGTACCGCTCTTGTCCATGCTACCGTACTCTTCCAGCCCCAGCTCAATCCCGCTCTCGTCGTCACGTCGGCTACGCTAAGCGATCCGCCGACACTCCAACCGTTTTGCCAGTTGTTGTCGGCAGGGTTGACAGTGAGCATGCGAACTTCCGAAAGTCCTACGTATTCGTCTGTGCCCGCTATCGATATCGTAACGTTGTACGGGCCTGCGTTAAGCGCGCTTACCGCAGCTTTGAACGCGGCGTAAGTATTGTACGTTTCGGTGCCAAGCGTATACGTTACGGTGTCAGCGCCGTATGCCGCTTTTACTTCGAAGTCGGTAAGCACCGTCGCGTTCTTTTTGGCGGCGTCGCGCGCCCACTGCGCTGTAAGTGTTGCGGGAAGTGCAGTAAAGCTGTTGCCGTGCGTACTGATGGTAAGGCGCGTATCCGTCGGCGCTATTGCCAAATAGTTGTTGGTTTGCGCAACGGTTGCGCGAATAACGTACTCGCCTGCGGGTGCAGTCTTGATTTCATCGAATAATTGAGCGTACGTCAAGCTGTCCGTGTTGCGCGACGTGTAGTCGGAATTTAACAGCGCGTAATTGACCGTAGCGTCCGGATTATAGTGTAAAAGCTCGGCGTACAATGCCGCAAATGCCGTAGCGTCAAAGCCTGTGGCATGAATCTCGCTGTAAGCCTTGTTTATCTGTGTAACAACCTGCGTATTCTTCCAGCTGTTGGTCGCACGCGCAACAGTGAACGAACGTGTGGTATACGGCGAACCCGAGCTGTACAATGCGGAATATGTACCGTTAGAGCTGCCCGCTACCCACGCCGACAAAGTATATGTACCGGCGTCGAGCGTTGCCAAGCGCTCCTGCAATTTTACGTAAGCGCCTTTACTTTCGGAACTTACAAACGTTTCGGACACGGTTGTGCCGTCGTATTCTATTCCTTCCAGTCTGTACGTTACGGCTTCCTTAGCGCCGTAAACCGTTTCGCCCGCGGTAAAGTAAGTTGAATTGCCGAAGTTACCGTACGTATAGCTCGACACCGCAGGCGCCTTATTTTCCTGCCATCCGTTAGCGGTCTGTTTTATTACAAAGGTAGCCTGACCGCTGAGCGCGGCATAGTTGTTGTCGCCCGCAATGTTGACAGACAGCAAATACGTGCCGGGTTTAAGCGCGTTAAGGTACTTTGCCACGTCGTCCGACACAACCATTACGTTGTTATCGTTGACAAGCGTAAAGCCGGAAGTGCAGAACCGACTTATAATCCAAGCTTCGTCCTTGTCGAGCGTTACGCCGTTTCCCGCAAAATCGGATAAAGCGAGGTTCCTGTTATTGCTGCTGACGCCGTAATAAATTTTGAACGTCGCCGTACCGTTATTCTTTGCCGAACCGCTGAACAGATTGACTGTCTTGTCGTAGCCCGCCCAATCCCAAGCGATTACGCCGGGGTTGTTTACCCATCCGTTTTGACTGGCATTAATGTTGAATTGATGATACCCTACAAGCGCGTTGTAATCGTCGGTACCGGGAACGTACGCACGCAACCAGTACGTGCCGCCCGTTGTTTCAGTCGAATCCTTCCACGTGAGGATACTGTCGTTATTCATTAGATCGGCTTCGGTTTCACTGCCTACAGCTTTTGCGTAGCTGAACTTGACGGTGCCCTTGCCGAACACAGGCGTAGCAGTCGGGTTGGCGACCGAACTGTTATACTGCCAGCCCGCGATTGTGGGCACGCCTGCGCTGCCGTCCCAAGAATTGTCTACTTTGAGTACATTAAACGTTTTTTCTACCGAGCAGCCGTCGTAATTGGCGGAATTCGCAACTGTAAATTTAATCGTGTATGTGCCGACATGCAAGCCTAACAGCTTGGATTTAAGCGCGTTGAGGTCAGTTTCAAGTACCTTTTTGACGTTGTCTACCGTGTAGTAGTGAAGCGTGGCTACAAACTGTTCCGTAGTGCCGCTGTACACAATAGCGGTAGCGATGTCGCTCACTTGCGGCACGGGCACGTTAAGAGTCGTGTTCCAAGTCGTTTGCCACGCAACGCCGTTTTCGTCGGTCTTTTGGCTGACGTCATCCCAATCCCAGCTTGTAGGAATGTTACATTCGCCGAAAGCGTCTGACGCTTGACTTATAGTAAGCGTTACGGTATACGGTTCAATAGCTGCATATTCCTCCGTTGCAGGCACGTATGCCACAATGGAATAGCTACCCACCCCTAAATAGAGCAGCTGCTCCATAAGCCGATCATACCGCAATTCGGTGCCACCCACTGTAATTATCATTCCGTCTTTGTTGTGCAAAGGCTCGAATACGACCGACGTATTATCGTCGCCCTTGTACGTCCATGTAAGAGTAGCCGCAGGTTTAATTTTCCAATCATTTGGCTCGGCGCTTATCGTCAGTATATACATAACATCCGCGGGCAAAATATAGTTTGAGTTGCCACTTGCAGTTGCGGTTATTTCGTAACTCCCCGCCTTTTGCGTAGCGAGAACAGCCATCAAGCTGTTTGTGCCGCTCCACACACTACCCGAATACAGCGTGCCCGCGCTACCGACTTTTACAAGCGTGTAAGTAACAGTGCAATCGCCCGCATTGCCAAGCGTAGGCTGAACGAGCGTGCTGTTGCTTTCGGAGTTAAGCACCCAGTTGTGCTCCTTGACTGCGCTTTCGGTAGCCTCCGACCACACCACATCAACTTTATTTATAGTAAGCAGCGCAAAGTTAACTTCGGTAGGCGCCGTATACATGTCTGTGCTATCGATGCTCGCCACAATTGTATACGTACCGGGTAGCAAGCTGTTGATGGCACTGCTGAGTGCTGTGATGACGTTGCCGTCGCTTGTTTTGACAGTTATTGTGTTGATGTTGCTACCGCTTATGGTATATACAATTCGATCATTGCCGAAATCGGCGGCGGCGAGCGACTCCGACGTTATCGATACAGGCGTGCCCCATGTCCAACTTTTATCTGACAATGTGTTTGTCCAAGTATTGACCGCCTTTTCAACGATGAATAACAAAGTGGTTGTAAAGCCATTGTAGTTGGTAGTCTCGGCTACGGTAACAACGTAAGCGTAGCTGCCGGCGTTTTCAACCGTAGTTACTTCGTTATCCATATCCGCAACAAGGTTGCCGTTGCCGTCAGTTTTGGTAAGATAGTATTTTCCAGTTATTGCAGCTTCGTGCAGTACCTTTCCGTTATTAGGCGCGGATGGAACTTCGCCATGAGTCCAACCGATTATAGACGGAGCAACATCCCACTCGTTGTTCCCCTTTGCAACCGTAAACTGCTTACTCGCTTTGGCTTCGGCATAGTCTTCCGTAGAACCCGACGTTGCTTGAAGGCTGTACGTGCCGGCGTTCAGATTGATAAGCGCGGCTTTAAGATTGGCATAAGACATATCTTTAAGCTCGACGTTACCGATTTTGGCAATGCCGCTATCCGTTTCGTCAACGTTTCCGTCAACAACGTAGCGCACGGTGTACTTGGTCGAGCCGTGTATTGGATTGCCATTTGTGAATAAGCTATCAGCAAACAGGCCGTAAGTCCAACTGTCGATGTCGGGCGGCGTGGCGTCCTGCCAGTAGTTGCTCGTTTGCGAAACGTTGAAAGAACCCGTATAGAACAAATACGAATAGTTATTGTCGGCTGGTACAAACACGGCAAAGTAGTATGTGTGTTTTGCCAAGCCGCCTATATACGTACAAATTGCGTCGACGGAAGCGGCGTCGGTCAAAGTAAAGTGCGTACCCGCTACCGTTTCAAAATCCGCAAGCGATGTTACGTTTGCATAAGGAGCGGTGCCTATTGCGTAATACACCGATTTATCGGCAAGCGGGAAATGCGGCACGCCCGCTATAAAGTTGTTTGCAGCGTCGAATTGATTGTAAACAAAGCCCGTAATAACCGGCTGCGTATCCCACGAATTGGCGGCGAGCGCAACGGTAAACGATATGTCGGTCGTCGCGTCGCCCGTAATATCGGTGTAGTCGTTATTACCCGGCTTGGTCGCACGCAAATAGTAGTTGCCTGCGTTGAGCTTGGCAAACGCCTCGGCTGCCGCGACATTTGTAATATTGCCGTTGGCGTCGATTTGGAAGTTTTCAAGACCGGCAACGACAACGCGTTCGCCGTTTACAGTTTGCAGCACCGAGAACAAAATGGGTTTATCGGTAGAATTTTCGGAGCCGTCGCCGCCGCTGAATTTGGTTTCGGCGGAAATGATATTTTTGCTTGCCGAATACTCGCCCCAAGTCCATTGCACTACCTGCGGCGTAGTCGTCCAAATATTGACGGCCCGCGCAATCTCGAAGCTCATTTGCGTTTCGTCAATGGCTGTATAGTAATCGGATTCGTCCATGCTTGTAGCAAGCGTATATGTGCCCGCATGAAGGCTTGCCAATTGATTGGTCACGTCGGCGCCGGTGCTGTCGTATACAGTAAATTTAAACTTGGACTGAGCGTCGGTAAGCGCCGCACCTCCGTTGGTATATGCAAATCCTTCGACATCCTTGGGCAACAGCGCGGGATAAAGCGCCTCGGCGGTTATTTTATGCGACTGGGCATTGTAGTCGCCGAAAGTCCAACGCATTACGTTTGGCGTGGAAGTCCAACGGTTGACCGCTTTACCGATTGTTACAGTCGCCATAAGGGCGTCGCTGTTGTTGCGGGCAATGTCGTTCATTGCATTTACATTAACCGCTTCGCTTCCTGTTACATGGATTGCATCCACAAAGAATTTGAGGTAATAGCTTGCGGGTTTGAGCGCATTGAGCTTAGCCGCAGCGGCGTCGTCCACCATACCGTTTACGTCTACCGTAAAGTATGCGACGCCAGCCACGTCACTGCCCCATTCAACCGCAAGCGGGTTTGATACTGTATTGGGAATAAGCGCGTATTTTACGGTAGAATCAAACTTCAAACCGGCCGTTATGGCGTTGACGCTCTTGTTAAAGCCGTTAAACGTCCAGGACGACATTTGCGGCATAACGTTCCAGCCGTTGTTAGCCGTGACAATGTTAAAGTTGACGCGAAGCGATTTGCCGCCGTTTATAACTTGGAAGTATTGACTGTAATCGGTACCGTCAGACTCCCAACGCGCAAGGTCGGGGTCGTTAAGCGTAAGCGTAACGGTGTGCGTACCTACGTTTACGTAGCCCTCGTCGTCAAAGCTGTACGAATAATACTTGCTGTACGGCACCGACGTTTTGGCGTCCGCGCCCGTATAAGTAACGTCTTTAAAATACGGATTGGTTACGTCTACAATGGTGTCGTGAATTTCGGACAACATCATTGCGGTGTACAGAGTTGTTCTAAATCCGCGCTGCTGACGATCTACCGCATCCGCACCGCCAACAGTCTCATAGTTCTTTGCGGAAATGCTGTAATAGAATGTGTACGTGTTAGCGGTACCTAGCGCGCCAAGCGTGTCGCTCTCGTTCCAATATACAGTATTGCCCGAGCCCTCGCGGTTGTAGCCGACCGTAACAGCGGTATCGAAATATCCGTCTTTGTCTGACCAATAGTTTGTAGCGTTACCCCTATCGGCGACAAGCGTATCGTTAAGCTTCGTAATATATGTCGCTATGCTCTCGTGCAGCTTTTTATTTGTAAGCGGATACGCGTTGATATACTTTTCAAGCTCAGTTTTAGCAGTGGACGGATTTGCCACTTGATTGCCGCGCATTGTATCGTGTATATCGGCAACAGTTTCGCTGTCGAATTCCTTGGGCAAAACAGTAATAGTATACTCACCGCTTATCGCAGAGTACGATTTGATTTCGTCGTCCACATTAACATCCACTTTGGAACCGTATAATTTAAGATTATACGTACCTGCGGGCATGGACGAATTTATATAATACGATATTGCGTTTTGAGTGGCACCTTCGGCGGGGCGCTCGGCAATAGTCGTCGCCCTGCCGCCTGTTACGGGTACGTAATCGATTGCGTATTCGATTTTGCCAATGGCATTGCCGTAAAGAAGCGCGGGAACGTTAACCGTTATATCGTCGGCATAGTGAATATCGCCCTCAATCGGAAGATAGGGCGTATCGGTGCCGGCATTGACGAACATATTTGTTTGATTTACGATATACCAACGCTTTGAAATACGGAAAAAGTTATCCTGCTTGCCGGTAATGCTCAAGCCTGTTTCGATGTCCGTTACGTTGTCGTACTTAGTTTCGTTGTTGTCGCCATAATAGAAAATATAGTTAGAAAACTGATTATTAGTGTCGGGAATATACTTGACTTGGAACATAAACGACGCGGTATATTCGCTGGAATTGGCAAATGATAAGCCGTTTCTCGATATAATCTCCACGTCGCCGAGCGTTGATGAGCTTGCGTCCACGCTCAAATTATTCTCGCCCGATATCTTAATTGTAATGTCGCTGCCTGTGTAATATACAAACGAGTTGGTTACCGTTTTTGTATCGTTTGGTTCTTCGCCATCCTTTTGCGCAATGTACCAACCGTCGTTGTACTTGTATATGGGTGTTGTGGCGCCGCTCAATGCAACATTGTTACCGGCGTTTACAAACTGCGGTAATTTGTTAAGCGTACTGTAATCAATTTGCTTACGAGCAATAGCGACAATAGCGTCAAAGTATCCTTCGTTATCCGCTTTGTACTTATCCGACCACACACCCCACTTGGTGTTTAACTCGATCGAAAACTCATACGAGCCGGCATTGTGTAACGAGCTTGTATTGTCGGTACGCCCCGCTACACCGTTGGCGTATGTGAATTTTTCGAGATTAACAACGTAGTCACCGCTCAGTCCCAATGCGGTGTTATAATCTATGCACTCGGTGTCGCTGTCGCCCAACTTTTTGCTCACACCGCCGAACGTATACGTTTCGCCGAACGTAAACTGACCTTTATACGTGCCGTCGTACGTTTTGTCATAGATGTTTTGCGGCTTAGCGATATTTTTTGTGTAGATATTGACAGGCGTGGTCATCGTACTGCTATACAGATCCGATGCAGTCGTACTTGCCGTATAGTTAGTATTAGTATACCAAACGGTGCTTTGCATGTGGCCTAACGTCGGGTTAGAGTGTTTTGCGCCCTCGCCGACATTCACCCACCCGCCCGTGGCCTGTTTGGTAGACACAAAGTCAAATCCGCTCAACCGTTTCGTATACAGAATTGTATTATTGCCCTGCTTAATATTAGGCAGTTCGACATAATCGGAATCGTAATAGAACCGCTCCGCAAGATCGCTCTCGACAAGCGTTACGCCTTTTCCGTTATATGTAGTCGCTTCTTCGCTATAAATATTGGCATAGACTGGAATTTGATAGCGAACAACCGTGCGTGTCTTCGCTAAATTATTTAGTCCGGTAAAAGTACTGCCGACACTATCCATCATAGATTTACTTTCAAAAACGATTTGTCTCGTAACGCCGTTATTCGGTGTAACGAATGCACCATCCGGAATACTGTAAGTCGGATTTCCCGCAGGCTGATGGAAATAATACCATTGGTTGCCCGAATCGTCGCCTTCTTGGTTTTCCGTACCTGTAAACGCACCCAAACCTATCTTTGTCGCATACGTTTCCAAATACTTTACATGTGACTTGAAAAATGCATTAGCGCCGATTTCGGTTACCGCTTTCGGCATGATAATATTTTGGCACCACTTTCCCTCTGCAAAGCTATCCCCAATCTTATAGCTTGTAACGCCACCGTCGGGGAATGAATTTTTGATTTTTATACCGTCACGATTGATATAGTCGTACTCTACTGCCCTACGACGGTCACTGGTTGCACTGAAATCGCTACTGTCCGGAAAAATGAATACTTTATTTTTATCTTCGCCCGTTTCGCCCGATAGTCCCTTCGCTTCCCAAGACGAACCGTTCTTTTTGAATATAAAACCGCTCAAGCCGTTGTCATAAACCTTGTTTCCGGCGGCGTCAACCGTCGGCGCCCCGCCCATGATATATATAGTGCTTTCGTCTTCAAACGAGCATCTGTTATATGCCGTCGAATCAATATTTCCGCCGGTTGCCGGACGTGGCAACACGCGCACCGACGAACAGCGTCCGAAAGCAAAAGCCCCTATCTCCGTCACCTTGGGGGGGATATTCATATCAACTATGCCGGAGCAATTCCAAAACGTATGCTTGCCGATCGAAGTCAATTCGTTGGGCAAAATCAAAAAGCGTAGACTGTCACAGTACTCGAACGCTCCCTTGCCCTGCAACCTTTTATTTGTTCTATTAACGGGATTCCCGTTTGCATTTAACCCCCACGCCGTAGAATCAGTCGGGACACCGGTGTAGGTAGCGCCTGCAATAGTAGTCAGTCTGCTGTCGTCGGGAAAGTAAACGCCGACAAGTCGTTCGCGCGGTTGCCAAAAATAAGGTTCTTGGTAATGCGCAATAGCGTCACTGTAAATAAAGCACGAGAAGTCGGTATACGCTTGACCTGTCGTAACCGTAGTTCCCGATGTATAATCCTGATAATACGCTTTGTTCCCGTAAACATAAGCGGCGCTACCCGTTCCGATCTTGGTAATATCGCTCGGAACGATCAAAACGTACTTCTCCATCGAGCCGAAAATTTGACCGGTATCGAAAGTGGCATAAATGCCCGTGTCCTCGGTAACGGATGCACCTGACATTATTTTGCCGTTTTCCGCAA